>RFMZ01000056.1 GCA_009927445.1 Betaproteobacteria bacterium
GCGTCCAAACTTCAATAAAACCATTCAAAGTTGTCCTCCAAAAGTACGTTACACCCCCACCGACTGCCGTGCGCCCTCTTCATGCTGTATCTAAGCCGTGGGACAAAGTACGCAAAGATCCCCGATGCACCGCATCCTTAATGCTTATGACTGTCTGACTTAGGAGCTTCTACCCAAAACTCAGCTTGACAGTCACCTGCCTTTTTGAAATTCAAAGTCAATGCAAATTTGTCGCCTTGTTTGAGTGACTTCTTCAAGTCAATCAGCATCAAGTGATAACCATTGGCTTGTCCATGTTTGAAAGTCACCTCATACCCTGCAGGTAGTTGAACTTCTGGAACAGCGCGCATCTTCATCACATTGTTTTCCAACTGCATTTCATGTATTTCTACACTTGAAGAAACATCGCCTTTAGCACTTAACAGTTGATCCGCTTCTTTGCCATTATTTTTAATACTCATGAAATAGGCTGCACCATTCTTGATGCCCGACATGGTCGGGGTTGAATATGGGTGTGCAATATTCAGTTCGCCACACTTCAATGCATGTGCATTGGCAATTTGTGAAAAGCCAGACAAGCATGCGGCGATCAAAGTTACATGTAAAAATTTGAATTTCATAAATACCTTCTTTGTTTTCAAAAGCTCTGTGAATCTGAGCAGTAATCGTGATGAGTAAAAATAATGCAGGATCTGCGCTCTGGGTGGCTCATAAAGGCTGCTAGTCAATAAATAATATGATTAACTTTATGAAATTCCAAATCTAGAAGTTGTACTTCAAATTCGCAAAGAATGTTCTTTGTGGAAATGGGTGATACAAAAAGTACTTGTGATTTGTCAGGTTGTCAATGCCAGCTGAGGCTGTCAGATTTTTTTTCAGTTTGTAGCGAGCTTTGATGTCCAGCACGGTATAGCCCGCAAAACCTTGGTATGTGTTGGGGTTCACATCGTTGTTATCAATGGAGGAGTAAAACTGCTTTTGGTAGCTACCTCCCAAAGAAACTGACAGCTTGTCGTCTGGTCGATACGTCGCTACAAACTTGATGCGAAGTGGAGAAACGCCTGGGGTTTTATTTCCCACCACAGACTTACTCGTACTTGTAACGCCATTGTTGGCAGCAATCTCAGAGTCAACTACCGTTAATGCAGAGAAAAAGTCCAGTTTATCTAGCAAGAATTTCTGAATATCACTGCTCAATTCTAAGCCACGCGAACGAACTTTTTGCACATTCATCCAATAGCTGTAGAGCCCGTTAGGTTGTGCAGGATTGACATTGCCATATTGAGAAATGAGTGCGTCGTTGGCATCTTCAGCAAAGAAGGAGGCTCGGTAGTTCGCATTGTCAAAACGCTTGGAATAGGTCGCCTCAAATGAATTGACTTTTTCTGGCTTAATGGTTGCGGGGTTTGGTGAGTAAGGAAAAGTTTGATTGCCGGTACATCCCGTCGTGCAAGTGGTGACGTTGTAAAGCTCGCCCACTGTTGGGAATCTGAATGCATTTGCCAAAGAAACATTGACCATAGCACCGTCATCTAAACCAATTAAAGTTGAGAATTTTGGAGAGAAATGGTTCACAGATACTGCTGGCTGGTTCAATGCGCTTGTTGAACTGGCAAACACACCACCATTGTAGGAATTCCAACTTTCATAACGCCCGCCAAAAGTATATTGAAGTTGTTGCGAGGCTTTGTGTACATCCTGAATCCAGACAGCTTTGGTTTCGTTGGTGCCTTGCGCCTTGGCAGTCATCGTTCCAACAATGCTGTTTTGCCAGTCTTGAACATTATTGGTCACGCTACTTAAGAGCGTGTAATCTTGATGATATCCAAAACTCAGTTGATGCAATGGCGCTTGCGCAGGACGGTAAATAGCTTTGGCATCAAAGTTGGTCCAATTAGTGCCTGACATATCACGTACGCTACCGAATTTGCCCGTCACATTGTTCACCACAGTTCCGTCGTTGTTCAAGTACCCTGCTGTTCGTTGAACATCATTTTGGTATCTGAAATTAGAGAGGCTAATGTCGTAATCCCAATTGCCTCGAGTGATCGATTTGAGCGAAACGCCATTGACCCAATGCTCTTGCTTATAACCATAAACACCACTTGCCAAAGTTGTGCAAGATCCACTGCCTGTTGAGCAAAAACCATTCGCCATGTATGACTTTGCTGTTGAATCGGTGTTCCCCATGAATACACCTGAGCTAAACGCTAATTGAGTATTTGGGTTTAAATCAATTTTTAATTTGGCATTGATGTTGTCGCTAACACCATGAAGCAATGTGGTTGCGCCTAAATAGTAACCGCCATTGGTGCCATCCTTCTTTATGTAAGGAAACGCCTGATCCGCTACAACTGTTGTAGAGCCAGTTCCAAAGGCTCGAGGTTGTGTGTTTGCATCTTGGTGATTTAAAGCAAGGCGCCATGAAATCCCCTCACTGCGCCCCCCCAAAAGCGCTGCGGCTTGAAAGGTGTTGAATGAGTCATTGGTTTTAAACTGACTAAAGGACTGTGTTGCTGAGGTTAGCCCAACAGCGCCTTCGAATTCCTTGGTAGGTCGTTTCGTAGTGATATCCACCACAGCGCCCATGGAGTTTCCTGAATAGGCTGCAGAAAATGGACCGTACATGACATCAATGCGATCAATTTCCTCAGGCGAAACCACAAACCATTTTGGTGGACCATAGTTGTTGTCGTTGTAAAGTTGATTGGAAATAGGCATGCCGTCGACTGCAACAATGCTCTTGGCGCTGTACGAGACACCCCAGATTCGGGTCGCCAAGGTGGCACCGCCAAAATCTGCAGAGTCACGCTTTCTCACCATCAGGCTGGGCATGTACTTCAGCGCATCTGGTGTATCGATGATATTGACCGTTTCTGCAATTTTGATAGCTGTGGTGCTCTCAATTGTGTTGGGCAATTGGTATTTTTGTGATGCCGCTCTGTCTGAAGTCACTGTCACTGATTGCACATCGCTTTGGGAAAATGCGGAGCTACACATTGCCATCACGATCAGTGTAACTGGCGTCTGTTTAAATAATTTCATTTCGATTTTCTTGAATAATTCATACACATTGATTGGTTATTTCATTCAAGGGAAATCTGCCACGAAAGTGTCAAACCTAGCAGCCATAACGCAAGGTAAATTCCCTGAAATGAAGCTCAATTGACGAGTGCAGACAAAGCTGCAAAGTCAACACTGAAGTTCAGGAATGTGCTGGGGGTCCGCGGGGCGGTAGAGGTGAACCCGTTACCCAAGCGATATGGGCTGAGGGAATAGAGCGCATGGCGTGAGCCAATACGCTAATGGTCTCGAAGTTGAACATCAAGGGAGACGGAGGTGCACTGACCTGTGTACAAAGGGGGCAATCCATAGTGCTAGACGGCTTGGTTGTGTCTCCAGAACCGTCGTCTAAATTCACCATTTTCATGCCACCTGTAGCGGAGCAGACCATTTGGCTAGCTTGAGGATTTACCAATGGGGATGCCACCGAAACACCCACGAACAGCACAAACCAAACCAGCACTAAGCGGGCAAGAAGATGAGTGTTACGCAGGGTTTGCATATGTCTTATTGTGTCACATATGAATTTTCTCAATTTGAGACGATGGATATGTTGATTTCAAACCACAC
>RFMZ01000199.1 GCA_009927445.1 Betaproteobacteria bacterium
TGATCTAGCTGTGGCTTCTTCAGAAGCCAAATTTGCCGTCAGTGGTGTCAATTTGGGTTTGTTTTGCGCCACCCCCAGTGTGGCTTTGTCTCGCAATGTGTCGCGCAAAGCGGCTTTTGAAATGCTGGTCACCGGCGACTTCTTAAACGCCGAAGATGCGTTGAAGCAAGGTTTGATCAATCAAATTGCCGAGCCCGAGGCGCTCGACGCCTGCCTAGAAAGCTTGATTGTCAAAATTCTTTCAAAGCCTCAAGTGGCATTGGCCATGGGCAAAGAGTTGTTTTACATGCAACTCGAAACTGGCATTGAGAAAGCCTATGCATATGCATCTCAAACCATGGCTTGCAACATGATGGACAACTCGGCACTCGAGGGGTGCAAGCCTTCATTGAAAACGAAAACCCAATTGGTCTTCCACCTAACAGACTCTAGATTTGGCAGACCTGCTATTTAGGCATTGTCTGCCATTTAAAAGACTCTTCCATTTCAATTTTGACGGGCCATGCTTTGGCAGGCTCTGTGGCTGGGCCGCACGAAACAGACCCATCACGCACGTCAAACATTGCTTGGTGAAAAGGACACTCTACAAAGTTGCCCTCTACGAAGCCCTCGCACAGCTTGGCATTGCCATGGCTGCATTCGTTGTTGATTGCAAACACGCCATCATCCACTTTGAAAATAGCGATGTCGAAATTCAGCGGGGTAACAGCAATGCCTGCACCTTCAAACAAATCAGCCTCAGCGGCTACATCAATCCAGTTGCTCATATTTAGATGGGGTAAATGATGGAGTTGGGAATCATCTCACTGTCGTAGATGCACAGGCGCTCTTCAAATTTCAAGCCTTCTGGCGTTTGGACAACGATGTCAAGGTAACGGCCCACATTGAAAACGGTCGACTCTTTGTCGAGTTTGGTGCGAAAAACTGCGTAATTGGCTTCACTGAAAATGCGGCCTTGCTCTACTTTGCGCACGACGGGCGCGCCTACCACATGCCGCTGGTAATAGGGGTCATGGAACAAAGTTTCAGATATGCCATAGACCCGGTCTTTGAGCATGCCTTTGCTTGTAAGCGACAAAGTGGCCAAAGGGAAACCACGCTCGTGGTTTTCGCGAGGCTGCAGTTTGTAGACA
>RFMZ01000004.1 GCA_009927445.1 Betaproteobacteria bacterium
GGGTGCAAAGTCTTTAATAGGGTCATAAGGCATTTTTTCGTATAAGGCACGGTTGATTCCGTGCGTGCCTACGGTACCCATCAACAAGGTGTATCCGTCAGCAGGCGATTTGGCGACGGCATCTGCACCTAAATTACCACCTGCTCCGGGTTTGTTGTCTACAAAAAAAGTCTGTCCAAATGCTTTACTGAGTTCAGGCGCAATGGCACGGGCCAAGATGTCGGTAGTACCTGCTGGTGCAAAAGGCACCACGATACGCACTTGCTTATTTGGCCAAGCAGATTGTGCTTGCGACAAGCTAGCGCCTGCTACTAAAGCACACACAAAGGCGGCCTGCGCACAGGCCGCTAGTGCACTACGTCGGGTGCGATTAATCTGCATATTCACCTGCCGCCTTGATCACAGGACCCCATTTGGCAATTTCGGCTGCTACAAATTTCTTGTGCTCCGCACCGTCATTACGCTTATCAGCCACGACGACAGCACCTAAAGATTCTTGTTTTTTTATAAAGTCAGGATCTTTCAAGGCGATTTTCAAAGCTGCATTTAACTTGGCGACCGTATCGGCAGGTGTGCCTTTTGGCGCATACATTCCGTGCCAAATAGACACGTTGAAGTCTTTGACGCCGGATTCATTCATGGTCGGCAGATCTTTCAAAGCGGGAGTGGTTAAACGCTTCATCGTGGTCACCGCAAACGCTTTGATGGTTTTGCCTTCAATTTGGCTTGAGGTATTGGTGGTTTGATCGCACAGCAAATCAACCTGTCCACCCATCAAATCATTCAATGCGGGCGCAGTACCTTTGTAGGGAACCGTCGTCATATCGGTTTGAACGGCTTGCTGGAACATCAATCCGCACAAATGCGAAGCGGCACCTAAACCTGCGTTAGCCAAATTGATCTTGCCTTTATTTTGACCAATCCATGTCACCAGTTCTTTGTAATTATTAGCGGGCAAAGTGGGGCGCCCTACCAAGGTCATGGGAACTTCATTGACCATGCCCAAGAACTCAAAATCGTCCATGGTGTTGTAGGGCATCTTGCGATACAAGGCAGGCGAAGTTGCCATACCGATATGGTGTAACAACACAGTGTGGCCATCTTGGGGTGCTTTGGCTACTTTGTTAGCGCCAATCGTTCCACCAGCACCGGCCACGTTTTCAACCACAACGGTTGTACCTAAGGGCTTACGCATGGCTTCTGCTAAATCACGTGCTACGCGGTCAGTCGGTCCGCCAGCAACAAAGGGCACCACGATAGTGACCGGTTTGTCTTTAATAGGGAAATCAGCTGCTGCCACCCATGTTTGGCAAGAGGCTGCAACGATAAGGCTCAGCGCGAATAACTTTTTCATACGATCTCCAAGTGATAGAACATTGACATTAACAAGATAAAACTCTTAATCCTAAACCCGCTCACAGCGTTTGTACACGCGGAAATTACTTAATTACTTGGATATTTACTGATAACTACGCACATCTTCAATCACTTTTCCGTCATTGGGCAAACTACCCACTTCTACCAAGGCAATATCCGCGCGCAATTTAGTCACGTCACGCACAGCTTCGCTGATTTTTTCAACTAACCCTAGTACTTCTAGGGTCTCAACTTTGAGCATCAGTTGGTCATTTGCCATTTCGCCGGATACAACTAAACGGGCGCGTTTGATTTCAGGAAAACGTTTGGTAATTTCTGCTACTTGACCGGGGTGCACAAACATACCGCGCACTTTAGTAGTTTGGTCAGCGCGCCCCATCCAACCTTTGATCCGGTGATTGGTTCTGCCAGTGGGGCATGTGCCAGGGAGTACCGCAGATAAGTCGCCCGTACCAAAACGTATCAAGGGATAGTCTGGGTTCAAGGTGGTCACCACCAACTCGCCCACTTCACCTTCTGGTACAGGGTCGCCTGTTCCAGGTCTTACGATTTCAACAATCACGCCTTCATCTAGCACCAAGCCTTCGCGCGCTGATGTTTCGTAAGCGATCAAACCGAGATCAGCGGTTGCATAACACTGGTAGCCTGCAATGCCGCGCTCGGCTAACCAGTCGCGCAAGCTCGGGGGAAAGGCTTCGCCTGATACCAAAGCTTTGCGCACACTTGGCAACGCAACGCCCATTTCAGCAGCTTTCTCAACAATGATTTTTAAGAAGCTT
>RFMZ01000003.1 GCA_009927445.1 Betaproteobacteria bacterium
CCCCCAAGAGGCTATCGATTTTTATGATTGCATTGAGTGGGCTGGCGTACAAGAGTGGAGCAACGGCAAGGTGGGGTTGAATGGTATTTCCTATTACGCAATGAACCAATGGCAAGTTGCATCTCTTCAGCCCCACATCTAGCTGCCATTTGCCCTTGGGAAGGCGCGGCCGATATGTACCGTGACCTCAGTCACCATGGCGGCATATTGTGTGATTTCATAAAAAACTGGTATGACATGCAAGTCCGCACAGTTCAATATGGCCTAGGCAAGCGAGGGCCCAAAAGCCGTGTCACCGGCAAGCCCGTTTGCGGCGACATTGAATTGAGCGATGCCGAACTTCTTGAAAACCGTGAAAACTTTGCCCAATCCGCACTCAAGCACACCATGGATGATTCCTACTGGCGTGCCCGTATGCCAGACTGGTCCAAAGTAACCGTCCCCATCTTCTCTTCCGCCAACTGGGGCGGCCAAGGTCTTCACCCCCGCGGTAATTTTGAAGGCTTTACAAGAGCCGCATCCAAAGAGAAATGGCTTGAAGTTCATGGCATCGAGCATTGGACGCACTTCTACACAGACTACGGACGCGAGCTTCAATTAAAGTTTTTTGACTATTTCTTACATGGCAAGAAAAACGGCTGGAATCGACAGCCCAAGGTGTTGTTAAACATTCGCCACCCCGGTGAAAAATTTGTCAAGCGCTCAGAGGACGAGTGGCCACTGAAAAAAACCCGCTGGACACGCTTTTATTTGCAAACAGATGCGGCTACTTTGTCTACCAAGCCGCCCTTGCAGTCAGGAAAAATAAGTTACAAAGGGTTTTCGGAAGGGGCAACTTTCATGCTTCCTCCTCAAACTAATGACTTAGAAATTACTGGCCCCATCGCAGTCAAGTTATTTCTCTCCTCTAGCACAACAGATGCAGATGTTTTTGCTGTCTTGCGCGTGTTTACGCCTGACTTGCAAGAGGTGGTTTTTCAGGGAGCGCTAGATCCACACACGCCCATTGGTCAAGGCTGGCTGCGAGCCTCACACCGTAAGCTTGATTCATTATCAAAGCCTTACCGCCCCTACCATACCCACGACGAGAAACAGCCACTAAAACCCAATCAGCAAGTAGAGTTAGATATAGAAATCATTCCCACTAGTATTGTGGTTCCTGCTGGTTATCGTCTAGCACTGTCTTTGCGAGGTAAAGATTATGTCTACCCAGGGCCTGCGGGTGTTCTCTCTAATATGAAATACCCCATGACTGGCTGTGGGCCGTTCACGCATACAGACTCTAAAGATCGCCCCGCACGAATTTTTGATGGTGTTAACACCATTCATATCAGCCCTAAAAAGGCTCCGTACATCCTCCTGCCAGTTATACCTAAATCCTAAGGTTTCTC
>RFMZ01000117.1 GCA_009927445.1 Betaproteobacteria bacterium
CACGCAGGAACTGGGCAAAAACCTAGGCGACGACTTGCGCGAGGGCAAAAGCACCTTGCCGCTCATCATTGCCATGCAGCGCGGCACGCTAACTGAGCGTAGTTTGATCCAACAGGCGATTGAACAAGGCACAGTCAATGGGCTAACGAATATTGTTGATATTGTGCGCAGAACTGGCGCATTAGACGCCACCCGCGCCGCCGCCTTGGCTGAGGCCGAACGCGCACTTTCTACTTTGGAATATATTCCGGATGGTATTTATAAAAACGCCTTGCACGATCTGGCGTCCCAACTGTTGGTGAGACGAAGCTGAAAGGCAAACCCTATGAGCGATACGGATACCCCATACTCAGACAGCATGCAGCAATGGGATAAAGCGTGCCAGCGTTTTCAAGACGAATTTGGTTTTGACGCCCACGAAATAATCACTATAAATACGATTCGGGAAATGTTCTCCGAATTGGTAGAGGAATATAAATTATCTTTAAATGCGTCTATTTCTTTGATGTACGGATTATATTTTTTGGGCTACATCACCTTAATTGAAATGATGAAAGCCAAAGACGAAGAATATGAAATAGGCGATTTGACCGACTTTTACGCCATATTAGATGCGGCCGATGACTGGGCAGGCCGCTCGAGCGATATTGAAAAACTCGTCCAAGCCGCCCAGCCGATTGTGGAGACCACTGAGCAGGTCATGCAAAAGCTCAACTTGTCGCGTAATTAATTTAAGGCAACACCAAGCGGCAAGGTGCTTTAATTTTCTTTTCTAATCGCTTTTCTTCGCAATATTGCATGGAGCGACGCTCGCCCTCTGCCGACATTTTGATATAAATCGAACATTTAAAGGCCATGCGGTCGCCGTCAGTTTGGCTATCCCAGGCTGCGGCGCAGTGGCTAAATTCATTCATCTCGGGTTTGAGTTGCTGAAAAGTAGAACGTAGGCCATCTGGCAGGTCTTTTAAAGGCACCGTCGGATATGGCGCAGCGGCTTGGGCCAAGCCTAAAACTAAGGCAAGACAAGCGCCACGCAAATAAGTTAGGTACATAAAAAAACCACCACTTCCAAATAAACAAAGCCACCCTATTATGGGTGGCTTAGATATGCCCATCGAATCAACCTATAAGCATTGCATGGGGAAAAGCCATGCAAACTAAAGAGAGTATTTACGCAGCAGCGATGAGCGCTGAATCTAATTTGCCAGCAGTTTTTAATTCTTGTACCCAAGTTGGTGATACACCACGGCCGGTCCAAGTTTGCTGTGCGTTGGCAGGGTTGCGGTATTTAGGGGCTACTTTTTTACCAGTCAAAGTGCCTTTTTTAGCAGCCTTAGGTGCTTTGGTGCCTTTGGCAGCTTTACCAGCGCCTAGGGCTTTGGAGATATCGCTAGCGGTTAAACCA
>RFMZ01000077.1 GCA_009927445.1 Betaproteobacteria bacterium
AACGTAACATTAAACATTTGATAAATTAGGGGGGCGCATGTTTTTCTCAATCGCTAGACGCATATTCACTTTATTAGCTATTTCAACCGTGTTGGGCAGTATTGGTTTTACTGCACAAGCACAAACTACGGATTGGCCGCGTCAACCCATTACCCTTGTGATGACCTTTCCTGCTGGGTCAGGCGTTGATGTTGTTGCGCGTCAAATCCAAGAGCCACTAGGTAAGTTATTAGGTCAGCCTATCGTCATAGATTACAAACCCGGCGCTGCAGGAAACATTGCAAGTGATTTTGTCGCGCATGCCAAGCCAGATGGTTACACCTTGGTATTTGGAACTGCTGCAACACATGGCAGTAATGCGGCGTTGTATAAAAAATTAAATTTCGACGTTGAAACAGACTTTGTACCCGTTGCCCCCATTCTTGATGTATCGAATGTTCTCACCATCAATCCTGATGTGATCAATGTCAAGACGCTGAAGGAATTTGTCGACACTGTAAAAGCCAACCCTGGCAAATTTAACTTTGCCTCTACCGGCAATGGGGCCGGTACGCATATGGCATTCGCAGAGTTCAACGCGCGCTTAGGTTTGGACATGCTTCATGTGCCTTACAAGGGCGGGCCTGAGGCCATTACGGCCGTTTTAAAGGGCGAAACTTGCTGCATCATGAACCAAGTTCAAACAGTCTTGTCCCACTACAAAGCAGACAAAGTAAGATTATTAGGGGTTACTACACTCAAACGCGTTCCAGCTATCAGCGAAGTTCCGACTATTTCTGAAAGTGGGTTAAACGGCACTCGAAATTTTGATAGTTCGATTTGGTTTGCCGTCTTTGCACCTAAAGGTACTGACGCACAAATAGTGTCGAAACTCAATAGCGCAATTCGCACGGTTTTGAACACACCAGAAATTAGGTCTAAATTAGAAGCGCTGGCAACAGTGTTCGTATAGAAACTCCGGAGCAATTCAAGGTCACAGTTAAGAGCAACAGAGCCAAGTGGGTAGAGGTTGTCAAAGTCGCCAATATTTCTATCGACTAATAGACAATCTTTTCTTTCTTAAAAAGTTTTAATTGCAATAAGTGACTCAAGTTTTAGGCCTAACTCATCTTGAAGAACGTATTCGCCAAGATTTGGCCCAACTGTGCTTGCCTGCACGACCTTGGATACCTGCAAAAGAATTAAATGGCAAACCCATAAAAGATGTCATCATTATTGGCGGTGGAATGGCGGGTTTGGTTTTGGGTGCTGCCTTAAAGAATTTAGGGATTGATGCACATTTACTTGATAAATCTACCGCAGGTTTTGAGGGGCCTTGGTTAACAACAGCGCGCATGGAGACACTGCGCTCCCCAAAAGAATTGACTGGTCCGGCGCTAGGTATTGGGTCGCTTACTTTTCAGGCTTGGTTTGTTGCCCAGTGGGGTGAAGAGGCATGGAAAGTTTTTGACAAAATCCCCAGGCCTCAATGGGCTGAATATTTACGCTGGTATCGAAAGGTGCTGGGTATAGAAGTTCAAAATGGTCACGAAGTCATTTCAGTAAACCCAAGCCCAGATCAGATAGTAAGAGTAGAGGTAAAAGACCACAACACACACCCAGCAACCACCTACT
>RFMZ01000002.1 GCA_009927445.1 Betaproteobacteria bacterium
CGGCTCTGACATGCACGCCTACCACGGGCACGACCCACGCCGCAAACCCGGGCTGGTTTTGGGACACGAATTTTGCGGCACCATTGTGAAAAGCGATGCGCCCGGCTTCGCGCTCGGACAGCGCGTGACGGGTAATCCGCTCATCACCTGTGGCGTTTGTGACTGCTGCGTGCAAGGTCGTAACAACCTGTGCAGCCGCCGCACCATGGTGGGGATGACACGCCCCGGTGCTTTTGCCGAATTCATGTCCATTCCGGCAGCTTCACTGATTGAGATGCCCCAGGACATGCCCGCCATTCAGGCGGCCCTGACCGAACCCGCCTCCACAGCGCTGCATGCCATCAATATGAGCCTCAAGGCCATGGCGCGGCCTTTGCCAGAAAATCGCACGCTGATCATTGGTGGTGGCGCCATTGGCATGTTGGCCGCCTTGTTGCTCAAGACCTACGGTGTACGCGGCACCGTCTTAGCCGAGGTCAATCCACTGCGACGTCAATCGGCCGAAAAACACGCAGGGGTCAACACCTACGATCCACGCACAACTGCACCCGAAGAAAACGGTTTTGACTTGTCATAGATGCCGTGGGAAGCAAGCTCACTCGGGTCGCAGCCCTCAATGCCGTCAAGCCAGGCGGTGTGGTCATGCATATTGGTCTGCAAGACTGGGCCAGCGAGATTGACATGCGTAAGCTCACCTTGGCAGAGATCACATTGATGGGCACTTACACCTACACCACAGCAGATTTGCGAGCTACCGTGAAGTTGTTGCACGAGGGTGCATTTGGTGACTTGTCATGGGTAGAAAGTGTGCCGATGGCCGATGGTGCAAAGGCCTTTGCAGACCTCGACAGTGGCCATATCGCCTCCAGCAAATTGGTATTGTTGCCCTGAAAAGGCACAAAACGCATGCATTACAAATTTAATCGCTAAAGGCCCACGGGCCCGCTAAAAAAATGCACGATCTTCTAAAAATCATGTAATTTAAAAGCCTGATGGGGTAAACACCACCATATAAATTCATATAGATGATTTACATTAATTTTCAAGAACAGACTTCAAGCCTGCGTTCAACAATTCAGGCGCCAAGTGTTTCAACCCATCCAAACCACTCAAGGAGAATTTTGTGATCCATTGCGTACTGCATGAAGAAAAAGACAGCGTGGCTGTTGTCGTCGTTGAAGGCATAGAAGCAGGTCAAAACATGACTGCGCTCATCTTGGACGACAACCGCACCATCACGATCAAGGCCAATGCGGCCATCCCCATCGGGCACAAAGTGGCCGTCAAG
>RFMZ01000287.1 GCA_009927445.1 Betaproteobacteria bacterium
AATCAAGCGTATCACAGAGTGCACTCAACTTACTTCAGCTTGGATTGAAAAGATACTAGCCAAGGGTTGCTATATATGGAAATTACAATCTACAATCAATCATGTTTATCCTTAAAATAAATCCAAAAGGTCTAACTAAGGTCTTTTAACTCTGTCAGCGCTGACTTTAATAGCGCTGACTTTAACAGCGTTAAGTTTTCGCATATAAGTAACTCCATGATTCAACTCATTATTGGCTTAGGCAATCCCGGCAAAGAGCATGAAAATGATCGCCATAATGCTGGGTTTTGGCTTTGCGATCAATTTGCCGATAGTCTGCATATGAATTTCTCACTTGACTCCAAATTCAAAGGACATCTAGCTCATGGCAAATATCAGAATCACGATGTCTGGTGTTTAAAACCAACTACCTATATGAATCTATGTGGTGAGGCTGTAGGAGCTATTTGTCGTTTTCATCAAATCCCTAGCGCAAATATTTTAGTTATACACGATGAATTAGATTTGGCGCCCGGTACGGTTCGTCTGAAATGGGCTGGAGGAACTGGGGGTCATAATGGCTTAAAAAGTATCCAACAACACCTCGGGACCCTTGACTTCTGGAGGATTCGGCTGGGCATTGGTCACCCTCGCCAATTAGTTGAACCCGGTCAACCCCATCAGGAAGTGGCAAGTTATGTTTTAAAACGCCCACCCAAACTAGATCTTGATCGAATTAACCAATCAATCGAAAAAACGCGTCTTGTTTTTTCAGAATTGCTCTCTACTGATCCTGCTAGCGCCATGAAAACCTTACACCAGGCATCAGTTTAAATTGTGTGAGTTACTACTTGCTACCGGTTAATAATTTTTTATTTTGTAAGTCATGATACTTCTGCATTAACTGAGCCGCAGACTCCATGTAAGCTGGATCAGTCGGAATACATGCAATAGGACAAACAATCTGGCATTGTGGCTTATCGTAGTGCCCAACGCATTCTGTACATTTGTTGGGGTTGATTTCGTAAATTTCTTTACCCATACTAATTGCATCGTTTGGACATTCTGGCTCACACACATCGCAATTAATGCATTCATCCGTAATCATCAAAGCCATAAGAATTAATTCCCTGGATTTAATTTCTGCTTAAGCCATGCCTCAACCGAAGGAAATACAAATTTACTAACGTCTCCGCCGAGCGATGAAATCTCTCTCACAATCGATCCAGAAATAAATTGATACTGGTCAGACGGCGTTAAAAAGAGCGTTTCTACTTCTGGCACCAAATAACGATTCATACCAGCCATTTGGAACTCATACTCAAAATCTGAAACAGCGCGGAGTCCTCGAACAATCACCCGAGCATTATTTTTTCTGACAAAATCTTTTAATAAACCTCCAAAACCCTCAATACGAACATTCGGATAATGCCCAAGGACTTCTTTAGCAATTTGTATGCGCTCCTCTAATGTAAATATAGGCTTTTTATTTTTACTATCAGCAATACCTACAACAAGCTCTCCAAAAATCGACGAAGCTCTTCGGACTAAGTCCTCATGACCACGGGTAAAAGGATCAAAAGTCCCAGGATATACGGCAATTGACATGCTTACTCCTTAAAAATAATACGTTACTCTTCTACTTATTGTTTTAATAATGACGCCTTCACTGCTCCAGCAATTAACTGCCGCTCAATACTCCAACCCTGCAAATCGTTCAAAATAGCTGCATTTTCTAGCCTTACAGGGGATTCTACATACATTATTGTCCTGAGAGTCTTTTTATGAAACTCCCCTAAAGTCTTTAATGCATCCGATAGTAGACTTGGAGATTCAAATGGGGGATCAAGAAAGAGCACATCATAATCGATTTGAGACTGCATACGAAGCCATTTGAGAGCATCTATTTTCTTTAAATCAACCGAGCAATTAGGTGGGAGAGGTTGCAAAGTTGCAATCGTTTTCTCTAAATTCAAAAAAATCTTTGGATTGGACTCAACAAAAGTTACGTGCAAAGCCCCTCGGGAGCAGGCCTCTAATCCTAAAATTCCAGTACCCGCAAATAAGTCTAAGCATCTAGATCCCTGTAAACTAGACCCCAACCAATTAAAAAGTGTTTCCCGAACACGGTCAGTGCTAGGTCGCAGACCCACCTCTTCTATTACGGGAACTAATCGACTTCTCCAAAATCCACCAATAATTCGAACTTTTTTAGGGGGAGGGAACTTCTTCATTTACCCCCAACAACAACGGTTACCATGCGATCCATATCTAAGTATTTTTTAAGCGCTATTTGAATATCGCGCTGCGTTACTTGATTCACTTGATTCGTCCATTCATCAAGGGTATTGAGCGGTAAGTCATGCCAAGCAATCGATGAAATATTATCTAATAACTTACTATTACTATCGATCCTTAGTGGAAAGCCATTGATTAAATTACTCTTTGCAGCTACTAACTCTTCTGGTGTTGGGCCATTTTCTGCATACTCCTGAATCGTCTTGCGAAGTAATTGCACAGACTCTTCAGCTTGGTCTTTTTTAGTTTGCATAGCCGCAGAGAAAAGTCCCGAACTCTTGCCTGGATTTAAGTAACTATAAACGCTATAGGCCAAGCCCCTTTTCTCACGAACCTCATTCATTAAACGGGAAACAAATCCGCCGCCACCAAGTACGTAATTACCAACGAGTAACGGAAAATAATCTGGGCTATTTCTAGGAATAGCCGTAATCCCCATTTGGATATGCGCTTGCTGAGCAGGATTAGCAATACGAATCTCCCGCTGGCTTGAACTAGCCAGAGCTAGTGGCTCCAGTTTGGGCAACTCTGGTAAGTTGATGGTTCCCTTGGGCAAATTAGCAACTAAACGATTTGCGATAGCAATCGCTTTTTCTTGGCTAACATCGCCAACAATCAAAATTTTCATATTACCCGGGCGATAAAACTTTTGATGAAATTGTCGTAAATCCTCTCTACTGATTTTCAAAATGGACTCTGTTGTAGACATATTCGCCAAAGGATGGTCCCGATAAATCATTTTCTTAAACTGCTTTGCAAGGATTGTCTCTGGCTTGGTTTCGCTATCCTTAAGAGCACTCATTTCCAAAGTTTTTTCTCTAGCTAAAATTTTTCCGTCAAATAAAGGAAAAGCTAGCATGTCACTGACCTGCTCTACAACCTGGTTTAAGACTTCAGTCTTACTTAAGGTTTTTATGCGAACTGTCGTTAGTTCACTTCCCGATTGAAATGAAACCGCTGCCCCTAAATCAGATATCCGATCAACAATTTTGGCTTCGTCTTGCAAAGAGCCCTTAATCCTAGACCCCTTGTTCATTAAATCTGCCGTAAAATCACTAACGCCGATCTTGCCCTTCGCATCATGCACACTTCCGCCGGGAAAGTCGATACCAATATTGACCATCGGAATCCCCCTGGTCTCAACAAAATACAATTGCGCACCTGAAGATAATGGAATTTTTTGGATTGGCAAGGCTGCCGAGGCTAACTGCACAAAAAATAAACCCAAAAGTACACATACTAATTTGAGATGAACTAAGTTCATGGGTGCTAAGTTCTTTGAATTCATATTCCTGATCTCTGATTAATGCTTAACAACGAATGGAGGCTGACTTCCAAGAGGATTTTTCTTAGACATCTGCTGCGGATCTAATATACCAATAGTTAGTTGTGCATCCTGGAAGTATTTGCTTGCCACTTCCTGAACTTGTTCTGCAGTCACATCTAATATTTTCTCACTCACTTGATCAATTTTCTTCCAAGAAAGTCCACTCATTTCGCTAGAGCCAATTTCCATGGCTTGCCCAAAAACTGAATCCCGTTTATAGACTTGAGAGGCTGTTACAGCGATTTTAACCCGTTCAAGCTCAGCAGCTTGAACGCCATTTTTAGCAATATCGCTAATAATTTTCTTTACTTCTGACTCAAATAACTCCGGCTTTTTTCCTGCTAATAAAGTCCCTGAAATAAAAAAGAGCTGTTCTCCCCTTGCGTCGGCATCATAAGATGCGCCCACACCAGAACTTATCCGTTTTTGTTTTACTAAAATGCGATTAAGACGCGTATTTTGATTACCATCTAATATCCCTGATAAAACAGATAAAGCAAAAGGCTCGATTGGACCTAAATCCCCGTTGATTATTTTAGGCACTTTCCAACCCATAAACACAACTACATTCTCAGCAGGGGCTTTGACAATAAATCGCCGCATACCTCTTTGCTCTGGTTCTGATTGAACTTTTCTGAGTGGCAATGTCTTATTTGGAACTTGACCATAAGTTTTTTGCGCTAGGCTAAATACCTCCTGTGGATTGACATCTCCTACAACGACTAAAACTGCATTACTCGGTGTATACCAGCGGTCATACCAGTCTTTAGCATCTTGATACGTCATGTTTTTTAAATCAGACATCCAACCAACAACAGGATGTCGGTTTGGCGCAGAGTTAAATGCCGTCGCTAAAAACTGTTCATATAAAAGACCCGTAGCCTTGTCTTCTGTGCGAAGTCTTCGCTCTTCCATCACAACCTTGATTTCTTTTAGAAATTCTGCTTCCGTAAAATTGAGTAGATGCATTCGGTCCGCCTCTAAGCGCATCATTTCAGGTAAGTGTGATTTTTCTATTTGCTGAAAGTAGGCGGTGTAATCACTCGATGTAAAAGCATTTTCACGGCCACCCAAGGCGGCAATTTTTTTCGAAAACTCCCCAGAAGCAATATTTTTTGTCCCCTTAAACATCATATGCTCCAATACGTGGGCTACGCCAGTCACACCATAATTTTCGTCAATAGCACCCGTTTTGTACCAGATCATATGTGCCACCGTCGGTGATCGATGGTCTTCTTTAACAATTACTTTTAAACCATTATCTAAAATCTTTTCATGCATAATATCCGCAGTTTTTTGAGCAAATGCTTGGCTTGAAATACCAACGCCTATAAACAATATAAGAACATTTTTACCTTGCTTAAAAATGGTACCGAGTTGATTAAATTGTTTTAGAAACATCGTTTATAAATACCTTTATGAATATTCGTTTTAAAATGAGATCTATGTTCGGAATTCGTAAAACACTCTCTGCCTTATTTAATCGCACACAAGTCGATGAGGCTTTATTTGATTCCCTTGAAGAGTCCCTATTACTAGCTGATGTCGGTATCCACGCGACGGAAAAGCTGATTAAATCCTTACGTACACTTGCCAAAAAAAATCAAATTAAAAATGCTCAAGACCTGAAACAAAATCTTGAAAACTTACTGACTAATCTTCTACTACCTCTAGAGTTTAATAGGAATCCACTAATTTCACATACTTCAGTGCACACACCGGAAGTGTGGTTAATTGTTGGGGTAAATGGGGCAGGTAAAACCACTTCTATCGGTAAACTCTGTTTTGCCCTTCAAAATCAAGGAAAAAAAGTCTTGCTAGCAGCTGGCGATACCTTTCGTGCTGCTGCTAGACAACAGCTTTTCGAGTGGGGTGAAAAAAATGCGGTAGATGTAATTAGCCAGTCTACTGGAGACGCAGCCACAGTTGCCCATGATGCCATAGGAGCAGCCATTGCTAGGCAGGTTGATGTCTTAATTATTGATACGGCTGGTCGACTAGCAACTCAGGCCCACCTGATGGAGGAACTTAAAAAGGTTTCACGAGTGATCCAAAAGCTTATCCCAAGTGCGCCACATCATACCATTCTAGTTCTTGATGGCAACACTGGTCAAAATGCGCTGGCGCAAGTAAAGGCTTTCCATGAAGCAATCACCCTAACTGGTCTGATTATTACCAAAATGGATGGTACCGCCAAAGGTGGGGTACTTTGTGCGATTGCACAAGCGTTTTTAGAGCAATCGAACCGGCCCTTCATTTTAGGGATTGGGGTCGGAGAGGGCTTAGAGCAAATCCAGGCTTTTCAAGCTGCACAATTTGCTCATGAACTGCTTGCTGACTAAGTCTTGTAAAACTTAATTTAATTATCGAATAAAATCAATTACATAAGTCAAAAATAACGTGCTAAGTTATTTTTAGCACTCCGCTCCAATGAGTGCTAAAATAATTAATTATGACTATTGCACTCTCTTTAACTTCAGATCACCAAAGCACCTCTGGGTCTTTAAGTTTACTTCCGCAAATGCCCTCTTTGCCAAGAGGTGGAATGGGCAGTTTGGAGTCCTATATCTCCGCGGTAAACCAAATGCCCATGTTGACCGCTTCCGAGGAAATATCGCTAGCCCAACGACTTGCCAAAGACAACGATCTTGAAGCCGCTAGGCGCCTTATTATGAGCCATCTGCGTTTGGTCGTCTCCGTTTCTAGGCAATATCTTGGCTATGGACTACCACACGCTGATCTCATTCAGGAAGGTAATATTGGTCTCATGAAAGCCGTTAAGCGCTTTGATCTGAGCCAAGGTACTCGGTTAGTTTCTTATGCAATGTATTGGATTAAAGCCGAGATTCACGAATTCATTTTAAAAAATTGGCGTTTAGTGCGGGTTGCAACTACCAAACCTCAGCGTAAGCTATTCTTTAATCTTCGTAGCAATAAACCAAACATCCAAGCAATGTCGCCTTTGGAAATTGATGCGCTTGCCAAAGCCCTTGATGTGAAGGCCTCCGATGTTCGAGAAATGGAAATTCGTCTTGGTGGGCAAGACGTTCAACTTGAGCCGGATCAAGATGATGATCAGCACATCGCTCAAGGTGCTTGGATGGCTGATTCGCGTCTTGAACCAACTCAAGTCCTTATGAAGCAAGAGACTTTTGACCTCGAGTTGCATGGCCTGAACAAAGCCATCGAGCAACTAGACGAGCGTAGTAAATTGATCATCCAATCTCGCTGGTTAGCCAATCAATCTGGCGAAGAGGCAATGACCCTCCATGAACTTGCCGCGAAATTCAATATCTCAGCTGAGCGTGTTCGACAAATTGAAGTGGCGGCGCTTAAAAAAATGCGTACTTTGCTCGTTAGCTCTTAAAGAAGTTTTTAAAAAACGCGTAGCCTAGCTTTAGGCCATGATTACACTTCTCCTCATCTACTTTAAGAGTTGCTGAATATCCTTCACCAGTAGATCCGTACTTTGACCATGTTTGACATATAAACGTAGTTGACCCTTTGGATCGATCACAAAGCTAGCCGCCGTATGGTCGATCGTATAACTGGTTTTATCCGCATTAGGAACCTTTTGATAAAAAATTCGATACGATTTGATGATCTGATCGAGCTCCTCTTTGTTCGATGGGCGCAAGCCTAGAAATCGCGGATCAAAGCCAGGGACATATGCCGATAAAATTTCTTGGCTATCCCGCTCTGGGTCTAATGTAATAAATAGTACTTGTACCTGATCTGCCTTAGAGCCTAAATCTTCTAGTGTTTTTTTAAAATCGATCATGGTCGATGGGCAAACATCCGGACATTGCGTAAATCCAAAAAAAACAAGTACTACCTTGCCATTAAAGTCTTCTAGCTTTCTGAGTTTTCCGTGATGATCAGCTAACTCAAATTTCGGCGAAAAGGAACTCGACCCCGTTATGTCAACATGATTAAATTTGTACTGCTGCGAACAACCGATTAGACTTAGCAAAAGTACGATAAGACTTTGCCGAAGAAGCCAAGAAATTGTTCCACTAGACATAATGATCAATCAAGAGTACTGCAAATAAAAGAGATAAATACCAAATGGAGTACCGAAATGTTTTTTTAGCTAGGTAATCCGAATATTGGTAGTAAAGCCGAATTGTGTAATATAAAAATATGAGCCCAAGGATTAAGGCGGTTAACAGATATAACAGCCCACTCATACCATACACATAAGGTAATAAAGATGCTGCCAACATGATTATGGTGTACAACACAATATGTAATAGGGTGTACTTTTCGCCATGGGTATTCGGTAACATGGGTAATCCAGATTTCTCATAGTCTTCTCGTCGGTAAAGCGCTAATGCCCAAAAATGTGGCGGCGTCCAAACGAAAATAATTAAAACTAATAACCAAGCTTCCGGCGGAACTTGATCAGCAACGGCTGCCCAACCTAATGCGGGTGGCATCGCACCAGATAATCCACCAATCACAATATTTTGTGAAGTGGCTGGTTTTAAAAACCAGGTGTAAACCACGGCATAACCAACAAAAGTGAAAAAAGTTAACCACATCGTTAGCGGGTTAGCAAAATACCATAGCAGCAACATCCCAGATGCTCCCAAGATGGCAGAAAAAATAAGAATCGACTTGACTGAGAGCTCACCCGTGGCAGAGGGCCTCCAAGCCGTTCTCTTCATCTTGGCGTCTACTTTTTGTTCAATCAGGCAATTGACCGCAAAAGCCGCACTTGCTAATAAGGTAATTCCTAATGAGCCCCCCAACAAAATGCGCCATGGCACCATACCAGGCGTAGCTAAAAACATGCCTATCACGGCACAAAATACCGCAAGTTGTGTAACCCTGGGCTTTGTCAAAATATAAAATTGACGCCATTTAGGTAATTCTTTATTTAAACTTAGGGTCATGGATCAATCGGTTTTGGTAGCGCCAATAAAATGAGTTGCGTCGCACAAATTACTAATAATGCAGCGCCACCAGTATGCGCTAAAGCGGCAATCATCGGCCAATTTAATACTACATTCGATAAACCTGTGCCAATTTGTAAGAAAATAACGCCCATTAAAGCTTTACGCCAAAACGTTAATCTGCTTTGCCATAAAAAATCACCCTTCGATATTTCTGCTTTTGTCATCACCAAAAAAATAATGACTGTTAGTAAAATCACTAAGGCGCCTAAACGATGAACCCAATGAATAGCCGTTAGGGCATGAACTGAAAGATATTCACCAGAAGCTGTCTTTCCAAGCTCTCGCCACCAAGTAAAGCCATGCTCAAAATCCATTTGGGATGGTATCAACTCACCATTACATAAAGGAAAACCATTGCAAGCAAGCACAGCGTAGTTCGTGCTTACCCAAGCTCCTAAAAATATTTGCCACAAACTGACTACTAATAAAATGACTGGCCATGCTAGAGAGTAGCTTGGAGATTTTCTGAAAGCACGATTTTGTTGATTAGCTGAATGACTAAACTCCCCCAAGCACGTTAAGCCAATGACTAAAATCATTGCCAGTAATAAGTGCATACTTACAATCAAGGGTTGTAACTTCAAGGTCACTGTCCATGCGCCAAAAGCACCCTGTAGGCAAACTAATATCAATAGAACCATCGCACCATAAAAAGTCTGAAGGCCCAGCGTTACCCGTTTCAGCCATGCCACCACGACAAGTACGATAATTAAAAATCCGACTCCACTCGCAAAATAGCGGTGTAGCATTTCGATCCACGCCTTCGTAAGTGTCACCGGCCCAAATGGCATTTCTGCTTGTGCTAACTGTATCTCCTGCAGAGCTAATAGCGGGTTCGACTGACCATAACATCCCGGCCAATCGGGACAACCAAGCCCGGAGTCTGTTAAACGCGTAAAAGCACCAAACAAGATTAAATCAAACGTGCAAAATAATACTAGCCATACAAATCGGTGATATTCTTTGGCACTTCCTTTGACCATGGCATACGTAAGCGGTATCGTACCGACGATTAAAGCGATAATTGCGAGTTGAATTATTAACTGTAAGGACATTTTAGAGCTCGCGTCTTACTGACGATACTTACCAGTGGGATTCCACTTCAATAGTTTTTCAATATCTTTACGCATTTTTTTAAAGTCAAGCTCATTATTTTCTGTAACAAAACGCATCATCCTATTACCCTGAGGATCAATCAATTGAATTGCATTTTTCGCATTGTCTAAATTTAACCATTCTTCAACACGAGCCCTTTCCTCTTTACCACTTGGGAGCACAATAATGCGCACGCCTGCAACTTCAGGATCATAGGCCTCTAATAATTTTTGGCTAACCACCGCGCTATCTAAATTTAACCAAATGATCTGCAAGCGACCTTTTTCCTTGCCAAGCGACGTCCTAATCTGCCTCATCAAATAGAGTAACTGGGCACAATCCTTTTCCTCCTGCTCACAATTTGCGGCAGGCCTAGCCATCAATAAAGTCCATTTACCATAAAACTCGGGTTTTAAAAGCACCTCGGGGGCCTCTTGAACTGGATAAACTAATTGCCCATAATTTGTCTGACCCCCTGTTGGTTTAATGAGATAAAACGTCACATAGGAGGCAATAACCGGTGCCGCACAAACAAGCAACACTAAAAACATTTGCCACCGGCCACGTTGCGTGCGTGCATTAATCTGCTCTTGACTTGCATTAGCAGGTATGAGCGGTATATCGTTTTGCATAAAATTTAGCTAATCGGTAAATCTCTATTATCGCAATGATTGAAATCTCTTGCGCAGGCCCGTAAAACCCCAAAAGAAAAATGTCATGAGTGCCAAGCCAAACCATTGCGCAGCATAAGCTTCATGCTTTTCAACACCGAGAGTCGGAGCAGGCCAATGACGGTCCAAGCCATCCTCCAATCCTGCCTGATTTTGTCGAATCACAAAAGATAATTGCGCCCACTGATTTTCTAGCTTCTCTTGTGCTAAATCGATATTCTCTTGCAGTTTTCTGCCGTCTGAAGCCATATCAGTAGGTATTTTTGGTGTCTCTTTTGAAAACTCAAAAGTTTTACCCTCCTGCGCAAATACCACGCCCTCTACGAGCGTCTCTTGACGAGAAGTAATTACCTTAGGTACTTCCATACGTTCCATAAAATTTCTTGGCGCCCACCCCCGATTCACCCAAACAATTTCCTGTGGGCTATCTTTAATTTGCAGTGGCATCAACAAAAACAAACCTGTTGTAATGCCAGTTTTTGGGTCTCGCCCTTTCGGGTGTGGACGGTTAGCTAACCAAATCGCTTGATCAGAAAGCCAAACACCTTTTGCTTGAATCGGTCGGAACATATCATCTACTCCAACCAAGTCCATCCCAGCCAATATCGGCCTTTCTTGGCCTTTCGCAAGGATTTCTAGAGCTACGCTCTTTTTATAGTCAGCTCGTCGAATCTGCCACATGCCAAGCTGCACTCCCAAAACGACCAGTAATACCATCGCTATAAAAGCTGTCGGTCTAGTTCGAATATCATGTATCAATGGATTACTCATACTTTTAAAAAAACAGCGATAATTTATCCATGAAAATCTTAATCCCAATTGTTTTTATTGGTATCCTAATAAGCCTTGGGTCAGCACTCTTTTTTATGATGCGTGACAAAGGCTCCAGTTCTAATATGGTTCGATCTCTATTTTTAAGAATCGGTCTGTCTATTTTCCTCTTTATTACGGTCTGGGTTGCTTATTCCCTTGGATATATTCACAGCACGGGAATCCGAGTCGGGAGTTGAAATGCAAGGTCAAAAAAAACCGCTGTGAATTACAGCGGTTTTTTTGATTTTCTAAACTACAACCAATAAATAAGCAAATAAAGACCTAACCAAACTACGTCAACAAAGTGCCAATACCAAGCTGCGCCCTCAAAGCCAAAGTGATTTTCGGCAGTAAAGTGCCCCTTCATTAAACGCACTAGAACCACTGTCAGCATAATCGCCCCTAAGGTGACATGGAAGCCGTGAAAGCCTGTCAACATAAAAAATGTTGAGCCGTATATACCAGATGTTAACTTGAGATTGAGTTCACTATAGGCATGCACATACTCATACACCTGAAAGCATACAAATAAGAAACCTAAGGCAACCGTGAGTGCTAAACCTTGTATGGCCTGTTTACGATTATTTTCTCTGAGGGCATGATGCGCCCAAGTAATCGTTAAGCCTGAAGTTAATAAGATTGCTGTATTAATTGTTGGAATAGGCCACGGACCCATCGTTTGAAAAGACTCTACCAAGCCCCCCGGGCCGGCATTGGGCCAGTTCGCAGCAAAATTAGGCCAGATTAATTGATGATCAATACTTCCTAGCCAAGGCATGGCAATACTTCTAGCGTAAAACAGGGCGGAAAAGAATGCCCCAAAAAACATAATTTCAGAAAAAATAAACCAGCTCATTGACCAGCGGTATGAAATGTCTACATTTACCCCATTTCGGCCACTCTCCGACTCGGCAATTGCTTCACCAAACCATTGGTATAAAACAAATAAAACCCAAACGATGCCAGCGCCAGTTAGGTACGCTCCCCAATCAACACCATTTACCCACTGGGACATTCCAAAGCCAAATGCGAGTAGGCCAATACTAGCCCGAACTGGGTGCCGAGATGGCTCCGGCACATAGTAGTATGGTTGCGTTGATGAAGACATGTTGCTCTCCTTAAATATCTACAAATAAACTACGAAACAAAATTAATCAATGACTACTAACTAGTCAATACTGACCGAACGATTAAAAGCAATATTGTCATAAAACCAATTACTCCGATAACTGCAGCAATTATTACATGAACAAAAGACAAAGAAGCCATATCTTCCTGATGCCCGTCACCCCTTCTTACCCCTAAAAAGCCCCAAAGCACCGCCCTCATGGACTTAAAAAAACTACTGATCAAGTTTAATAAACTCACTTAAAAGTTTTTCCTTAGATTTTTGATGGCTTTACTTCTCCACGAACAACAGGTTGTGCACCCTGAATTTCAAAAAAAGTATACGAAAGCGTAATCGTTTTAACGTCCTTCGGAAGATTAGGGTCGATCACAAACATGACGGGCATCTCCCTAGACTCTTTGGGCGCTAGCGACTGCTGTTGAAAACAAAAGCATTCCAATTTTGTAAAGTGCTGCGTCGCAATCTTCGGAGCGTAACTGGGAATTGCTTGGGCAACAATCGTTTGATTTTGCTCGTTCACGACTTCATAGATAATTTGATTTAACTCGCCAGGGTGCACTTCGATAAAGTTTTTGACCGGCCGAAACCGAAAGGGTCCACGAGCATTTGAATCGAATTCAATAGTCACAGTTCGTGAATAGTCTATTTGCGTGTTATTTTCAACCGGCTTAGTCGCCCCTAAGGCTCGAATACCATATTCGTTTTTACTAGTGACCACATTAATACCTGTCAACTCACAAATCGCTTTATAAGCAGGCACTAGAGCATAGCCAAAACAAAACATAAAAACAGTCACGACTAAAAGCTTAAGAAGCATCTGTCTGTTAAGCGTGGCTATTGAAAACATCCCTTACTTACCCAGGAAAAACGATTTTTTTTAAGATAATTGCAATAAAAAAAGCAACCGCAATGCTTACTAAAGTAAATCCCATCCGCTTATTAGCAGATAGAATCTTATTTTGTTGATCCATGGTAATGATGATCCGATGAATTACTTCACCAAAGGCGGAGTTTCAAAGGTATGAAATGGAGCAGGTGATGGCACAGTCCACTCCAAGCCATGTGCGCCTTCCCATGATTTGGCTTCCGCTTTTTGACCCGAACGGTAGGTTGGTAAAACAACAAACAATAAGAAGTATAGTTGTGATAAACCAAATCCTAAGGCACCAATTGAGGCTATGGCATTGAAATCTGCAAATTGCACTGGATAGTCAGCATATCTTCTTGGCATTCCAGCCAAACCTAAAAAATGCATTGGGAAAAAAGTGATATTAAAGAAAATCATTGAACCCCAAAAGTGGATCTTCCCCCGAGTTTCGTTGACCATATGACCAGTCCATTTTGGCGCCCAATAATAAAAACCAGAGAACATCGCAAATAGTGAACCAGCAACTAGCACGTAATGAAAGTGCGCAACAACATAATAGGTATCTTGAATACCAATATCGATTGGAGCCATTGCACAAATCAAGCCAGTAAATCCACCGAGTGTGAACACAAAGATAAAACCAATCGCCCATAGCATGGGTGTCTCAAACGTCATCGATCCACGCCACATAGTAGCAATCCAGTTAAATACTTTTACACCAGTCGGCACAGCAATGAGCATCGTGGCGTACATAAAAAAGAGTTGGCCCGTCACTGGCATACCAGTCGTAAACATGTGATGCGCCCAAACAATAAATGAAAGTATGGCAATCGACGCTGTGGCATAGACCATCGAGCTATAACCAAATAATCTTTTTCTAGCGAAGGTTGGTATTACTTCACTAACGATCCCAAAAGCAGGTAGGATCATGATGTAAACCTCCGGGTGACCAAAAAACCAGAAAATGTGTTGATACATCACAGGATCTCCACCACCTGCGGCAGAAAAAAAGCTCGTTCCAAAATGACGATCTGTTAGAACCATCGTAATAGCTCCAGCCAAAACAGGCATTACAGCTATTAATAAATAGGCAGTAATCAACCAAGTCCAGCAAAACATCGGCATTTTCATCAAAGACATGCCAGGGGCGCGCATGTTCAAAATCGTCACAATAATATTAATTGACCCCATGATTGAAGAGGCACCCATCAAATGTATGGCAAAAATAGTCATGTCCATGCCAGGGCCCATTTGCACAGACAAAGGTGCATATAGAGTCCAACCAGCGGCTGTTGCACCTCCTGGGGCTAGGAACGAACCAAATAGGAGTGCGGCTGCTACAGGCATAATCCAGAAACTAAAATTATTCATCCGCGCAAAAGCCATATCTGCGGCACCAATTTGCAATGGAATCATTAAATTAGCAAATCCCACGAAGGCGGGCATAATGGCACCAAAAACCATT
>RFMZ01000208.1 GCA_009927445.1 Betaproteobacteria bacterium
CCCTACATCGCCCACCGTGGTAGATATGTTTGTAGCGGAAAAACATGATGTCGCTGCTGGCGTCAAACAACAACTCGAGTTAGACGCCAAGCGCTTGCCTGATCTGCGTTTATTGCCTGGAAGTTTTATGGTGATATCTCAGGCTATGGGTGTTCCCAAAAAACGCGGCGCTGATGCAGAAAATTTCTACGTACTTTTGTAGAGGACATGAAGGCAAGCGGATTTGTAAAGCAAGCCTTGGAGCGCCATAAAATTGAAGGGGCTTCTATTGCGCCGCCGAGTCGTTAAATATTTTGTAAGGCTAACTAAGTAGCCAGCCAAACTCAATTAGTTTGGCAACATGCCTTTGGTCACAATAAAGTCGACCACAACTTGCAAGCCTGTAAGAGTTCGCAAATTGGTCATGACAAAAGGCTTCAAGCCTTGCGTGTTGGTTCGCATACGAATGGTGTCGGCTTCCATCACAGATAAATCTGCACCGACATAAGGTGCTAAATCGGTTTTGTTGATCACAAACAAATCGCTTTTGGTAATGCCAGGGCCACCTTTACGAGGGATTTTTTCTCCAGCTGCCACGTCAATCACGTAGATAGTCAAATCGCTCAACTCAGGGCTAAAAGTAGCGGCCAGGTTGTCACCACCGCTCTCAATAAACACCACATCGGCATTGGGAAACTCTACCAACATGCGGTCAATCGCTTCTAGATTGATGGACGCATCTTCACGAATAGCGGTGTGGGGGCATCCGCCAGTTTCCACGCCCATGATGCGCTCGGCGGCCAATGCGCCGCTCACCGTGAGTAGGCGTTGGTCTTCTTTGGTGTAAATGTCGTTGGTGATGGCGACTAAGTCGTAACGCTCGCGCATCGCTTTGCAGAGCATTTCAAGCAAAGTGGTTTTACCTGAGCCAACAGGCCCACCAATACCAACACGTAGAGGAGGAAGTTTTTTAGTACGTTGTGCGATGTTGTGAAGTGAACTCATGATCTGAATAATCTCGAATATTGGGTTTCATGTTGCGCTGACAAAATAGCCAGCATGGGTGAGAACACTTGTCGCGTCTCGTCCGTGGTGGCTAATGCGTGCGAAACAGCCTGTGAAATGTTTTGCGACATCGCTAATAGTATGCGCTGTCCAGAATTTTGTCCCAGTGGAACCGACTTCAGTGCAGCTTGCACCATGTTTTCGGCCCAGCCAAATGCATAGCTTTGCAAGCACTGCTCTATGGGCGCGCCAGTCAAGGACAAAGCCAACGCAAAAGTGAGGGGGTAGGTGGGTATGAGTGCATTGCACAGGTCAACTCTTTCTGCTTCCACTGTGTTTTGATTGCGTAGCCACTCCAGCATGGAGCGCCCCATTTGCTCTGACTGCAAGCGCAATTCAGCCGTCTCGCGCGTCGCATGCACCCATTGGCTCAATTCGGTGAGGCGTTGCGTGTCATGGGCTTGCCAAGCAAGAACCATTTGTGCGAGGACAGCCATATCACCTCGGGCTTGTGAATGAAGCAATTGTTCTAGCAGCCAAATGCATGCGCTGTCTTCGTCATGCACCAAGCCTTTGTCAATCGCCGCCTCTAGCCCTTCAGAGTAAGAGAAGCCGCCGATAGGCAAAGCGGGGGAAGCCAGCCACATGAGTTGGATGAGTGGCGGTGTATGCGGTGAGTTCTTAAGAGAGGTCTCGGTAAGAGAAGACTC
>RFMZ01000093.1 GCA_009927445.1 Betaproteobacteria bacterium
ACTGGCCTGGATGAAATGAAAATATTACGAATCATTTGAGGGCTCAAATAATATTACCCTCACTTGCCAAGAACATCCAACATCAATGACTTAGCAAGTAAAAAATTAATTCATTTTTCATTTTTCAAACTGACAAAGACACCCGACGCGATAACTAACAACGACCCTATCCAAGTGAGAGTGTCTGGCATATCGTTGAATAACCAATAACCTACAAGTACCGATCCCACTATTTGCCAGTAATTAAAGGGGGATAAAAAATTTGCTGGTGCATAAGTCATTGCTCGCGCTACACAGTAATGTCCAAGGCCTCCCAAGGCCCCCAAACTGCTAAACAACCATACATCTTCCAGAGACTCAGGATTTTTCCAAGAAAATGGAACTAAAAAGCTCATCACAATTGATCCAATTAATGCAGAGTAAACCACCGAGGTTTCAGGAGGGTCGGTGCCCGCAACTCTTCTTAAGAGTATTTGATATAAAGCAAAAAAGTAGCACTAATTAAAATTAAAAGTGAAGCCCAACGAAACAACATTGTGCCAGGCCTTATCACTATAAGAACTCCGACAAAACCCATAATCACTGCAAAAACTCTTGATCTGGTAACTTTTTCGCTAAGAATTCGACTTGCCAATAGAACAACAATCAATGGTGCCGTAAATGTAATTGATGCGGCTTGCACGACTGAAATGTATTTAATACCAACTACAAATACATAAGTAGATGCTAGAAGCATAAAAGATAACAAAATTTGTGTACTTGGCAAACGACTAACAACTATTCCCAAACCATACTTCGGCGTAAGAAACACCAACACAATTACAAGATGTGAAAAAAATCGTGCCCATACGACCTGTTCAAAAGAGTAATTTACAGCCAGTAATTTAGCTATCCCATTCATTAATGGAAACAAAGATCCAGCAATACACATGAACAAAATCCCTAAAAAGGGTTTATATAGGTTTGCTGACACTTTTATTGATGACAAAATTTCCTAACAGTTCCAAATATTTATAGTGAAATTTTTTGAAAAGAATACGTTACCTTAACTTAGCAAATTCAGCTGCGAAATCCAACTTTTATTAAGTGCTGGGGAGTAATGGATGTATAAATAAAAAATTTAAAGTTCTAGTTGTATTTGCAACTTTTCTTGTTGAAAATCGTTGACGCCAGAG
>RFMZ01000240.1 GCA_009927445.1 Betaproteobacteria bacterium
CCCCGATTGCGCCTCCGATTGGATCTACAAGCAAATAGCCAAATGGGTCACCCCACTGATCTGTACCTCTGAAGATAGTAGCCGGCCACTGACTGGTACCGCCAATACACATGATATCTTCACGCATTTTTGTATCGCTAAATATCATCTTACTCAATACGTTATATGTTGGGTAAAGAGAAATCTCCATAGCTTGAACCGGCGCAGTTGATACAGAGGCTGGGAAATTTGCGCAATTCATAGTTCCGGGCGTAGCATCAAAACTAACATGCCGCAGCGCACCACCTATTGCAAAGTATTGATCCCAACAAAGTAATTGATTGAGTGCCACCATAATAGAACCACGCCAACCAGAATAGGTGGCATTCATTGCGCCGTCTTGCTCAGCTGTTCCCTCGTTGCGAAAAATTAAATGGTGACCTTTTTTCTCAAGACTCAACATCACGCGATGTGAACGTCTATCGCCTGGGCGACAACATTCAACATAGGTTCTATCGCGCCATTTACCGTCAGGCAACCGCTTCATTTTTTCTTTAAAAGCGAGTTCACCATCGTTAAGAATTTTGCGCATCACAGCTTTTACAACATCTGCGCCGTATCGCTTAAGAAGCGCTTCTACACGGGCCTTGGCGGTATTGTTACCAGCTAATTGCGCTCTAAAGTCCAACGCTACAGCTTCAGGCTTTCGTGAAGCGCGCAGATAAAGTTCTTCAATATCACGGCGAATTTCACCATTTTCAATAATTTTCACTGGAGGTAACAAGATACCTTCTTCGTAAGCACTTTCAGCGGCCAAACAAAAACTTGATGGGGTAATGCCACCAATATCATATTGATGCAAGCAATTAGTAACCCAGCAAAACAGTTCACCTTCGTGAAAAACTGGACAGATAAGCATCACATCTTGCTGATGGGCAGCACCAACCCAAGGATCATTAGCTAAAAACATGTCCCCGTCTTTAATCCCTGGATTGTCGGATCGATTCTCTAAAATCCATTTAACTTGGTATCTGTTACGCCTGACATGTATTGCATGTAGGGGCCAAAGAATACAAATTCGCCATCTTCAGAAAGAATAGATGGATTCAAATCCAAGGCGTACATAGCAACTGGAGATCCAGACAATCGCTGAATGGTTGCACCATGCTCTTCATTGATATTCCAAAGACTATGGCGGACCACCTCGTAAGTAATTGGGTCTATCTTGCTACTAGCTTTG
>RFMZ01000187.1 GCA_009927445.1 Betaproteobacteria bacterium
ATGGGAAGGCATACGGTTCAAGGGTCAGCGGGTTGTTGTTATCGGAGGTGGCTCTTCTTCTATGGACAGTGCCGCCACTGCGCTTGAGTGTGGAGCGACTCGATTAGATATGTTGATACGCCGTCAAGAGTTTCCGCGAATCAACAAAAGCAAAGGTTTAGGTAGCCCAGGCATTGTTCATGGATATTGGCATTTACCAGACGCATGGAAATGGAAATTTCGCCACTACATCAATGCACAACAAGTTCCTCCTCCTAGAGGAAGCACTCTTCGCGTATCTCAACACAAAACTGCATTTTTTCATTTCGGTACACCTGTATTAAAAGCTATTTCGAAAGAAGATGGCACCATACAACTTGAAACGCCAAAGGGGTCTTTGCTAACTGACCAAATTATTTTTAGCACTGGATTTAGAACCGACTGGGCACTACGTCCTGAATTCTCTAGTTTCGCACCACACATCAGGGTTTGGCGCGATAGATTTGATGCTCCTGGGACATTAGAGGATGAAGAGCTCTCAGATTCCCCGGACCTTGGAAGCTGTTTTGAGTTTCAACCCAAAACACCAGACGCATGCCCAGGTCTAGACAGAATTCATTGTTTTAACTATGCAGCCACGCTGTCCCATGGCGCTTGCTCTGGTGACATTCCTCAGATTAGTGATGGCGCGCAAAGACTAGCGCAAGGTTTAGCCGCAAAATTTATGGCAGAAGATATTGATCATCATTTTGAAGCGCTCAAAAAATATGACGACCCAGAGCTATTGGGAGACGAATGGACTGCAGCAGATTTCCCTAAAAGTGATATATGAATTATTCAAATACCGAGACAACAGATTGGATTGACCGCGCATTAGGATGTAGTGCGGATGATCCTTTGCATGCACTTCGCCGCCAGCGCGAAAAAGTGATTTCAGCAAGCCAGGGAAGTTATGGCGCTATTTTTGATCCCAATATTTCTGGGATAAATATTGAAGAAAGATGGCTAGTGGCTCACGCTGTAGCAAAGCTAACAGAATGCACTGCATTAGCGGATCTATATGCGAAAAACAACAATGGCATTGATTTAAAGACAATCAAAACCCGACAAAATATTCTTCTTGAATATGTAGAGATATTGACACTTCGCCCAGCCGAGGGAGACCAAAAAGCCTTAAACAAACTAATGAGTAACGGTTTCAGTGTTTTGGAAATTGTCATGTTGACCCAGTTAATTGGATTCGTTGCATATCAAGCGCGAGTAGTGATGGGCCTCAAGGCTATAACCCACTACCCTTCTAACCTAACGGGCAACTTGCAATCAGAAGATTCAAGCTTCACACACCCAGCGCATCTTTCCGCTCCTAAAGAAGTTTTGCGTATACAAGGATTCACTAGCGAAACGCTTGGATGGAAAGCGTGGCTACCAGTTCTTGACCTAAGCCAAGCCACAGAGCACCAGTTGGCAGTATTAAAAGCAAGCCACCCTAGCGCGACTTCATCCGATTACTATTTAACATTAGTACAACACCCACAGATTCTTGAAGAGCGTTCAGCCGCATTTAACGCCATCATGTATGCCCCCGGTGGTTTAAGTCGAGCGGAACGCGAGCTTGCCAGTACGGTTGTATCCCGTATGAATGGTTGTGTTTACTGCGCCGCTGTTCACGCACAAAGGTTTGAGCAACTAACCAAACGTAATGATGTGATCGCCCAAGTCTTTACTGATCCTGTAACCGCAGGAACCAACGACCGTGAAAGGTCGATAGTAAAGGCCGCAATTGATTTAACCCAATCTCCAGAGAAATTTGACCAGATGCACTTAGCATCTTTTAATCCTCAAGAAGCCCTAGATTTGGTCCATGTAATAGCCCTCTTTGCTTGGGCGAATCGATTAATGCTCAATCTTGGCGAGCCAGTATTGCCAACCTTCATCAAATCGAGACCTACATTAAAGGAAATACCA
>RFMZ01000135.1 GCA_009927445.1 Betaproteobacteria bacterium
GTGCTGCTAAAACGAAACAATTAGGGCTTTTTGCTGGCATCAGAAAGCCCTAGAAGTTTGTAAAGTAGAAACCCATGACGCAAGAGTCTGCCAATGTAGGTACGTCCGGCATAGCTGCTACTCTTATATCGGGTTTGTACCCGGTAGTTGGCTTATCAAGATGAGATAAAAGTATAAATTGGAGTTATACAGATTAACCTGATTGAGCAAATCTCTATTGAGAGTCAATCAAATTCGGGCGATCAGAACCTCACATCAGGAGCGGTTCATGAAATCTTTAGAGGATATCGACTGTTATTCTTCAATGCCTTTGCTGCAACTAAAGGGTGTTGAGATAGTTAGCCAAGATTCCAATCTGAAAAAAATGGAATCTAATGCCAACACATTTTTGGAGAGACTTGGGATCAAAGAATTTGCTGAAATATCCCATCAGATTTCCAATAACAAATTAAAAGTTACTATCAAACTGAAGAATGAGTTTGCTAATTCATGGTGCCCATACTTTTGCACATTAAATATTAGAAAAATAATTCCTAATAAATCTAGTTTGTCGCCAGATGAATTAGACGAACTTGAAATATTGATTGCCATATTGGTCTCGCCGTTCGCTTTTACTTTTCAGTCAATAGAAAGCTTAGAGTCGCATATTAGGGTGAGAAAATATCTGGTTCATCACGCAAGAAAAACCGCAGTAGCATTTAACACCGAAGCAGGTGAAAGACCTTTTGACTATTGGAAATATGAAGAGGAAACAGGTTATACCTTGCAATCGAATGCGGACTTAATAACAGCGCTTCTTGCCGCGACACAACCAGACACTACAGGTTCCATTTATGATTTTTCTTGTTACCGCGCCTCAGAATACGTCATACTTTTAGCGCTTGCTCAAGAAGCACAGTACATAAATTCTGTCTTACATCGTGAGATTGAAGCCATCAACAGAAAATTCGCTATCAAATCGGAGCAATTTCATTCAGTTTATTTGCATGAATATGGCTCAATGACTTCGCCACTCCCAATTGAATTCTATGTTCCAGGGGATCGCTTATGGTTTAAGAATCCAGATGAAAAATCTTCCGATGTGAAAGGCTACGAGGGGTCGTGGGTTTTCTATTTAGGGGAGGGCTTGTTTAGCAACTTTTGGAATCGCGAAAAACCTTATAGCTTGGAGCATAAATGCTTAGAAATTTACTACTGGCGAGATGGGGTTGTAAGTGATGAACAAGGTGTCTTGAAGATGGATGAAGATATTGTTAATAGAAAAGTAAAAGCAACCTTGTCCAACCCAGTTAAGACTTCTGAAATACTCGCCCTGATGACAAAATTCAGAGACCCATCTGGCGTTTATAAAAATGGTGGGTGCATAGATACCACCCGAGAATATCCTAGGAGTATTCATATGGATTGGTGCGAGGTGGTTTTGCCTAAATGATTTTTCAACGATCGTTATTGATAGATTTACTAAAAATTATTGGCTCGCATTTGATCGTTTTGCATCACTTGGTGTTGTACTCGCCTATGGCAAAAATTGTGGAAAGCAAACTGCCGCGATTAATTGATTTCTTCTTCTACTATGCTCGTTTACCTGTTTGGAGTTTTTTGGTGGTGGCCGGGTTCTTGTGCGCTCACATAGTTGACAAGCGCACATCATTTAACCTGTTACATGCCATCGGTAAACGCTGTTTAAGACTTTTACCCCTGTACTTTATTTCAATTTTTACTGTGGTTTTAGTAACCATTCTGTTCGGTCCTTTTATAAAAGATGAACTTTGGATTTCGCCAATTCCTTCACTAATTGAATTTTTATCACACTTGCTTTTAATTCAAGATGTGATCGGGCAGCCTGCACTTTCTGCTGGAGCCTGGTATGTATCTATTGATCTTCAATTGTTTGCATTAACTTTAGCCCTCTTTTACTTATCCCGATATTTTTATACTAATTTCGAAATAGAAATGATTGGTTCTTGTATTTTTTTGGCTTCATTAGTTTCTTTGTTCATTTGGAGTAAAGAAGAACTTTTCGAAAACTATCCGATTTATTTTATGAATGCATATGGGCTTGGGTTAATCGCCTATTTGGCAAGAAAAAATAAACTGTGTTTCCATTTTTTCTTCTTGCTATTGATGGCTCATGTTATGGACATGGTATTTGATCTTTCTGCAAATTCAGCTGTTATTTTGCTGACTGCCTTAACTCTTTATTTTGTAGATAAAGGTTATGTGATCACTAATAGAATTTCAAAAATAATTGAATCTGCAAGTAATTCTTCATATGCTTTATTTGTGTCACATTTTTTTGTCATTATCATTTTCACTAGCATATGGAATATGCTGGAATTAAAAGGGTTCTTTGTTGCGTTCACGATGCTCATCGTTACCTGGCTTGTTGCAACATTAATTGGAACTGCTCTGAATTTTTTATATGCAAGACTTGCATATCTGTTGCCTAAGTTTTAAGGAATCATTCTATGAACTGGTGGGGTTTATTCGCATTTTCTGTTTTCATATCTCACGCCCAAGCCAATGAACGCGTAAGGCTAGATGATCTGGGTGGTATGTATATCGATAAAACCGAAGTAACGATTGCTCAATTTGCTAAATTTACAAAAGCGACTGGCTTGGTAACCAAAGCAGAGTTAGAGGGCGGTGGTATTGAGTTTGTAGCGGGTTGGCAGCGCCGGGCAGGGTGGACATGGCAAAGACCAGAGGGTGTGGAGCCATCTAATCCTGAACTTCCAGCAGTCCACCTCACGCACGCAGAAGCTAAAAATTATTGCAGCTGGGTGAATGGCCGTCTTCCAACCGCTGCTGAATGGCGTAGTGCTGGCTTTACTGAGTTACGTAAAAATCCTCCCAAACCATGGATACGAGGAAAAACATACGATTGGACAACAGGCAACTCTCCTGATGGCGCAAATACTAGCCTTCCAGATCCATGGCCACGTGCTGCACCCGCTATGCAAACCCAGTCGGGGGTTAATGGCCTCTATGACATGGGTGGCAATGTTTGGGAATGGTCCTCAGATACAAAAGGAGATTTGCGACGAACTCTGGGTGGTTCTTGGTGGTACCCGCCAGAGCAAATGAAAGCGGATGTGGAAGCTTGGAAATCGGCAGACTTTTATGCTGTTTATATA
>RFMZ01000248.1 GCA_009927445.1 Betaproteobacteria bacterium
GCTTTTATTCTAATACCAGATTTTATTCTGATTATCTTCGCATGGGCACTCAACCGCTACACGAACCTGAATAAAGAACTTTGGATTGGTATTGAAAAGTTAGTCTACTGGATCTTATTTCCCTGCCTCTTACTCAGTTCTTCTAGCCGAGCAGTCATTGACTGGGGAGACAATATCCCCATGCTTTTACTGATCGCCGCTGTCATGATCATTATCGCTAGTATCGCCTATGCCAGTAAATGGGTCCTTCGCCCTGACCCTGTAAACCACTTTTCAGGAACTCAAACGGCTTTTCGCTTTAATACTTATATCGCTCTGGCGGTGGCTGGCCGGCTTGGTGGTGAAGCTGGGCTCGCTTTAATGGCTATTAGTGTGGCCTGTATTGTTCCACTGTCCAATATGCTATCAATTATTACTTAGCAAATAATACGAAAACAATATTTGGCTAGAGATTCTTCGTAACCCCTTTTTAATCTCAACAGTAATCGGTCTTACCCTGAATTTTTCAGGCATTCAGTTGCCAGAAATGATTCATAACAATTTAGTCCGTATGGGGAATGCATCGATTCCACTCGGCCTCATGGCCATCGGCGCTGGCTTGCAATGGGTCAGTACTAAGAAAGATCTCACCTTAGTGGGTATGTGGGTCACTTTAAAACTCATGGTTTTGCCACTTCTTGTCTTAATCGGTGCCCACATCATTAACTTACCCGAACAGCAACGCATCAATGCCATCATCTTGGCGTCAATGCCTACCGCAACTAGCGCATTTGTAATGGCAACTCGAATGGGTGGTAATGGCGCCATAGTTTCGGTGACTATTTCTGTCATGACAATCTTGGCAGGGCTTACCGTGCCTTTTTGGCTTGCGATGGCTAAATAAATTAATCTCTAAAATTATTAAAGCTTAAAGGGGCTTCCGTAACGTCTTTACGTAATAGGGCCATGACAGCCTGTAAATCATCGCGTTTAGCGCCAGTTACCCGAATAGCATCTCCCTGAATACTTGCCTGTACCTTGATCTTACTGTCTTTTATCATGCGCACAACCTGCTTGGCTAAGTCTCCTTGTATCCCCTTTTGAATCTCAATGAGTTGCTTAATTTTATCCCCAGAAATCTTCTCTTTTTTGGCATCTTTTAAAAACCGCACATCAACTTGACGTTTAGCTAACTTGCCTAGCAAAACATCCCGTACTTGCCCTAATTTGAATTCATCATCTGCAAATAGGGTAATTTCAGCTTCCTTGTGCTCTACTCGCGAATCCGATCCTTTAAAATCAAAGCGTGTACTAATTTCTTTATTCGCCTGCTCTAAGGCATTTTTAACTTCAACCATATCAGGTTCACAAACCACATCAAATGAGGGCATTTTTCTCTCCTAAAGTCATCAATCAGTAATAATATCCTTCTGTGCAAATTCATTCCAATTATCCACTGCAATTACTCAATTCATTTGGTTTTGCAGCCTTCGCTCAAGAATTCGTTTCTGTAAAAACGAATTCCGAGTTATTTGATGCAATATCCTACGCCAACTCGAAAAAGTTCCCATGGCAAATCATTGGTGGAGGAAGTAATATCGTACTACGAAGTAATTTGCCAGGACTCACTATTCAAATGCAAATTCTTGGGAAAAAACTGGTTCGGGAAACAGAAAGCAAGGTTGTGATTGATGTTGGAGCTGGCGAAAATTGGCATGATTTTGTGGCGTGGACGCTTGAGAACAACTATCTTGGACTAGAAAATTTAGCCTTAATTCCAGGCACTGTTGGAGCTGCACCGATCCAAAATATCGGTGCATATGGTCAAGAAGTAGAAGCCTTTATCGACTCGGTTGAGGTAATTGATACTGCTTTATTAAACCCACCTCAGATCAAGAAAGTGTCAGCGTAGTTCTATCGAATGTAGATTGCCAATTTACCTATCGCGACAGTATTTTTAAAAGTAACCCCTCCCGCTTTGTCGTGACCCAAGTCCGCTTTACCATCCCTAAAAAGTGGCTCGCAAATATCCAATACGCCGAACTGTCAAAACAGTTTTTCGATAATCCCTCCCCAAGCGCTAAGGATATCTTCTTGGCTGTTTGTCAAATCCGAAAAAATAAGCTACCGGATCCCAACTTGCTAGGAAATGCAGGAAGTTTTTTTCATAATCCGGTTGTCAGTTCAAGTCAATTTGAGGTTTTAAAGGGTCGCTTTCCTGACATCATCGCTAACGCAACGATTACTCCCAAGGGAAAAAATACTATAAACTTGCTGCTGGCTGGTTAATTGATCAGTGCGGTTTTAAAGGAGTACGTCTTGGTCAAATTGGTGTTTATGATCGACAGGCTCTGGTTCTGGTAAACCATGGTGGCGCAAGTGCAAGTGATCTTCTCGAACTTGCGTCCCAAATTAAAGAAAAAGTCCACACGGTTTATGGTGTGGACTTAGTTCAAGAGCCTATAACAATGCCAGCCCGTTCGGATTAAACCTTGAACATAGACTTAAATCTCTACGAATAAACTAGACATTTCCCAACCTCACTTGGTACTGTTTTTAAATAATACTGGGTGTTTGATGAACTTGGCGCGTTGCGTGGAGCGCCTGTAAAAGCAAAGTAAATTTCTGCATTTATAAAAAATAAACACTCATATATGCCTTGCTAAATTATTTAAAGCATCATAAAATGTGTCTTAAATGAAATCCTTATCCATACCACCATTGCCCGTCGCGCGCAGCCTGACCCGACTCGGTCAGGCGATTTCGCTGGCGCGTCGACGCAGACACCTGACACAAGAAGATCTTGCGCAGCGGATTGGTGCGTCTGCTCACACAGTGCGACGGATGGAAGCAGGCCACCCGGGAACCGCCATGATTCATCTCGCCAGGGCCTTGCAGGTGTTTGGGGAGCTGGACAAACTCAATCAGTTACTCGACACGCCTCAAGACACCATCGGCCTGACGCTGATGGATGAAAAGTTGCCCCAACGCGTGCGCAAATCTCACAAATCGCCAGAATCCGGAGCGTTTTGATGGCCACAAAACCTGCTGTCAAGCAAGCTCCCACCCGCACCCAGATGGATGTCTTTCTGGGCAAGGCAAAAAAGCCGCTGGGACGGCTCATCTTCGTCAAGGACGGTCAACGGGAGTTTTCTCAATTCGCCTACAGCGACGATTGGCTGGCAGATTCCCAGTTCTTTGATATCTCGCCCGACCTCAACCGCCAGAGCGGCTACCAACTACGCAAGCCACCGACCAAGAACGACACCTGTTTCTTCTTAGCCCTGGCCGATACCGAACCGGACGCGTGGGGACGGCGTGTGATTGCACGAGCACATGCCAAAGCCCGTGCCAAGGATGCCTCGCTAGGGCCACTGACAGAAGCAGACTACCTCGCTTGTGTGGATGATTTCAGCCGGGTTGGCGCACTGCGACTGCAAGATGAGAACGGACGCTACCTGCGCAGCGTGGCCGATGGTGCTCGATCAACACCGGCGTTCCTAGAGCTAGAAAAAATTCTCCTCGCTTCTCGTGCAGTAGAACTCAGCAAAGAAACAACCGAAGACTTGGCCTACCTTCAGGGCAAAGGAACATCCCTTGGCGGGATGCGCCCCAAATGCACCATCCTGGATTCAGATGGCGCATTGTCACTAGGTAAGTTTTCCAGCGTGAACGATGAGCGCTCTATCACGCGCGGCGAGGTGCTAGCACTGCGACTTGCCCAACTCGCAGGCATTGACACCGCGCGAGCACGAGTCGTGATGGTCCAGGAGCAGCCGGTTGCGATGATTCGCCGCTTTGACCGCACGCCCGAACAAAATCGTATCCCCTACATATCAGGCGCCACGCTACTTCAAGCCAATCGCGACGATGAGCATTCATACACGGAAATCATCGACGTAATGCGTTCCAAGTGTGAGAACTTCGTAGAAGACGCCAGACAATTGTGGCGACGGCTGGTTTTCAACCACCTGATCACGAATGTGGATGATCACCTACAAAACATCGGGTTCCTTTACAGCGGCAACAATCAGTGGCGACTAGCTCCGGCGTTTGATCTAAATCCTTTCCCCGACAAGGATCGGGAATCCAAAACCTGGCTCAGTGAAGACAGCGGTCCGATATCCTCGACCCAGCAAATGCTGAATCAAGCCGCCCGCTTTGAGTTGTCGCATCCACAAGCGCAATCTATCTTAGAAGAAGTGGCCACGGCAGTCAAACGATGGAAAGATGTGGCTACCTCAGTAGAGGTTGGACTGCAGACGCACGAGCTCAATGACTTCAAACCTGCGTTTGAGAGCAACATCAAATAAGCAGCCACCTACGTTCTGAGATACAGCTGGGTGACTGGACGGAAATGTCTTTATCTAACATCGCCAATGTTAAAGCTCACATTGTTAAATCGAAGCCTTTCAGGCCTTACTTCTAAGCCCAGACCAACTGGTACAGACCCAACTAGCGCTGTCAGCGGATCAGTTTCTCATAAGCTTGAAGCGGTCCTTGGTAAGGGGGTCACCAAGATTTGCGGCCTTAATCTTGAGGACATCCATAAGCTTTTCACTAGCCAAGCTCGCTTGCCGCATAAGCACTTACACTGACTGGGCTTGATGTTGGTGATTCCAAAACGTGGCAAACAACCTCGCTTGAGCTTTGGTCAAACGAATAGGTCCGTGAGGCCATTCCGCCAAATACACCCGAGCGAAGAGGTGAATGAACGGTCTATGTGTAGTATCCTCAATGATGTGGATACACTAGATTACATATATTCCTTAACTTGTGTTCGAAGCTACTAAAAAATTAAACTGTGGGCGGGTATTCCCAGACCAGTATGCAATCGACGGATCATCGGCAAAGTCAAGCTTCTTTTTCTCGAGAGCACCTCATAAACCCGATTAAGCTCGCCTATCATGGGCTTTAAATCTTTGGGTTTGAGGTTAGCCTGCTCCATACGAAACTTAATTGCTTCAATCGGATCTGGCGAGGACATTAAATAATGCTTGGCCTCATATGACTCAATTAACAACAATAGTATCTCAAAACGATCTGCCTTTTTAGTTCCTGGTGTAGGTTCTCTATCAAAATAGAGAGATGCCTCTGCCAGCGCTGATTCATACACTGCATCGTTATGTATTGGTTTTAATTCTTTCATCATTTCTCCCATCCAACCTATAAGACATCGACCTTGTCATATTCCTGATGGGTACCAACAAACTTCATATAAATGGCTCCAAACTGATACGCAATTGCCACGATTAAACGGTACTTATTACCTGCAATATTAAAAAACACACGATTTTTTGCCACCACCTCGTCATACCAAGAACTTAAAGCTTGCT
>RFMZ01000064.1 GCA_009927445.1 Betaproteobacteria bacterium
TGTCGTGCAATTGATTTGCAGTTCGTAGGCTGTTGAGTAACTTTGTTACAAGAGCTATTTGAAGACGGATAAAAAGTACATTGGTAAAAAGTCAATCTTCTTTAATATTTTTCTGCTTGATAATTTTGGTCCAAAACTCAATTTCTTGCCCCATGTCTTTAATAAATTGCTCTTGAGTATTAGCAACAATTTCATTACCGCCTTTTAGTACGCGTTCCTTGACATCTGGTAAAGCCATGATGCGTAACATTTCTGCATTAAGTTTGTTTGAAATGTCAACTGGCATTCCTGGTGGGCCTAGAAGCCCTAACCAGATGTAAGCAGACAAGCCCGTGAGACCAAACTCACCCAATGTTGGAACGTTCTCAACAGTGGGTACGCGTTTATCTGAGAAAGTAGCCAAGCCACGGAGTTTTCCAGCATCGACCATGGGCTGGGAGTTGCCAACGCTATCGCAAAACATCTGGGTTTCTCCCGCAATTGTCGAGGTTTGCGCTGGTGCAGCTCCCTTGTAAGGGACATGAGTAATATTGGTACCGGCTGCTATATTAAAAAGCTCACAAGCGAGGTGACCACCACTGCCTAATCCAACACTAGAGTAATTTAACTTGCCATTATTAGCTTTTGCGTAAGCGATAAATTCCGGTACGGTTTTGACGGGGACATTTGGATTGATCAAAAGATACATGGGATATTTCAAAGCAATACTGATCGGCGTAAAGTCTTTCACCGAGTCGTATGGCTTTGGATTTTTCAGGAGTGCGCTGATTAAATGCGCACTATTTGACGTAAATAGTAATGTGTAGCCATTGGGCGGGGCCTTGATGACTAAATTATTCCCAAGTATGCCTGTACCACCAGGTTTATTTTCAACTACCACTGGCTGCCCCCAACGTTCTTGCATTTTTAAAGCAACCAAGCGTGCATAACTATCAGTAGGTCCCCCAGGCGGGAAGGGGACGATCACGGTGATTGGGCGTGAAGGGTAGCTTGAGGCAGACTGCGCATGAGCGTGAATATTACTTAGTGCACAAGCTATGAAAGCAAGGCAAATTGTGAATTTGCGAATAAATACCATCTTAATGTCTCCCCTAATTTTTTATCAAGGATATTAGGTTAACACCTTAGATACAGAGCAGTGAAACCTAATCCCTTGAGGAATAGAATAAATTAGAACAAAACACAGGAGATAAAAATGAATGCGTGGAAATCGGAGATAAGAGACGGAATGCATATTGATTGGGATATGCCACTCGTAATGGATGATGGACTAGTTTTGCGTGCAGATATCTTCCGCCCGATCTATGAGGGAAAGTTTCCAGTCATTCTGTCTTATGGTCCTTATGGCAAGGGACTCTCTTTTCAAGAAGGTTATAAAACTGCTTGGGAAATCATGGAGCGTGAAAATCCAGATGTCATGCGCGGATCGAGTAACAAATACCAAAATTGGGAAGTAGTCGATCCTGAGAAATGGGTGCCAGACGACTATGTGTGCATTCGGATTGATTCACGTGGTGCGGGAAGATCGCCTGGGTTCATGGATCACAATAATGCACGAGAGACAAAAGACATCCATTTATGTATCGAATGGACTGCCCAGCAAATATGGTCTAACGGCCGTGTGGGAATGAACGGTATTTCTTACTACGGCAGTAATCAATGGCGTGCTGCTGCAAGTAAACCCAAGGCCTTGGCTGCCATATGTGTCTGGGAAGG
>RFMZ01000235.1 GCA_009927445.1 Betaproteobacteria bacterium
GGTCATGTAGAAAGTGATCTTTCAGTGTTAGCGCGCGTTGCAGAAGATCGAACCGGAATCAATTTTGATTTCTTAAAAGGCGGCAGACTCAATGCACTTGGTCTAGGCGGTTCAGTCATTTTGGATTATGAAGACTATCATCCGGAACGAGAAATCGATATCGAACTACGCTATACCAATATTCACCTCAATAGCTATCAAAGTTCAGAAGCACTCGAAGGGCAGGTCAACTCACAAAGCCTAAACTTATGGACTCGGCGCCGGACCCCAACCAACTTCACACTATTTGACAAACCAATTCGCCATGTCATGGAATTCGCGCACACCCAATTCTTAGGTGATTTACGGGGTGCGCTAGGCTTTAACTCACTATCATCAATTGGTACTGGCCTTGAGCTAAATATCAAGGACTACCCACTTTTTTTCGAACGCGCCAGAGTAATGGCACGATTTCAATTTGGGGCTAATGTGACCGGTTGGTCATTAGGTTTTGCCGCAAGTTTTTAATGGTCTGCAAGCGTATTTCAAGCTAAATTTGCCATTTTTTTAAGCGCTCATCGTCCGTTATGCGCGCATCTACCCAATGCGCACCATTTGGTGTTAATTCTTTTTTCCAAAAGGGCGCTGAAGTCTTTAAATAGTCCATGATAAATTCGCATGCAGCAAAGGCATCACCGCGGTGCGAACTGGCTACAGCAACCAAGACGATCTGCTCCCCAGGACGTAAATCTCCAACCCGGTGGATCACCGTCGCGTTCAAAATCTGCCAACGCGCTTGCGCTTGATCCAAAATATTGGCGAGCGATTTTTCTGTCATACCCGGATAGTGCTCTAACACCATCCCCTCAATCTTCTGACCGAAGTGTTCATCGCGAACAGTCCCTACAAAGACATTAATGCCACCAATCTGAGGTAAGTCCACGCGAAGTAATTCTAATTCCTTGGATACATCAAAGTCTTCTTCCTGAATTTGAATTTTCATCGAACTTAACCACCCGTTACCGGTGGAAAAAAAGCTATTTCTGCACCATCCTCAAGCAAGGTAGTAGACTCAACCATCACCTGGTGCTGAGCAGCTCGCATGTTCTGCTGAGGAGCAAATATCTCATCCCAACCAGGGGAATACTTAGCTAACTCTAAACGCAAGTCACCAATCGTCTTGACCTCGTGCGGCAGATCCAAACTCATCTGACTCACGCCTAACTTCTCTCTTAAAGAGGCAAAAAATTTGACTTGTATATGCATCAGGCAAACCTAGGATAAAAGTTGTGAAAAAGGAATGTAAGTCACTAAATCACCGCGCAAGATTTTTTGACCAGGAGCGACGTCAATTAAGCCATCACCCCACGCAGCACTCGTTAAAACACCCGAACTTTGATTCAAAAAGAGTTCTAAATTACCTGATTCATTCACCCGCACACGTAAAAACTCGTTTCGCCGATCTGGCTTTAGCCAGTCAAAGTCTGCACACAATCTTAGTTGGGGGATCGGTCTTGATACCCGACCTTGTAATACCTGCACAAATGGCCTTACAAACAACAAAAAAGTTACAAAGCTAGAAACAGGATTTCCTGGTAAGCCCATAAACCAGGCTTCTTGCGCAGTATCGGCTTTTCTAATAGCTCCAAACGCTAATGGCTTTCCAGGCTTCATGGCAATCTGCCACATATCTAATCGCCCCTCAGCACTGACAGCAGGCTTAATATGATCCTCTTCACCCACCGAAACACCACCAGAAGTCACAATCAAGTCATGCTCCAATGCAGCTAAACGTAAAGTTTTTTGCGTAGCTGCTAAGGTGTCAGGCACAATACCAAAATCAGTTGCTTGGCAACCAATCGCCTTTAAACACCCTAGAAGAGTGTCTCGGTTTGAGTTATAAATACCCCCTGGCTTTAATGGCTGACCCGGTAAAGTTAATTCATCACCAGTAAAAAATACAGCAACCTTTAAACGACGCTTAACCTCTAAGTGTGTCAGACCAGCCGAAGCAGCCACACCAAGTTCTTGCGGCCTCAAATACGTCCCAGCCGACAACACAACTTGACCTTGCGTAATATCCTCCCCACGACGACGTATCCAATCCCCCTCTTGCGGTATTTCTGTGACACGAATTTGATAATCTACCCCTAATTCATTTGGCTTTGCAAGCGGCTGACATATTTCTTGCATCACAACCGTGTCTGCACCTGCTGGAATACTGGCTCCAGTGAAAATACGCGCGGCTGTTCCAGCTAACAATGGTTGACCCATAACTCCTGCAGGAATTCTTTGTGTGACCGACAAAACTGTGTCTACTAATGGCACGTCTTGCGCTCGCAAGGCATAACCGTCCATTTGGGTATTGTCATTAGGGGGCACATGAACAGCACTAATCTGGTCCACGGCTAAAACACGGTATAAAGCATCCGAAACGGTTACGAGCTCAGACTCTTGAACACTTTGAGCCTGCTGCAGTAAAGTGGCTAAGGCTTCCTGGACTGTTTTCATACTAGGTATTTTGCTCGATAAATTGTTTGACTTGCAAAACATCTAAAGGCATCTGTGTGACGCGTTGAGGTAATTTTTCAATCCCATCAAATGCCGACGGCCGATCTGGTTCATGCCCTAGAGCCTGCGCAATAGTTTGCGCAAATTTTATTGGTAAGGCAGTCTCTAATACCAACATTTTTACACCCGGATCAAGATGCTGTTTTGCTACCTTCACACCATCAGCAGTATGTGGATCAATCACAACTTGATATTTTCTAGCAACTGACTGAATAGTTTCTATCCGATCTCGGTGCGAGCTCCTGCCAGAATAAAACCCAAACTGTTCTTGCATGAAGGGGACGATTTGGGACGACAAATCAAAGCCGCCCTGGACTTGAACTTGCGAAAAGAGCTCTGCAACACGACCACTATCTCGGTTCAATAAGTCAAAAATAAAGCGTTCAAAGTTACTCGCCTTGGAAATATCCATCGAGGGACTTGTGGTGTGGTACGTTTCTGAGGATTTTCTTGCACGGTACACACCTGTTTTAAAAAATTCATCTAAAACATCGTTTTCATTCGTGGCAACAATTAACTTACAAATCGGTAGACCCATCATCCGCGCAATATGGCCGGCACAAATGTTACCAAAGTTCCCCGATGGAACAGTAAACGAAACCTGCTCTGTACTATTTTTAGTGGCCTGCAAATAACCAGAAAAATAATATACAACTTGGGCTATCACCCTCGCCCAGTTAATCGAGTTCACAGTCCCTATCTGATGCTTCGCTTTAAAAGCAAGGTCGTTACTGACCGCTTTAACAATATCCTGTGCGTCGTCAAAAACTCCATCAATCGTCAAATTAAAAATATTGGGGTCTTGTAGAGAATACATCTGAGCACATTGAAAAGGACTCATCTTACCAGCCGGAGAAAGCATAAATACACGAATGTCAGCTTTACCTCGCATCGCATATTCCGCAGCGCTACCCGTATCGCCTGATGTTGCCCCTAAAATATTGAGTTGTCTACCCTGCTTCTTCAAAGCATATTCAAAAAGATTGCCGATTAACTGCATAGCCATATCTTTGAATGCTAAGGTTGGACCATTGGATAAACTCAACAAACCGATTTCGGCTCCGCCATCATTGCCAAGCCAATGCAATGGCACAATTTTGCTCGCGTCATCATACTGTCGCCCGTGACAAAAAACCTTGGCAGTATAGGTCTGATGAGCAATTTTTCGTAAATCCTCTAAAGCAATATCATCACAATACAAGCTCAAAATTTCAACCGCTAAGTCCGCGTACGATACATTTCTCCACTGGTCTAATTGCTCAGTGCAAACTTTGGGATATGCTACTGGTAAATACAATCCACCATCTGGTGCAAGCCCAGCTAAGAGAATATCTAAGAACTGTAATTGCTCATTACTTCCACGAGTCGATACATATTTCATGGCAAACCTTAGCTCAACTCTTCTAAACGAATCTTTATGACAGGACCTAAGGTGGTACTTAACTGCTCAATTTTTTCAATCGCTATCAACATCTTCTTTTCTTGCGTCTGGTGACTGAGAATAATTAAATCCGTTTGACTCTGTCCTTGTAAAGCCTCTTTTTGCAAAAGCGCATCAATCGAAATATCCTGCTCAGCTAAAATCTTCGTAATACTGGCCAATACCCCGGTTTGATCAGCTACTTTTAGACGTAAATAGTAACTCGTGGTAATTTCACCCATCGGCATTACAACCGTATTAATGACCCGATCTTCCTGAAATGCTAAATAGGGTACCCGCTTGTCAGGGTCTACCGACTGATATCGCACTACATCCACTAAATCCGCAATCACGGCTGAAGCAGTAGGCTCAGCACCTGCACCTTTACCGTAATACAAAGTCGTGCCAACCGCGTCACCAAACACTTGCACCGCATTCATGGCGCCCTCCACGCTGGCAATTAAGCGATTCGCTGGAATCAATGTCGGATGAACGCGCAATTCAATCCCGTGGCTTGTCCGCTTGGTAATCCCAAGCAGTTTGATTCGATAACCAAGCTCTTCTGCATAACGAATATCAATCGGAGCTAATTGGGTTATCCCCTCAATGTGCGCCTTATCGAACTGAACTGGTACACCAAAAGCAATGGCACTCATAATCGCAGCTTTATGCGCTGCATCGATCCCTTCAATATCAAAAGTAGGATCAGCCTCTGCATATCCTAATTCTTGGGCTTGCTTTAAGACCACGTCAAAATCGAGTCCCTTATCGCGCATCTCAGAGAGAATAAAGTTCGTCGTGCCATTAATAATGCCTGCGATCCACTCAATGCGATTCGCAGTTAAACCCTCGCGCAGAGCCTTAATAATCGGAATGCCACCAGCCACAGCCGCTTCAAAAGCGACGATCACTCCGCGATCTCTGGCCGCAGCAAAAATCTCATTGCCATGCACTGCAATTAAAGCTTTATTGGCCGTAACAACGTGCTTACCCTGAGCAATCGCAGCTAATACCAATTCTTTAGCAATTCCATAACCGCCAATTAGCTCAATGACTACCTCTATATTTGGATCCTGAATCACCGCATAAGCATCGCTTACGATGGTTGCCCGACCTTTTACAATCTCTTGGGCTCGTTTAGCATCTAAATCCGCCACCATGGAAATTTCAATACCACGCCCAGCTCGACGTTCAATCTCCTCGTGATTCCGGTTTAATACTGTAAAAACGCCGCCACCAACAGTACCAGCGCCTAAAAGTCCTACTTGGATTGGATTCATTTCTCTTACCACCATCTCATTTTGCTCTTCATAAAAATACTGCAATGTGTCATTCTATTGGTTAATTAGCAGTCAAAAGGTTCGCAGTCAATCCGCCAATCCTCCAGACTAGCTAACCAAAGAGTCCGTTCCAGATCGCTCACGGTACCTTTTTAAGAAACGCCCAAGACGCATAATGGCCTCTCGAAGAATGTCTTCATTCGGTAAAAATACCAGTCGGAAATGGTCCGGTTTAACCCAATTGAATCCAGACCCCTGCACTAAAAGAACTTTTTCTTCTTGTAAAAATTCTGCCACAAAAGCCTGATCATCATCAATCGGATATATTTTAGGATCTAATCTAGGAAATAAATATAAAGCCGCTTCAGGTTTAACGCAGGTTAGACCCGGAATTTGAGTAATCAAGTCATATGCCAAATCCCGCTGCCTTCTTAATCGACCACCTTCACCGACTAATTCATTAATACTTTGGTAACCCCCTAAAGCCGTCTGAATTGCCCACTGACCAGGAACATTAGCGCACAAACGCATTGAAGATAACATATTCAGACCTTCGATATAGTCCTGTGCTTTAGTCTTATCGCCAGATACCACCATCCAACCAGCCCGAAATCCGCAAGAGCGATAATTTTTTGATAACCCGTTAAAAGTAATCATCAACACATCAGTTGCCAAGGAAGCTATCGAGGTATGTGTCTTCCCATCAAATAATGTCTTGTCATAAATCTCATCAGCAAAAATAATTAAGCCATGCTCCCGCGCAATCTGAATAACCGCCTTTAAAGTGGCATCATCGTAGATGGCACCCGTGGGGTTATTGGGATTAATAATGACGATCCCTTTCGTCTTCGAACTCACCTTGGCACGGATATCATCAATGCTTGGAGCCCAACCCTGCGCTTCATCACATAAATAGTGCACCGGTGTGCCACTAGACAAACTAACCGCCGCAGTCCACAAAGGATAATCAGGCGACGGTACTAATATTTCGTCACCATGATTTAAGAGGCCATTCATACTTAAAACAATTAACTCAGAAACCCCATTACCAGTATAGATATCGTCTAACTCAACACCCTCAATGTTTTTTTCTTGACAGTAATGCATGATCGCTTTTCGGGCTGTAAAAATACCCTTTGAATCTGAATACGCTGCCGCATTTGGTAAGTTGCGAATCATATCCCGCTGTATCTCTTCGGGCGGATCAAATCCAAAAACCCCAACATTACCAATGTTGAGCTTAATAATTTTTTGCCCCTCTTCCTCCATCCGAGAAGCCATCTCCATAACCGGCCCACGAATGTCGTAACACACGTTGTTTAATTTATCGGATTTTAAAAATTTTTTCACAATGATCTAAGTTGAATAAACAGCTTTTAGTTAACTAACGCTAGCTATAATGGTTCTATTATGACAGAGCATAACCGTGAAACTCCAACCTGATCAACTTCCGTCCCAAAATATGGTGACGCGCTACGATTCTGAATTTTTAGAAATTAATGCGCAGCGCTACAAAAATTCTATTTTATTAATGCCTGATGGACCAGTTTTGCCTTGGTTAGTCAGTAGTTGGAAAAATTTAAATAGGTCACACTTTACCCAAATTGCCAATCAAAAGCCGGAACTAGTGATCTTTGGTAGCGGCTCGAAAATTCGGTTTTTGGATCCGAGTCTTTTACAAGACCTGATCCAATTGCGCATCGGCTTCGAAACCATGGATACGCCGGCAGCTTGTCGAACCTACAATATACTTATGGGGGAAGGTCGTCTTGTTCTGGGTGCATTTTTAATGGAACAAAGCTAACGCACTCCTCAACACGACCTTCGTTATTTGGTAATTTATATTGATCTCTCCAGCGAACACACAGCAGCAATCGATCACTTGGCAAAGCCATTCTGGCTATTTCCTCATCCTACTTTTACTCGGTGTGATTTGGTTTGGAACCCTAGATTGGCGCCATCTCATCCCAACTGATGAGGGGCGATACGCTCAAATAGCGCGCGAAATGCTCGCCACCGGTGACTGGGTCGTGATTCGTTATAACGGTTACCAGTATTTTGAAAAACCACCTTTGCATATCTGGGCAACGGCGGTGATCTTTCAAATCTTTGGCCTGGGCGAGTGGCAAGCAAGACTATGGAGTGGGCTAACTAGTTTTGCAGGCATCCTCATGGTAGGCTTTACTGCTTTCAAAATTGCAGGTTTTCGGGGTGGCTATCTGGCAAGTTTAATGCTGGCATCTTCGCCACTGTGGATTTTAGCGGGACACTTTAATGCCCTAGATATGGGCCTAGCTTTCTTTATGAGTGCCTCCTTGTGCTGTCTTATTTTGGCGCTCCTAGCGCCTGCCAAGTCTAAGAGTGAGCACTACTGGATGCTCGCTTGTTGGGCAGCTATGGCTGCCGCTGTTTTAAGTAAAGGCTTAATTGGTATTGTGCTACCCGGCCTAGTGCTGGTCGTTTATAGCCTAACATCAAGAGATTGGCAATCCTGGGCTAGAATGCGTTGGATTAGTGGCCTGAGTTTATTTTTATTAATCACTAGTCCTTGGTTTTTTCTCATTGCTCAACGCCATCCCGAGTTCTTACATTTCTTTTTTATTCATGAACATCTAGAACGTTTCACCAGTGAAGCACATCGCCGCACAGCGCCATGGCATTTCTTTATCCCGCTGATTGTATTAGGTTTTTTACCTTGGCTAAGCCAGTTATATACGATTAAAAATATCACCCCATTTCGCCCAAATCCAGATCATCGATTTCAACCACTCTGGTTATGCCTCATTTGGGTTGTCACTATTTTTTTATTTTTTAGTAGCTCGCAATCTAAACTCCCAGGGTATATTGTCCCCATCTTTCCGGCTCTCGCAATCGTCACTGGAATTGGTTTTGATCATGTGCTACTGCGTCAAAACACAATCAATCAGCCATCCAAAATATGGACCTACTCGGTAGTATTTTTTATTGCTTTCTTTGCTATTGGATTTATCGGTATTCCAGCCATCCAAACAACTGGTGAGGTCTATGAAAAAGAATCCTATCAAATGTATTCGTACTGGGCTGGAGTGGCACTTACTGTTGGCGTTTTAGGATCACTGCTCGCATTTTTAAAACGTCAACAAATCCTGTATAGCGTAACGATTTTTGCCTTGACATTTACCACCCTAACCTTAATCGCTGGTCTTGGTCATGAAACCGTCGGACGCCGGCTTTCTGGCTATGATCTTGCTATGCAAGCAAAACCTCTCATCCCAAAAGATGCACCTCTCTATTCCTTAGGCTTACTTGATCATACCGTCCCCTTTTATCTCGAAAAAAATTCGGTAATGGTCAACTTCCAAGATGAACTTGCTTTTGGAATAGCGCAAGAACCAGAGCGCTGGATACCTTCTTTAGAGGAGTGGTTGCAAGTTTGGCAAAATCCAACGCCCCAAGATGCTTTTGCAATAATGAGTCACGCACTGTGGCGAGAATTACAATCCCAAAATATCTCCATGGAAGTGATTGCTCAAGATGAACTTCGAGTATTGGTTCGAAAACCTCTGGCAGAGGCAAGTCAGTCCACCCAGAAACAAGGTAATCCATGACCCTCACAAGTTTTAGCTATCTGTTTATTGGTGTCATTCTCAATGCCTGCGCACAATTACTTCTCAAGGCGGGTACTCTTCGTCTGGGAGAAATTTCTCTAGCGCCCACAACTCTTATATCGACCTTACTACAACTAGCAACTAATCTACCGATCTTAGGCGGACTTTGCCTCTATGTTTTTTCAGTGATCACTTGGATCGCCGGCCTATCAAGAGTTGATGTCTCCGTCGCCTATCCTTTGCTCTCACTAGGGTATGTCCTCAACGCCATTGCCGCCCATTATTTATTTGGTGAAATACTGAGTTGGCAGCGCCTCACTGCCATTGGTATTATCCTCATTGGTGTGTATCTTTTAGCTAGGTCATAATGTAACCTATGAATCAGCTCCCCTTTTTGCCTTTTACTAAGCCAAGTATCGATGAAGCCACGATTGCCGCCGTTGGCGATGTCCTGCGCTCTGGCTGGATAACGACTGGCCCTCAATGCCAACAACTCGAATCAGCCCTATCCGAACTCTTTGGTGGCCGGCCAGTGCGCTGCTTTGCCAATGGCACCGCCACGATGGAAGTTGCGCTGCGCGTTGCCGGTATTGGTCCTGGTGACGAGGTGATTACAACACCCATCTCTTGGGTATCGACTGCCAATGTCATTCTCACCGTTGGGGCTAAACCTGTCTTTGTAGATATCGACCTGTCAACCCGAAATCTGAATTTGGAATTAGTTAAAGCAGCCATTACACCAGCAACTAAAGCTATCATGCCAGTGTACTTATCTGGACTACCAGTGGATATTGATCAACTGTACGAAATTGCAGACCACTATCAGCTGCGCGTTATCGAAGATGCGGCGCAGGCCCTTGGGTCCCATTGGCAAGGAAATTTAATTGGTAGTGCCCATCAGCACCGCTCTGACCTCGTTAGTTTTAGTTTTCAGGCGAATAAAAATATGACCAGTATCGAGGGTGGATGCCTAGTCATGAATCATGCTGATGAAGCGAATTTAGCCCAGCGACTGCGACTTCAAGGTGTAACTCGCACAGGTCTTGATGGTATGGAAGTTGACGTCCTCGGGGGTAAACATAATATGACCGATGTGAATGCTGTGATTGGCATCCATCAACTCGCTCAATTGTCAGAATTCATGGTCAAAAGAAAAGCTCTTGTGAAACATTATTTTCAACTATTTGAGCAATCTAAACTCATCGAGTATGGCGTCATCCTGCCATTAGCAGATATGCATGATAGTAATTGGCATATGTTTCAAGTACTCTTGCCGATCGAACAGTTAAAAACTCGGAATCAAAATAGGTCAACTGTCATGCAAGCACTGAAAGACCTAGGCATCGGTACTGGTGTGCACTATCCAATTATTACGGACTTCAAACTGTATAAAAATCTTGGCTACCAATCAACGAATACGCCTGTTGCCCAGCAAGTTGGCCAAGCTATTCTGACCCTACCACTTTTTCCATTAATGACTAATCAGAATGTGGAACGCGTCGTTCACAGCTTAGAAAATGTTTTTGCGCAGTTTCATTAATTTGGATCTGCTCAAGTATTTGATCATTCGGCGAATACTACTCATTATTTTTAACTCAACCCTGCAAAAATTGCATAAAATCCCCGTATGCAGATAAACTCTCAATCATTGATTCCTGCGCATCTCACCCCACCAGCAATCCCGTTGATATCGATCGTTATCCCAGTTTATAACGAGGCAGAAGGTTTAGATGCTCTTTTTGCAAGACTGTATCCAGCCCTTGATCAAACCGCTCGCCAATTATCTGTGCAATATGAAATCGTTTTCGTCAACGATGGGAGTAAGGATGATTCTGCACAACTACTAGCAAAACAATTTGAACTTCGTGAGGATGTAACCCGCGTCGTCCTCTTTAACGGTAACTTTGGACAGCATATGGCTATCATGGCCGGATTTACCTATGCAAGAGGCCACTTCTTAGTCACTTTAGATGCTGATCTGCAAAATCCCCCTGAAGAAATCACCCCAATTGTTAAACTTCTCCTAGAGGGATATGACTATGTCGGGACTATTCGTATCGCCAGAAAAGATAGTTCATTTCGACGTCTAGCCTCCAAAGCAATGAATCGCTTACGCGACCGAATCACTAAAATCACAATGACCGACCAAGGTTGTATGATGCGTGGTTATGATCGGCGAGTAGTTAATTTAATGAAGAAAAGTAAAGAAATTAATACCTTCATTCCCGCTCTAGGATTTACCTATGCCAGCAAACCGATTGAAATTGAAATCAAACATGAAGAGCGGTTTGCTGGTGAGTCAAAATACTCGCTATATCAACTCATTCGTCTCAACTTTGACTTGGTAACGGGCTTTTCTGTTTTACCACTGCAAGCTTTTTCATTAATTGGCATCCTCTTAGCGCTTGCCTCCGGTGCGCTATTTATGTACCTCCTAATCCGTCGATTTGTAATCGGCGCTGAAGTAGAGGGCGTGTTTACTTTATTTGCACTCAATTTTTTCCTAATGGGTGTCATGCTCTTTGGTCTTGGCCTTTTAGGCGAGTATATTGGGCGTATTTACCAACAAGTCCGTCAACGTCCCCGCTATGTCGTCATGGGCGTTTTGGAACGTGATGCCGCACAATAAAGCCATTGTCTTTGCTTATCATACGGTCGGCGTGCAATGCCTCACCGCCCTTCTAGATGCCGGTTTTGAAGTGCCACTCGTAGTGACCCATGAAGACCACCCCGAGGAAGTGATTTGGTTTGAATCAGTCTCTCAACTGTGTCAAGCACGCCACATCCCCTACATCACCCCAACAGACTTCAATAGTCCAGAGCTAGTCAAACAAATTCAAAATACAGCGCCAGACTACCTCTTCTCTTTTTACTATCGCTTCATGATTCCTGATCAAATCATCAGCCTTGCAAAAATTGCAGCGCTCAATATGCATGGCTCCTTACTCCCCAAATACCGTGGTCGTGTGCCAGTTAACTGGGCTGTTTTGCACGGCGAAACAAAAACTGGCGCAACCCTGCATGTCATGGAAACCAAACCCGATGCAGGTGATATTGTTAGTCAAAAACAAGTTCCGATCGGACCAGATGACACTGCCTTTATGGTTTTTAATCAAGTAGCGCAAGCTGCTGTTGATGTGTTAAACGAAGTGCTTCCAGAACTTCGGAATGGAAATTTTCCAAGACGACCAAACCGCCTCCAAGAGGGGAGTTACTTTGGGGCAAGAAAGCCCGAAGATGGGCGAATCGATTGGCAACAACCAGCAGCCCAAGTCTATAACCTCTTCCGTGCAGTCGCGCCCCCCTATCCCGGAGCATTTACGCAAATCGGACCAAGGCAGTTGGTGATTGCTAAAGCACAACTCGCAAGCCTACCCAACACCCAAACCAAACTAATACCTGGGCTTCAAATTATCAATCAAAGAATTTACGGCGTCTGCGGCGACGGCCGGTGCCTGCTTGTGACCTCTTTACAACTCGCAGGACAAGAAATACGTGCCAAAGATCTGAAAATTCTCTTATCTCAGATCTGAGCGATTAAAATGGAATCTAGACGAAAGATTCCGACATGACAAAAAAGATATTAATCCTTGGTGTAAATGGGTTTATTGGCCACCACCTCTCCAAACGTATTCTGGAAACAACCGATTGGGAAGTATATGGCATGGATATGCAAGACGACCGCCTTGCAGATATCGCGAAACATCCACGCATGCATTTTTTTGAGGGTGACATCACGATTAATAAAGAATGGGTCGAGTACCATATCCGAAAATGTGATGTCATTTTGCCACTCGTTGCAATCGCTACCCCAGCAACCTATGTGCAACAACCGCTCAAGGTCTTTGAGTTAGACTTTGAGGCTAACCTTCCGATCGTGCGCTCGGCCCATAAGTATGGCAAACACCTCGTGTTCCCATCGACCTCCGAGGTCTACGGCATGAGTACCGATGAAGAATTTGATCCAGAGTCATCCCCACTCATTTACGGCCCAATTAATAAACCTCGTTGGATCTATGCCTGTGCTAAACAGCTCATGGATCGAGTGATCTGGGGTTATGGTATGGAAGGTCTTCGCTTTACTCTTTTTAGACCATTTAATTGGATCGGTCCAGGACTTGATAGTATCTATACCTCCAAAGAGGGATCGTCTCGGGTTGTAACCCAATTCTTAGGTCATATCGCACGCGGTGAGCCAATCAATCTAGTCGATGGTGGACTCCAAAAGAGAACCTTTACTTATATCGATGATGGGATCGAAGCCCTAGCACTCATTCTGGCTAATAAAAATGATGTGGCGAATGGGAAAATCTATAACATCGGTAATCCCGTCAATAATTTTTCGGTAAAAGAGCTAGCAAATATGATGTTAACTATCGCTAAACGGATCCCCGAATATCGTGAAACCGCATTAAAAGTAGTCATCCAAGAAACAACCTCAAATGCCTACTATGGGAATGGATATCAGGATGTGCAAAATCGTGTCCCTAAAATACAAAATACGATTGATGAACTCCATTGGCACCCCAAAACAACCATGGCCGATGCCCTTGAGCATATTTTTGAGGCCTACCGCCACGATGTGATTAAGGCGCGTAACCTCGTCGAAAATTAAACATGGGGCAAATCGCTCTCAAAGTCGATGTTGATACCCTCAGAGGCACGCTAGAAGGCGTGCCTCGTCTACTGGAACTCTTTCAAAAACACCAAATCTATGCTACTTTTTTGTTCAGTTTAGGTCCAGATCATACGGGCTGGGCCCTCAAAAGAATCTTTCGACCAGGTTTTTTAAAAAAAGTCTCCCGGACTTCAGTTGTTGAACATTACGGTCTAAAAACACTGAGCTACGGTGTACTGTTGCCGGGTCCGGATATTGGTCTGCGAGGTAAAAAAGTGTTGCAAGAGGTCGCCCAGGCGCAGCATGAAGTTGGTATACATTGTTGGGATCACGTGCTTTGGCAAGATCATGTCCGCCATCAAGATCCAGCCTGGACGCAAAAACAGATGCAACTCGCGATCGAGCGCTTTGTCGAAATCTTTAACGCGCCTCCCAAAACCCATGGCGCTGCTGGCTGGCAAATGAATATGACCGCCCTGAAACAAATTGATGCCTGGCAAATGTCCTACGCCTCCGATGGGAGAGCCGCAAGCAATCTAGCGCCATACCGAATCGAATTTGATCAAGGTCCAAGTAAACATATTCAGTATCCAACGACGCTACCAACCTTCGATGAACTGCTCGGCGTGGATGGTCTAGATGGACTTGGTGCAGTAGAAAAAATCTTGCAATACACAGCAAATAACCCGAGCGATCAAGTCTTTACCCTACACGCTGAATTAGAGGGTCAAAAATTATTACCCCTCTTTGAAAAGTTAATCACCGGTTGGACCAAACAAGGACATCACTGTGTCAGCTTACAAGTACTGCACGAGTCATGGCTTGCTAACGGACAATTACACAATCTACCAGTTCTACCCTTTACCTGGGGACAAACCGCCAACCGCAGTGGTGATTTAATGCTCATGCCCGCAAGTCTTCATCCCAACTATTAACAAATCTGATGAATCTCGTAAATCTCTATAAGGATACAAAATAGTGGCAAAATACGATTAATAATTATTGGAGAAAGAAATGCGTATTCAATTAGGCGACGTCATACCAATGTGTCAACTTCCGGCAACCTCAGGCCTTTGCTTTACACCATCTTCCTGCCTTGGTAAAAAATTGGTGCTCTATTTTTACCCGAAAGATGATACCCCAGGCTGCACTGTCGAGGCTGGTAATTTTCGTGATTTGATTGATCAATTTACCCAAGCAAATACCGTCATTATTGGCGTTTCGAGAGACTCCATGAAATCTCATGAACATTTCAAAAGCAAACATGAACTGCCATTTGAGTTAATTGCTGATACAGATGAGGTCTTGTGTCATTTATTTGACGTGATCAAAATGAAAAATATGTATGGGAAACAAGTCAGGGGAGTGGAAAGAAGCACCTTTGTCTTTGATTCTAAAGGAATTTTAAAATTTGAGTGGCGTGGATTGAAGGTTCTTGGGCATGTTGAGGAAGTTTTGAAGACCGTGGTTGCAATGTCTTAATATTTGCGCTAGTCTAATATTAATGCGAATAAAATGCTGTTTGTTCACAACTTCTCTGTTTCTTGACCGTCTGAGTCAGGTAGGCTTAACAACCCTAGAAACAACTCTAGAATCAACCCCAGAATCAACCCATCAAACACCTCCCAAATTATCTCCACACCCAGCACACCAGTACAGTCTAAACCAAGCTTTTAGAGGCTTCAGGTTTAAGATATCTTTTCGTCAAATGATTACCAGTTCAAGGCCCTGCTTAAAGTCTGAACTGGCCCAGCTAAAAAAAATTTCCCTCGCTTTTTATTATTCCTCAAAGGAGTTTTTGCATGCCATTACCCCCAGCACCAACCCAAACTGCAGACGAATTACATGGTAAAAATCTCCCTAAACCTTCACTAAATAACCGCCCACCCCAAAAGTTACCCTCCTTGGTGGATGATTATCTAGATACCTCAGATGATGATGCTGAAGAACCACCACAAGAACTCACCCGCGTAGCAATACATTTGACCAATCAAGAAGTTCTGCAACCGAAACAATCCGTCCCAAGTAAACCAACACGCCTTAACAATAAAAATAAAAATCGTCTTGTATCTTCAAAACTCAAACTGTTTGTGCTTGATACGAACGTCCTCATGCATGATCCTTCGTCACTTTTTCGTTTCGAAGAACATGACGTTTACCTGCCAATGACCACTCTCGAAGAGCTAGATAATCATAAAAAAGGGATGAGTGAGGTTGCTAGGAATGCCAGGGCTGTGAGCCGATCTCTAGACGGTCTAGTCGATGATACAAGTGGACTACTTAACCACGGTATCGCGCTCAATAAATTAGGCAATCAAGATGCTACTGGTAAATTATTTTTTCAGACCGATCTAAAAGCAATTGAATTACCCGAAGGACTCCCCGCAGGCAAGGGTGACAATATTATTTTAGGCGTAGTGCGCTTTTTACAAAAAACCTTTACAGACCACGAAGTAGTACTCGTCTCTAAAGATATTAATATGCGAATTAAGGCGCGCGCCCTAGGCCTACCCGCAGAGGATTACTTTAACGATCAAGTTCTCGAAGACCGCGATCTCATGTATGCAGGACTCCTCAGCTTGTCAGAAGACTTTTGGACCAAGCATGGCAAAGGGATGGAGAGCTGGAGTGATGGCAAATCGGGAACGATGTTCTATAGAATAACAGGCCCACTCGTTGCAAGCATGATGGTCAACCAATTTGTTTTCCAGGAAAACTCCGATGGCACAACCCCCTTTTATGCACAAGTAAAAGAAATTCATGGCAAAACAGCTCTCCTGCAAACCCTCAAAGATTTTTCACATCAAAAAAATAATGTCTGGAGTATTACTGCCCGAAATCGTGAACAGAACTTTGCCCTTAACCTTCTCATGAATCCCGAAATAGACTTCGTCACTCTCCTTGGGCAAGCTGGGACAGGCAAAACTCTCCTAGCTCTTGCAGCTGGTCTAGAACAAGTACTCGATAGTAAGCGCTATAACGAAATTATCATCACGCGCGCAACTGTGCCCGTTGGTGAAGACATCGGATTTTTACCAGGTACCGAAGAAGAAAAAATGCAACCTTGGATGGGTGCCTTTGATGATAATCTAGAAGTTCTGCACCGCAGCGATGATAGCGCCGGGGAATGGGGCCGTGCAGCTACTCAAGAACTAATCCGCTCACGCATCAAGGTAAAAAGCATGAATTTTATGCGGGGTAGAACCTTTGTCAGTAAGTTTGTCATTATTGACGAAGCGCAAAACCTCACTCCGAAACAAATGAAAACGCTGGTGACGCGTGCAGGTCCTGGTACTAAACTCATTTGCCTGGGAAATATCGCTCAAATTGATACCCCCTACCTCACCGAAGGATCGTCCGGCCTAACCTACGTAGTCGACCGCTTTAAGGGTTGGCGACACGGGGGACACATCACCCTAGCCAGAGGAGAGCGCTCGCGTCTAGCTGATCATGCTGCAGAAATTTTATAAATATGGCCTGCTTTTTGCCTGGCTCATTTTACAAGCAGGCTGCAGTTCTTTTTATTCAGCGTCTAAGCATCCGATAGTCCTTCATCCATCAAAGCCAATTGATCCTAAAGGAACTTCAAACTATCAGCCAGATGATATTGCAATAGCAGCTTCTAAATTGATTGGAGTGCCCTATCGCTGGGGTGGAAATACCCCAGCTAGTGGCTTTGATTGTAGCGGTCTGGTCTATTATGTGTTTGCGCAATCACGTCAAATTTATCTGCCCAGAACCACCAGTGAAATGAGTAAATTTGGACAAAATATTCCAAAATCTGCTCTGACTCCAGGAGATCTAGTCTTCTTTAATACCCTCGGAGATCCTTATTCGCATGTCGGGATTTATACCGGCAAAGGAAAATTCGTGCACGCCCCAACATCTGGTGGAACTGTTCGGCAAGAAGACCTGAGTGCCAACTACTGGTCTTCTCGATTTACCGAGGCTAGACGTATGTCAACTAACTAATTTTATAAAAATCACACAAGTGCTGATTAAATAAAGCCGTCTGCTCAACATTAGAAATATGCGACGCTTCAGGAATAACATGGTACACAGAGCCCTGAATCTGCTCATGGATTTTTTGTGCCATGGCAGGCGGTGTACCGTGATCATCACTACCCACCACAATCAATGTGCGGCAGGTAATCTCTGGCAAACGATCAAAAGTATTAATCGCAGAAATTGCCTGCGCACAGCCAGCAAAACCCTCAACCGGCGTAGACCGTATTTGGGCAGTAACAGCTTGCATTGCCGGGGAATTTTTTTCTTTATAGGGTGCAGTAAACCACCGGGACAAGGTACTATCAACTAAACCCTCCATCCCCTGCGCACGTGCAATATCAATCCGCTCACCCCACATTTGAACAGCATTATCCGGACGACGACTTGTCGTATCAGCAAGAACTAAACTAGCAAACACCTGCGGCTGAAGAAGCGCTAAAGTTTGACCAATCATTCCACCCATCGATAAACCAATCCAATGCGTTTGCTGCACACCTAACTCCTGGAATAGATCAGATGCATCCTTGGCTAATTGATCTAAAGTATAAGGTGCACTCGAAACAACACTCTTGCCATGTCCACGCGTATCAAACCGCAACACCTTAAAGTGCTTCGTGAGTAATTCCATTTGCGGATCCCACATATTCAGATTACATGCTAAAGAATGCGATAGAGTCATCCATGGACCATTACCCGCAACTTCATAATAAATACCACCAACTGTCTGACCATTCATTTTGCTATCTCCTTGATATGTAATTGAGACTAATCAGCACTAATTTTAGCTAACTTAGCAACTCGCGTTAAATCTTTGATCTCATTTTCTATTAATTTATCAAATTGCTCTGGGGTACCTGACACAGGCTCTATCCCTAGACTTTGATAGCGCTCCTTCACATCGGGCAACTCATTGACGCGCTTCACCTCAGAGGCAATTTGCGCTAAGATTTCTTTTGGAGTATTCGCAGGCGCTAATAATCCATACCAAAATTCAAATTTATACCCAGGTGCACCAGACTCCGATAAGGTCGGCAGATCAGGGAATTCTTTAAACCGTTTGATCGATGTAATACCAATCGCTTTGGCCCGGCCATCGCGCACCATGGCTACAGCGCTGGCATAAGGACTAATAAAAAAATCAACTCGACCAGAAATAACCTCAGTAAGTGCCTCAGGAATTCCCTTCGTGGGAATATGCAACAACTCTAAGCCAGCATTTGCTTTTAATAATTCCGCGCCAAAATGCGAGCCACTGCCAACACCCGCCGAACTAAACGTTAATTTTCCGGGTTGCTTTTTGGCAAGCATAATTAGCTCAGCAACTGTATTAATTTTTAAATTCGGTGAAACAATCAATAAAGCCGGTCCAGTAGCAGTCGTCGTAATTGCATCAAAGTCTTTCATCGGATCAAAGGGCAACTTACTATAGATCGCTGGTGAAATAGCAAACGCGTTAGAGACTGATAATAATGTATACCCATCAGGCTTGGAAGAGGCGACTAATTGCGAGGCAATATTTGCGCCAGCACCAGGCTTATTCTCGACGACAACACTTTGTCCCCATTTTTCAGAGAACTTTTGACCAAGCAAACGTGCTGTAATATCCGGCCCTCCACCTGGCGAAAAACCAACCACAATCTTTACTTGCCTAGTAGGATAGTTGTCAGCTCGAGCTAAAGACCCAAGGACAAAACAACTCAGTAAAAAACTCATTGACAATCCCCAACCTACCTTGTTTAGCATATTTTCTCCTCATTACAGATAACATCATCATACCGAAAATAATTAGCAAAATTCGAGTTTCACATGCCATTTTGTTGATTAATGAAAATTATTACCTATAATAGGGAAATTTTTCTAAATCCAAGTCTTGCTTACTACTTACGCTTGTGCTTACCAAAAAGCCTTTAGAAAGGGTACGATGATCCGGTTCCAATTCACTTCGCAAACAACTTTTTTTACACAGGTAGTCATTAGCTTGGGCTTTTTTAGCTGCAATGCATTTATACCAGTGCAAGCCGATAACTACCCTTCTAAAACAATTACGATTGTGGTACCAACTGCTCCCGGGGGTGCCAATGATGCGATGTCAAGAATCATCGCACAAGGCTTAAGTACGCGTCTCAATCAAACTGTGATCGTCGATAATAAACCCGGGGCAAATGGCTCAATTGCGAGTGAATATGTCGCCCGTGCCAATCCAGACGGCTATACGATTATGTTTGGTTTTATCGCCACCCATGGCATCAATCCCGTTCTTCAAAAACTCAAATATGATCCGATTAAAAGTTTTGAACCAATCGGACTTGTAGCTACTTCACCAACTCTCGTAGTGGCTAACCCGAATGTTCCAGTCCAAAATATTAAAGAACTCATCACCTACGTCAAATCCCAACCCGGTAAAATAAGTTATGCCTCTGCTGGTCAAGGTTCGGCCCCGCATCTCACGGGTGAATTATTTAAATCTGTGACTGGTCTAGAAATGCTGCACGTGCCATATAAAGGCTCCGCCCCTGCAGTGATGGATACGATTGCAGGTACAACGCAAATTATGTTTCCTAGTCTTTTTACAGGTTTTCCACAAGTCAAAGGCGGCAAGTTAAAAGCCCTTGCCATTGCTGGGAAAAAACGCTCAAGTGTTCTACCAAATGTACCAACACTTGCCGAACAAGGAATAGCAAATGTCGAAGTTGATCAGTGGTATGCCATGTTTGCACCTGCAAAAACTCCTAAAGATATTATTGATCTTTTAAATAAAAATATGAATCTCGTTTTAAATGAAAAATCTAATGAAAAAAAGATCGAAGATCAAGGGGCAGATGTTGATACCGGCACTCCAGAACAACTTGCCCAGCTCGTTGCAAAAGAAGCTGTGCGCTGGAAAAAAGTCGTTGAAGCTGCCAAAATTACTGTTGATTAATCTTTCCTGAATAAACCTATGCCTATCCCAATCAAAGTAATTACTTCAGGTGCCTTTGCAGCAGCATTAAAACGCTTAGCACCACTGTACGAAGAGCAAACTGGACAGCCTATTGATCTCCAGTTCGGTTCGTCAATTGGGGCAGCCCATGATTCCATTCCAACGCGTTTGAGTAATGGGCAACAGTTTGATATTTTAGTTTTAGCAGCCCCCGCCTTAGAAAAATTCATTTTGGATGGGACCATCAAACCAAACTCCCGTATTGATCTGGCAGGCTCAAAAATGGCAGCGGCGGTGCGAGCCAGCGACCCAGCTCCCGATCTCAGTACTCTTGAGTCCTTCAAACAGGTGCTCCTAAGTACCCCCCGAATTGCGTATTCGGCGAGTGCCAGTGGTACTTATTTATCCAGTGAAGTCTTCCCCAAGCTTGGTATTAGCGACCAAATGGCGATATCTGCAAAACGTATCTTTAGTGAGCGCGTTGGTACGATCTTGATGCGCAATGAAGCGGACTTAGGATTTCAACAAGTATCGGAATTATTACCAATTCACGGACTTACATTAATTCGTAAACTCCCTCCAGAAATAGAAAAAACTTTTTATTTTTCTGCTGGCATCATGAATCAAACTCAACAACTACCAGCGGTTCAAAAGCTAATCTCTTTTTTAGCGTCGAAAGAGGCCGCCCCAATTATTATAGAAACGGGACTTGAGCCTGTGAAGACCACAGTGTAAACTTGTATCTAGTAATAGTTAGCTAGTAAAGTTACAGAACTGCAATCAACGCAGTAGGCAGGCCAAATTATTTCAAAGAACTCTGTCCGATAAAGTACTTCAGGGTCGCTCTAAGTATTGCGGGGCTGAATCTAAAATATCATCCCAAGAAGCCTTCGATCCCACAAAAATGTGCGACGAAACTTTTTTGGTGATGACCGTATCCAAGGTCCCCATCCTTACCCGCATCGTTTTAGGTGTTGCATCGCGAAGACTATAAAGTTGAGAGCCGCACTTCTGACAAAAGGCCCGGTCTAGCGAACCCTCTACTCGATAAACTTGAACTAAATCATGGCCTGCAGTGACTGCAAACTGACTGCGCAAAATCTCTGTGGAGGTTACAAAAGCGGATCCACTTGCCTTTCGACAACGCTGGCAATGGCAATAAATAATAGGTCCAATTTCATCTTGGATTTGATAAGTGATTCCACCACATAAACAAGAACCCTGATTCATATTCACCTCATCATTGTAGTTGCGGAATTTTTTTATGCCAACTAGTCTCCGATTGATATGCGTCTGCTATCTTTAATAATAAGGCTTCATCTAAAGACCTACCAATTAATTGAAATGCTAAAGGCATACCCACTTTAGAAAACCCTGCTGGCACACTCATTCCGGGTAGCCCCAAGTAATTTAAACTCTTCGTAACTTGCGTTACTTGCGCTAGTTTTTGTAAAATTTCCAGTCCCGTACCAGAAGAACTATCCGCAATACTAGGGGTCTGTACTTGTATTGTGGGCACATGCAAAACGTCACAGTTCGCAAAAGATGTTCTCACAAAGTTCTCTAATATACCCTTGCGTGCGCTCATGGCCTGTTGATATTGCTCAGTAGTAAATGTATGTCCTAGCTCTATCCTTAAGCGGACTTGCTCAGCATAATCTTCAGGTCGTGTTTTGAGCCACTCTCGATGAATGCCTAAGGACTCAAAGGCCATCACCCGTACCATCATTGAATTAATGAAACTCATATCAGGAACCTCTACCTCGACTAACTGTGCGCCTCGGTGACGTAATACGTCTAAACTCAAATCTAAAGCGATGACCATTTCTTGATCAACATTTTCTCGATAATAAGTTCTCGGTATACCAATCCGAACACCCCTTAAATCACCGTTGAGATGCTCTTCATAGTTATTAGCATGCTCTGAAATAACCGTGAGTATCCTGGCGCAATCCCTTGCCGTTTGCGCCATCGGACCCACTACATCAAGCGATGGCGCTAAAGGAAAAACACCCTCCTCACTAATAAAAGCAGCAGTCGTCTTTAAACCCGTAACTCCACACATCGCCGAGGGGTGTCGAATGGAGCCACCCGTATCACTTCCGAGTGAGCCATAGACGAGCCGAGCCGCCACTGCAATACCGGAACCGCTTGATGAGCCACCGCAACACATCTCCGGGTTCCAGGGGTTTTTTCCATGCCCATAATGCAAGTTAAAGCCGGTTGGACTTAAAGCAAACTCACACATATGTAAGGAGGCTAAGTTCACCTCCCCCTGCGCTTCTAAAAGATCAATCACTTTAGCATTTGACGCAGCGACTCGACCTCGCAAAATCTTCGACCCCACATGCGATTCACGTCCGGCCACACTGTATAAATCTTTGTGCGCTAAAGGCACACCATGCAATAAGCCGAGGGCTTGGCCTTGCGCTTGTAACTGATCTAATAACTTCGCTCTTGCCAAAGCCTCTTCTTCGAATATATGAAAAACGGCATTTAAAGCTATACCCGTGGTCTTTAAACGATCTAAAGACCACTGAACCATCTCAACTGCACTAATCTTTTTGGACGCAACTGCCTGCGCTGCACCAACCAAGTCTAATAATTGCAAATCCATGCGGTTATTCCTTTTAAGGCCAATTCAATCAAAATCGACCTATTGATTATTCTTAAACCAGTGATACATCTCTTCACCATTCATGTGCACAACGCCCTCATGCTGATTGATGTAATCATAAACTTGCTTTAAATAGGCAATCCGAAATGGCTGACCACTAATATATGGATGAATAGCGATGGATAAGATTTTTGGCCGCTCACTCGCTTCTAAATAGTATTGATCAAAAGTGTCTGTACATTTTTTTGTCCAATAAGCGCCCTCGTGATGCTGCACGATCATCATCGGGATATCGTTGTTCTCTACCGTATAAGGCAATGTCATTAAAGGGCCATGGGCAGTTTTTATCTGAGTAGGCTCATCGTCATAAGGAAAATCGCCGACATACTTCACGCCTGCAGCAGCTAATAAGTCCGGGGTCTCAAAAGTTTGAGTCAGTCCGGGGCCAAGCCAACCAATTGGACGCTTACCCGTGAATTGCGTAATCGTGTCCATCGACTTCGTAATCATCTCAGCCTGATTTTCAACTTTATGAATCGGCATTTGTTCATAGGAATGACCCATAAACTCCCAACCAGCATCTAAACATGCTTGAGCAACACGCGGATAATCAATACAAACACGCGCATTCAGCGCTAAAGTGGGTTTTAACTTTAAATCATCATAGAGTTTTTTGAATCGCCAAAAGCCAACGCGCATACCGTACTCATGCCAAGCCCAATTAGGTACGTCTGGCATCAGTGCTTGCCCTGTAGGAGCAGGAATAACCTGCCGCGCCATTGGTCGGGCGATATCCCAAACTTCTAAATTGACGATCGTCCAAATAATGATCTTCGCATTATTTGGAAACTTTAAAGGTGGTCGATCTACAATCGCTGAAAATGTGGTCCGTTCGACAGGGGTCATTGCCATTCAAAATCTCCTTAGATGTATTGCATTAATTTCGCTTCTAATTTCTATTTTAAGCAATTAGAGCAATCTTCTGAAAAATCTTACCGACGAACATGTCGAAGTTAAAATTCTAACGCTACAAACCCTCAATTTTTGTTCATTGCGCTGTTTTATTACTTATTTAGGATTGGTATGAGAATCTACCACCTTAAAAAGGAACATTACTTCCCGGGCTATTTGTACCCCCGCTATTGCGAGCAAATGGCGGTGGGGCATAACCTAAAGCCAAATTATCAAACTTGGTAAACTCGCCCTGCCAGGATAGTTTCACAACACCAATGGGGCCGTTACGCTGCTTACCAATGATAATTTCTGCCACGCCGGCTTGATCTGTTTCAGGGTTATAAACCTCATCCCGATAAATAAAAATAATCACGTCCGCATCCTGTTCAATAGCTCCCGAATTATGGCTAACTAAACCATCCATTAACCACGAATGATGCTTTGGGACAGTTAGATCAAAAACCTCTGCCGAGCCATCTGACTCAATCTCTTGAACGGCGTCCCAGCCAGGATGAACGCCGTCATAAAGTCCATTACTTTGAGGTAAAAATTGCGCCAGTTCATCACCCACTTGTAATTGACTAATGTGTTTCCAGCCATCACTTGTAAATACACGATGCTGTAATGTTGCTCGAAAACATCTACCAGATTGCGTTAAAACCCGCATAACCGGTTTAATCCCAGCAGACCAAACTAATTCTGCTGTAGCTAAGACAATTTCTTGCTGCTCATTCATCGCGAAGACTAAAGGTTTTACACCGAGTAACTGCGCGATCGGCAGTCTAGTTCCATCGGCTAAACACACTAAGGTTTCACCAGTCACACACTCTCGTAAATCAGACATGATCGGCCGTTTATTTTCACGATTTTCTAAGCCTCGATTTAATTGCGATAAAGCAATCACCGGACATTGCATTTCTTTGGCTAAGGACTTGAGTGATCGAGATATTTCGGATATTTCAGTGGCACGATTTTCACTAGCAGTACCAACCTTGCCAGACATCAACTGCAAATAGTCAATCACAATCAAACCCACATTGCCATATTTCCTGGCCATACGACGCGCTCTCGCTCTTAATTCTAAAGAATTTAACGAACCTGTCTCGTCAACTAAAATTGGCGCTAAGGATAGTTGCCCAACAGCCTGCGTTACTCGTGGCCACTCCTCGTCACTCAATTGACCAGTTCGCAGACGTCCTTGATTTACCTTACCAACCGAGCCAAGCATCCGAGACGCTAATTGAGATGCCGCCATCTCCATTGAAAAAATCAAAACTGGTAGGCCTTCTTTAATCGCAACATTCTCCGCAATATTCATTGCAAAAGAAGTTTTACCCATACTAGGTCGACCAGCAACAATAATCAAATCGCCCTTTTGCAAGCCACTTGTTTTACGATCCAAATCGATAAACCCAGTCGCTATGCCAGTAATATCACTTTTGGATCCGCGATCAAATAACTCTTGAATTCGATTAATCGCTTCTGTCATTAATTGATCAATTGGCAAATATTCTGATTGGCGACCACCATCTTGACCAATTTGCAAAATACGGGACTCTGCCTCATCCAGTAAGGAGCGCACATTCTTACCATCAGCAATGAAAGCAGAATTTGCAATGCTATCGGCAGTTTGTATTAATCTTCGTAAAATACTACGATCATTAATGATCGTCGCGTATCCCCGAATGTTAGCCGCACTTGGCGTATTCGATGCCAATTGATTTAAATAGATTATTCCAAAATTTTCAGCAAGCCCAGTCGGCTTTAATTCTTCATGAACAGTTAAAACATCCGCCGGACGATTATCACCAATCAAACGACCAATCGCTTGATAAATAACTGCATGCTCGGCACGATAAAAGTCCTTATCCGTCAGAATATGGGCAATTAAATCCCACGACGTATTATCTAAAAGGAGGGCACCTAAAACAGATTGTTCTGCCTCAATGGAGTGCGGGGGAGTTTTTAGGCCCTGTACAGCCCGATCTTCCTCACCCGTTGGGGTGAGAGATTGGAGTGGACCTACTTCAGACATCTTCGATCAGTTGATAAAAGATAGGGTATTAAGCTTGTTCGCCAATTACCTTGACCATGACATCTACCACCACGTCAGTGTGCAAAGCAATGGCAATCGGATACTCTCCAACAGCTTTTAAAGGACCATTTGGTAAACGAACCGCACCTTTTTCAATCGCAAAGCCTTTTTGAACGAGAGAGTCAGAAATGTCATGGTTTGTGACTGAACCAAACAAACGGCCATCAACGCCAGCTTTTTGATGGATTTCAATAAGCTGCCCTTTTAATTTCTCACCAACAGCTTGGCAGGCAGCTAATTTCTCTTGAGCCACTTTTTCAAGTTCTGCTCGACGTGCTTCGAAATCGGCGATGGCAGTTTCAGTGGCTCTGCGCGCCTTGCGCTGAGGAATTAAAAAATTTCGTGCAAAACCGTCTTTCACACGTACAACATCACCAAGATTTCCTAAATTGGCTACTTTTTCAAGAAGAATGATTTGCATGAATTTTCTCCAATTAGTTTTTATGTTGATCAGTAAATGGCAAGAATGCCAAAAATCGAGCACGCTTAATTGCCGTATCTAGCTGACGCTGATACTTCGCTTTTGTTCCGGTCAAACGCGCCGGAGTGATTTTGCCATTCTCACCGACAAAGTCTTTTAAAGTATCTATATCTTTGTAATCAACTTGGGCGACATTTCCAACTGTAAAGCGACAAAAACGCTTACGTTTAAATAAGGGATTTTGCGCCGGTTTCTTTTTCAAATCGATATTTTTTTTGCCAAAAGCCATGGTATTTCCTTTAATGAATAATGGTTGTATGAAAGCTACTGTTTACGATCCTCATCACGGTATGCTTCCGATTAAATTTCATTCCAATTGGGTTATTTATTTAATTTTCAGCTTGATGTGTGACTTGCTCAATTTGACTTACCTCGTTAATAGCTTAGTTTGGTCACCGCAGTTACTACCGCAGTTTATTACCGTAGTTACTGCCCTCAGTTAACAAAGCGCCAAATATATTAGTTCAGCCACACACATACCGCAGAGTGTTATGCAGCAGGTGCCTCCACTTGTTGCGTTTTACGAGATTCTTCTTTTTGAACTTCTTTCATCATGATCGATGGTTCAGTTTCAGCTTTTTTCACCTGAATAATCAAGTGCCGTAAAACAGCATCATTGAATTTAAAAGAATGCTCAAGCTCAAGCAATGTCGCCTGATCGCATTCAATATTCATGCATACGTAATGGGCTTTAGCTAATTTATTAATTAGGTAAGCCATCTGACGACGCCCCCAATCTTCAACGCGATGAACTTTACCGTTTGCAGCTGTTAATGCAGCCTTGTAACGATCAATCATCGCGGGAACTTGCTCGCTTTGGTCCGGATGGACGATAAAAACTATTTCATAATGACGCATCAAACACTCCTTATGGTTGTAGCTGCCCGGCGTCAGGTTCTCTGTTTAAGAACTGTCAGTGCAGCAAGGGTGAAAAAAGAACAAATCTTTGTTTGATAACAAAGTACAGCCCCAAATTATAGCAAATTACTGCCCCCTTTACAAATAAATTTAGCAAAAAAGTGCTCAGCAAAGTTTATTTACCCGCTTAATCGGAGAAATACCTCACACAAGTTTCAGTTAAAACAAAACTTGATTAAACCTCAAAAACTGTATATAGTAACAGTATGTATATAAATTCAGGAATTTTATGATTTCCTCGCTACCCAAATTAACATCTCGCCAAGCTGAAATTCTTCATTTGGTCGAAAAATCTATTCAAGAATTTGGCGCACCACCAACTCGCTCTGAAATTGCCAAGCAACTTGGTTTTGCTTCCGCAAATGCAGCGGAGGAACACCTCAAAGCGTTGGCTAAAAAAGGCTACTTAGAGCTTAGTCCTGGCACTTCTAGAGGAATTCGCTTAGCAAGCATAGTCCGCCAAGCGGCTAAAGAGATCCAAAAGGCTTCGCAAACGGTTGCCCAACTCTCACTACCATTAATTGGAAGAGTTGCTGCGGGCGCACCAATTCTGGCCTTAGAACATGTAGAAAAACAAGTTCCTGTCGACCCAAATCTCTTTGCGCAAGGAGCTGACTATCTCCTTAAAGTTCGTGGTATGAGCATGCGAGATGCTGGAATTTTAGACGGCGACTACTTAGCTGTAAAAAAAGCCTCTCATGCCAATAATGGCGATATTGTTGTTGCTAGAATTGATGACGAAGTGACCGTTAAGCGCTGGTTAAAAAAAGAAACGCCCGCCGGTACGCAATACCAATTGCTCCCGGAAAACCCAGATTTTGAACCAATTATTGTGAATCAGACAACGAACGATTTCTCGATCGAAGGATTAGCAGTTGGGCTAATTCGTCCTCATGGTTTATGAGATGGGTGTGTTGGATGATTTTTTTATAATGAATGCCTTATTCTCGTCACGATGAAATCATTGCAATAGAACGCAAGCAAGACGCACTTATACTACCTTCATCGCTGCATCAAAAGTCCTTGAATCCTGCAACCGCGGGAATGCAACACGTTACGCATAAGCTTTAATTAGCATAAAATACAGGCTAATCATGAATGCACCCAAATCACTATTTGCAATACCGCAAGCACCTCACCTCAATTCGTACCCTAAGTACTGGGCCGAATGTTTTGGTCGAGCACCTTTCTTGCCAATGAGCAGAAATGAAATGGACCAACTTGGCTGGGATTCCTGTGACATCATTTTAGTCACTGGCGATGCTTATGTTGACCACCCTAGCTTCGGCATGGCAATTATCGGCCGCTTACTTGAGTCTCAGGGATTTCGGGTCGGAATTATCTCTCAACCCACTTGGCAAAATGCTGAGCCATTCAAAACCCTGGGTAAACCCAACTTATATTTTGGGGTAACAGCAGGCAATATGGATTCGATGATCAATGGCTATACGGCTGATCGGAAAATTCGTAAAGATGATGCCTATACAGCAGGTGGCATGGGCGGTAAACGTCCAGATCGCTGCTCTCTAGTCTATGCTCAGCGCTGTCAGGAAGCGTTTCCTGAAGTGCCAATTATTATGGGTGGTATCGAAGCCTCACTGCGCCGAATTGCCCATTATGATTATTGGCAGGATAAAGTCCGACGATCGATCTTGATTGATGCCAAAGCCGATATTCTTCTATATGGCAATGCCGAACGTGCTCTGGTTGAAATATCTCATCGCCTGGCACGCGGAGAAAAAATACGCGATATCCAAGATGTGCGAGGTACCGCCTTTGTGCGCCGAAAACCGGCGACCGATTTTCTAGAAATTGATTCTACCCAAGTCGATGCACCTGGCAAAATTGACCCGCCAGTAAATCCTTATCTGATGCCCGATGAACAAGCTGCTGCTCAAGGAGAGTCCTGCGCAAAAGCAAATCCTGATGAAACATCCCAAAAGCCCTCTTCAACTCAAGTCGTTCAAATCCACTTATCAACAAAAAAACGCCTTGATCGAGACCGAACTGTAATCCGCTTGCCAAGCTATGAGGCAGTCAAACGCGATGCTGTCTTATATGCCCACGCTAGTCGAATTTTGCACTTAGAAACCAATCCGGGCAATGCGCGTGCTTTAGTGCAACAACACGGCATTGGCCCATCTACGCGGGACGTTTGGCTCACGCCGCCACCAATCCCCCTGACGACAGAAGAAATGGATTTTGTCTTCGATCAACCCTATGCAAGGGCTCCTCATCCCAGTTATGGGGATGCCAAAATTCCAGCTTGGGAAATGATTCGTTTCTCAGTCAACATTATGCGAGGCTGTTTTGGGGGCTGTACATTTTGCTCAATTACGGAACATGAGGGTCGGATTATCCAAAACCGCTCAGCCAACTCCATTATTAAAGAAATTGAGGATATTAGAGATAAAGTTCCAGGTTTTACAGGAGTTATTTCTGACTTGGGTGGTCCAACAGCAAATATGTATCGGATTGCCTGTAAATCAAAAGAAATTGAAGCGCATTGTAGAAAACCTTCTTGTGTCTACCCAGATGTTTGTCCTAATCTCAACACGGATCACACACCCTTAATCCAACTGTATCGGCGTGCTCGTGGTTTACCTGGCGTAAAAAAAATCCTGATTAGTTCAGGGTTACGTTACGACTTAGCCGTCAAAGCTCCAGCCTATATTAAAGAATTAGTCACCCACCATGTCGGTGGCTATCTTAAAATTGCGCCAGAGCATACCGAAGGTGGCCCTCTGAGCAAAATGATGAAGCCTGGAATTGGGAGCTATAACAAATTTAAAGAACTGTTTGATAAGTACTCCAAAGAGGCCGGCAAAGAGCAATATCTAATCCCTTACTTTATTGCAGCCCACCCAGGAACTAGCGATGAAGATATGATGCACTTAGCTATCTGGCTTAAACAAAATAATTTTCGAGCTGATCAGGTTCAAACTTTCTACCCATCCCCCATGGCTACAGCAACTGCGATGTACCATACTAATAAAAATCCTCTGCGTAAAGTTACTCAGGATAGCGAGTCAGTCGATATCGTCCGTGGGGAAAAAAGACGGCGTCTTCATAAAGCGTTTCTGCGCTATCATGATGCCAATAATTGGCCTTTACTTCGAGACGCCCTTAAAAAAATGGGCCGCGCAGACCTCATTGGTAATGGTAAACATCATTTAATCCCAAGTTACCAACCACAAACTGATGGAAGCTATCAAAGTTCTCGAAAGAAAAACTCCTCGCAGCCTCTTGGTTCTGCAAAAGCCGTTCTAAGAACGCGTAGCCAAATAGCTCCAAACCCAAGAGACTTTACAATTCCTGAGAAAGTCAAAACAAAAAATACAGCCCAGCCAACTCGAGGAAGAATCCTCACGCAACATACCGGCTTACCCCCAAGATCGATGCGTTCTAGTAAGTCGATCAAAACTGCCAAATAAGTTGTCATGCAAGTCGCTCAAACTATGTGGCAGATTCTCGAGATATATAGCGATCTTTTTCCTTTAGAAAAAAATCACCTCTTGTCACAAACGCATTATGTACGAGATCTTCCCGATCCCTTTGCGCGCTCAACCCTACCAGGTCATATTACAGGTAGCGGCATCGTCATCGTCGATCAAAAAATGTTACTGATTCACCATCGATATTTGAAAGAATGGTTTCAGCCAGGTGGTCATGTTGACCCTGGTGAAACACCAGATACTTGCGCTATTAGAGAAGTAACCGAAGAAACTGGTTGGCATACCGCACATATCGCATCTCACCAAGCCCCTCTCCCAATTGACATTGAAATGCACTTGATACCAGCCAATCCAATCAAACAAGAAAAAGAGCACTGGCACATCGATTTTGCCTATCTTTTGGAACCAATCCACCAAGGCTTGGCCAGCGATCCAGAAGTATGCGATTGGTTTGATATCCAATCATTACAAGCACCTCGATTGGCCCGAGTTGTCCAAAAATATTACGAGCGTCTAAAATAAAATTAAATAAGTCATTTAATGAGTGACTATTTGATTACGCCAGTAGCGCCTACTAAAGCACCCCCCAGTAATAAAACTAAGATATGTGCTCTCGTAAAAGAAAATAATAAAATCGTTGCTATAGTTAATGCCCAATTGGGCCAATAAATTTCGTAATTGGCATTATGTGATGAAACGATCCAACTAGACGCCATCATGGCGCCAATCACCACCGGCGCCATGCCCTGCTTAAAGGCAATAACAAAAATCTTTTCGCTATTTTTTTGAACCCAGCTCGTTGCTGTGTAGGCCAGTGTACAAGTTGGTATAAGAGCACAAGAAATCGTCATCAAAAATCCTAAAATGGCCAAACCGTATGGCGAGGATCCGACTGCGGTAGCGTTTAATCCAAAGTACCAACCCATCATCGCTAACATTAAAGCATTCGGACCAGGTGATGCCTGAGCTAAAGCTAAACCTGAATTAAATTGCTTCTCAGTCATCCAACCATAGTCATCAATAAAGAATCGATGCATCTCTGGCAAGAGAGCAATAGCCCCACCAATTGAAAATAATGATAGACCAGCAAACTGTAGGGCAACTGTTAACCAATCACTCGCTTGGATAGGATTCATGACAAGGGTGGCCCCTTCCGCAGGGCAGATATCCGGCGATATGTCAACCATACCGAGATAAACCCAAGGCCAAATAAAACTAAGATGAGTGAAATTTTAAATATCGCTAAACTTAAAAAAGCAATACCTATAAGGACCATACTTCCCAAAAAAGTAATCGGATGACCTTTCAGGCCTGACGCTAACTTAATCGCACTTCCTGCTATCAAACCAGCAGCAACGGCTCCCATTCCCTGAAGGGCTCCTGCAACTTCCGGAATATCTTGCATCTGTTCAAAAAAAATAGCCATCAAAATGAGAACAATAGATGGAAAAAGAAAAATTCCAGCAATGGATGCTAATGCGCCTCTTAAACCAAAATATCTGGCACCTAGCATGACTGCTAAATTGACTATATTGGGGCCGGGAAGAACCTGAGCTACAGCCCATTCCTCTACAAACTCTTGGTTAGTTAACCAACGGCGCTCCTCCACAATCACTTTTCTAGAGATAGGAAAAATACCCCCAAATCCCTGCAGAGCTAAAGAGGTCATCGCCCAGAAAAGATTAGCAACAGATTTGGGCCTCTGAGCTACTTGGTCGATCGACGGATTCATAAAAAGATTATTAAAAAAATACTACGAACAGGTATACAGAATAACCCATCCGTTAACCAAAGCTAAAAATCGTGTAATGGGTTTAAAAAAGCATAGAATATAGATTATTCACTTCACCATGATTAGGAATAAATGATGGCTATTTCTGCACAAATCGTTAAAGACCTTGCCCCTACTGGCAAACTTCGCGCATCAATTAATGTAGGAAACCCCATATTAGCTAAACGAGATGGTCCAAACGCAACTCCCTACGGAGTTTCAATTGATTTAGCACAACAACTTGCAAAAGAGTTAGAGACGAATCTTGAATTAGTTGTTTTTGACGCGGCAGGCAAATCTGTTGTGGCTGTATCACAAAAGGAAGCCGACTTTGGGTTCTTTGCGATTGACCCTGAACGTGGCCGTGAAATTGAATTTACTGCAGCTTATATTGTTATTGAAGGCGCCTACTTAGTACCTAACCAATCTCGACTGCAGCAAAATGAAGAGGTAGACAATGCTAGTCATCGGATCGTTGTTGGAAAAGGAAGCGCCTATGATTTATACCTTTCTCGTGAAATTAAGCACGCTAAACTCGTGCATGCACCTACCTCACCCAAGGTGGTCGATTTTTTTATAGAAGGTCAATACGAAGTAGCCGCAGGTGTGCGGCAACAACTAGAAGTAGATGCCAAGCGCTTACCAGGTCTGCGCATACTACCGGGTCGATTTATGCAAATCCAACAAGCGATGGGTGTACATAAAGATTGCTCATCTGAAACTAAAGCCTTTATGTTAGATTTTGTTGAAAGAATGAAGCGCTCTGGCTTCGTTTTGCAATCGATGCAACGGCATCAAATACAAGGCGCAGCTGTTGCAGCATTGCTATCGCCATTTCCGTAAGATAGATCCAAACTTACCATTTAAAACCCTGGCCTTACTGAACGGTAACTTTTCCAACCCGAACGAATGCGCCAAACTTTTCTCCAGATAAAAAAATATTTATCTGGAGAAATACTCTGACTTCTCAAGTAGCCATATAGATTGTCAGGAAATGCATTTGGGTGGCTCCTTCCAATCCTTATAATAACCAGCTTCTTTAAGCTTATCCCCCCTTCTTTAAATAAATCTTTAATGAGATAAATATATGACTAATTTAGTAATTTATGAAAGTAATTCAGGAGCTTACGAGGTAAGTATTGAAGGTGAAAGTGCCTGGCTTAATCAAGAACAGATTGCCACATTATTCGATCGCGATCGTTCCGTTATTAACAGGCATCTCCGGAATATTTTTTTAGAGGGCGAGCTTCAGGAAGAAAGCAATGTGCAAAATTTGCATATTGCTTTTTCAGATAAACCAGTTAAGTTTTATAACTTAGATGTCATCATTTCAGTTGGATATCGGGTTAAATCCGTTGAGGGCACACGCTTTAGACAATGGGCGACTAAAGTATTACAAGAACATCTCGTTAAAGGGTACACGATTCAACAACAACGCTTTGAGGCAAATGCTAAAGAATTAGAAACAGCCCTAACGCTCGTTAGGAGGATAGCTTCAAAACCAGAGCTAGAGGATATGGCGGGTAAGGGATTAGCTGATATCGTTAGTCGCTACGCACAAACTTTCTTAATTTTACAAAGATATGATGAAGGTCTACTTACATCGCCCCCAGTTCAAGAAGGCGGTATATTGCCAACGATTACTGAAGCAAGATCTTCATTACTTGAATTAAAAAAACGTTTAATTGAACGCAAAGAAGCAACAGATCTTTTTGCAAGAGAACCGAATAATGGCTTGGCGGGCATATTAGGTAATTTAGACCAAAGTGTCTTTGGAGATCCGGCCTATCCTAGTCTTGAATGTAAAGCTGCGCATTTACTATATTTCATCATTAAAAACCATCCCTTTAATGATGGCAATAAACGCAGTGGAGCTTTTCTTTTCGTGGATTTTTTAAATAAGAACAACAGACTTTTGAATAGAGATGGGCAACCAGTAATCAACGACAATGGTCTTGCTGCACTCACATTGCTAGTGGCTGAATCCAGCCCAACGCAAAAAGAAACAATGATCGCGCTGATTATGAATATGTTGGCAAACCCTTGAGGCCGAAAAGCTAGAGGCTTAGTACTTATACGAATAAGCTTTGAAGATTTTATATTCA
>RFMZ01000101.1 GCA_009927445.1 Betaproteobacteria bacterium
TGATTCGCACGGTATTTTACGGATACCAGAATATCTAGAGAGCATTAAAAATGGTGAAATTGTACTAAGCGCCACGCCAGAAATTCTTCAAGAAACTCCAGTAAGCGCATTAATCAGTGGTAATTGGTCGTTTGGTCAAGTCGTTGGAAATATGGCCGCGGATGTAGCGATTGCCAAGGCCAAGAGGCAGGGGGTGGCTGCAATATCGGTAGTGCAGGCAGGGCATACAGGAAGGTTGGCGGTCTTTACGGAACGTGCTAGTGATCAAGGTGTAGTCATGTTTATGACAATTGGTACAACTGATCGACCGATGACTGCTCCTTATGGAGGCGCTGCACCCATTTTAGGGACCAATCCGTTAGCTTTCTCTTTACCAAACAGAGATGGTCCAGCGGTCACTCTAGATTTTGCAACTTCAGCAATTGCCGCTGGAAAAATTAAAGTTGCTAAAGCCATGCATCAATCTTTACCGCCTGATACTTTAATGGATAAAAATGGAAATCCCTCAATCAATCCTCAGGATTTTTTTGAAGGGGGTTTTATGGTACCTTTTGGCGGCCATAAGGGATATGCTTTAGCTATTATTGCTGAGATGATGAGTGGCCCCTTGGTCGGGTGTGACTCTTTTCCCGGCGTGAAAACGCGTAGTGGTATTTTTATATTCGCTCTTCGAGCAGATTTATTTAGGCCAATGGCCGCATACGAGGATGCTTTATCGAAATCGATTAGAAAAATTAAAGCGATTCCACCAGCTAAAGGATTTTCACAGGTGATGATGCCTGGAGAGCCAGAATATCAAACTAAACTAAGTAGAGAAAAAAATGGTATTGAAATACAAGCTGATACTTGGGAGTCAGTGCGTAAAGCCGCATTGACCATTGGGGTTGATATCGATAATTAATACTTATTATTAAATCTAATTTAAGTAATCGATATTAAATGTGGCAAAATCTGAAGGTAGTGTTTAATAAAAGTACGAGACAAAAATGAAAAAAAATAATATTGGTATTGCTGTTATTGGTTCTGGCCGAATTGGCTCCCTAAGAGCACGCCTCTCAGCAAAGCATCCTTCCGTGAATTTTCTAGCTATTTCAGATATTAATTTAGATAATGCAAAAAAATTGTCTGAAATATCTGGAGCCGATTTTTACTCTTCCAATAATGATGAAGTTATTTCAATGCCAGAAGTTACAGCGGTAATAGTTTCTACTCCCGAGGGAGAGCATGTAGCCCCAATTTGTAAAGCTTTGGAATTGGGTAAGCCAGTTTTAGTAGAGAAGCCAATTTCTCTGACCCTAGAGGATGCAGATAAGATATTGGAAGTACTTAATAAAACAAAAGGAGATTTAAAGATTGGTTATAGCCGTCGATATAAAGAATGTTTTCTTAGGGCTAAAGAGCAAATGTTACATGGTCGATTGGGTAAGGTAATTGGAGGTACCACACGAGTTTATAACTCCAGAGCGCAAGCATTCAATATCTTAGAGCGTGATTTACATGCAACTCCAGTTTTAGATATCCTGACTTACTATGTAGATTTAATGTGTTGGTTTCTAGAGGGAGATAGGCCTATAGAGGTAGTGGCTAGAGGAAATAAAGAAATATTTAAGGGCTATGAGGCTGATGATGTTACTTGGGCAATAGTAACCTTTGAGTCTGGTGCAGTAATTAATTTTGGTGTTAGCTATGCCTTACCTACGCATTATCCAACTCTTGGTCAATCTGATCGTGTGGAGTTACTTGGAAAAGATGGCGTCATGATTATTGATGACGATCATCATGACCACATCATATACTCCGAAAAAGGTATACCACACGCATATATGCCAAATCATGAAGTAAACATGGCTTTTCTGGGGAGTAATACCGGGGGAGATTGGGCTGTTGGTAATTTTTGGGGCCCTTTAGCAAATGAAACTAGGGCATGGTTAGATTATTTGGCAACAGGAGCACCTACTATTCATACAACTCCTCAACAAGCGAGAATAACTCTTGAAACAACAATTGCGATAGTTCGAGCAGTAGAAACTGGTCAGTCAATTAAATTACCTTTATTCAATTAATTCGATTCAAGGTAATGCATTTATCAGATTGGCAAGTTTCTTATTAAGCTCAAATTCTTTTGCAATTATTGATTGAAATTCATCAACATTAGTTCCTGCAGGGATGAGGCCCTGCTCCTTGAATATTTTTTTAATTTCAGAGTCGTTTACTATTTTTTGGATCTCTAATAGCAACTTTTGAACTATGTGGTTAGGTGTTTTAGCGGGTAAAAATAATCCATACCATGTGACATAGTTAAAGCCATTTACTCCTGCTTCATCTATAGTCGGTGTCGTTGGCATCTCACTCCAGCGAGTAGTTGCTGTAATTCCTAATGGTTTAAGCTGCTTAGATTTGACATGACTTAATGCAGCGGTGGCGGGGATAAAACAGATTTCGATATGTCCAGCAATACAGTCTATGATAGCTTGGCCACCCCCTTTGTAGGGTATATGCTCTACCTTAATATTTGCCATTAGGTTAAAGTTTTCAGCTGCAAACTGCGTAAAACTCCCTTTTCCTCCAGATCCATATCTTAGTTTTCCAGGATTAGCTTTTGCATAAAGAATTAGTTCTTGAACTGAATTGAATGGCAAGCCAGGATTAATGACTAGAACGTGTCCGGCACTCCAAGCAATCAGTGATAGGGGAATAAAGTCCTTAATTGGGTCATAAGACTTTTCTTTAGAAAAACTTGGCAATGTAGTGTGAGCAGAGGATGTCATCAGTAAGGTATAGCCATCTGGACTTGACTTTGCAACGTAATTACTTCCAATGAGTCCGCCAGCTCCACTAATATGCTCAATAAAATAATTTTGATTTAATGCCGTAGATATTTTTTGGGAAATAGTTCTTCCAACTATATCAATACCTCCACCAGCCACATAAGGTATGACTATTTTTACGGGTTTTAAAGGGTAGTCTTGACTTGAACAGATAATTGGAGTGATGCAAAAAATGCAATATAAAAACCAAGCAATTTTGATTTTAGACATATTAATTTAATTTTAAGTTGATAACAAATTTAAGCTTACGTGGTTTTTCTTATGATGATCTTTTATATGGGACGGTTTCAAGGTTAAAATCCGAAAAATTCAATTTAATCTCAATTTTTAAATGAGGTACTTTTCATGCACTGTTAGGCGGAGTCAATTATGTAAAAAATTATAGTTTTTCTATTAAATTAGTACAGTTATACCTTTCTGAATCCTTGATAGCCAGAATTCTGAACCTCATATAAATAGCCATCTCCACCTGTAATATATAGTTCTCTAAGATCTACGCCTCCAAAACAAATTCTGGCTGGATTATCAAATGGAAGGGGGTGACTTTCTATCAGATAACCAGTTGGATCAAAAACAAAAAGCATAGGGCCTGGGCCACTTTGTTTTGAACCAGCACATGCAAAAATTCGCCCATGATTATCAATACATAATCCTTCTATGCCCCGATGTGGCCCAGAATCCTCTTGACCGAAGGTGAAAAAAACTCTAGGACGTCCAACTGTTAAGTCTTTTTTAATGGGGTACGCGCGAAGTTCACGAGTAGTATTCAAATTTCCATCTGCAACATATAAAGTTTTTTCATCTAAGCTTAGTGTTATTGCACGAGGTGCTTTTGTATCAAAGGTAACCCGATGCATCACAAAGGCATGACGCTCATCTTTTTCTATACGCATTACAGATGCATGTTCAAGAGCTGGAAATATTTGAGGTCCGAATGCAAGTATTTGACTATGAGGATCAGTAAACCAAATCCTACTATGAGTATCTACAGTTAAGTCAGTAGGGTGATTATGAATAGAACCTTGATAGCGAAGTGCTGTAACACATGCACTACCATCTGGTAAAAGTTGTATTACTCGCCGACCACTTTCTTGAGCAGCATAGACTATTTCGGAGCTATGTTGATAGTGGATACCATTTATTCTGCCTGTATACAAGCGGTAGTCAGAGAGATTCTTTGTTTGAGGGTTATATTTTTTAATAACCATATCATCAAGAAGACTAAAAAGTATGCCATCTTCATCCCAGGTTACTCCACCCAGCTCACTTTTAAAAGGGCCTGCTACTGCATTAAATTTAATTTTCATAAGAGTTTCCCTTAAACTGCGACACCGGGTATTTTTACCCTAGTGCGATATACGGAGTTAAAAGTAGTCACAAATAAGGTACACCAATCTTCTTCACCAAAAGCCATATTTGTGCAATGGCCGGGTATGCGAAGTCTACCGAGTAATTCCCCTTGTGGTGAAATGATATGGACTCCACCTGGGCCAGTGCAGTAAACGTTACCCTCTATATCCACCTTCATGCCATCTGCAACACCCCCTTCAGAACCTACTAGAGTATAAAAAATTCTAGCAGGACCTACGGTTCCATCAGAATTAAAATCAAAGGCGCGAATGAGTCCTAGCCTTGTTTCATTAACGTAAAAAGTTTTTTCATCTGGAGAAAACACTAATCCATTTGGATAATTGCAGTCATCTACTAATAAGGAAACGTCTTTTCCATCGGGACTTAAACGAAATACACCTTGAACATCCAGGTAGCGTTGAACGTCCTCAGCTACCATTCCTGGAATTACTAGACCTCCAGCGGAATCAGTCCAATAAATTGATCCATCTGAATGCATAACGATATCGTTAGGGCTATTGAATTTGATATTACGCCACTTTTCAGCAATGGTTGAGATACTTCCATCATGCTCAAATCGTAATATCTTTCTTGTACACCATCCTGCTGCCAATAAACGACCTTCCTTATCAAATGTAAGGCCATTAATATGTCCAGTAGGCTTCATGACAACCTCTCGACCAATTCCAGGTTTATAGCGCCAAAGAGTATTACCAATAATCTCTACCCAATATAAATATCCATTTCGCCTATCCCAGACTGGCCCTTCACCAAAACTAAGTCCTTGCGCGATTTGATCTAGCGGCGCATCGTCATCAATTATTCTAGAAAGGGCAGTAGATTTTCTATCAGTGTGCATTTTTAGTATCCTTTGGTATCCAAGCTTTTGCTGCAAAAGCGTTTACATCTGAGACAACATCGATAACAACTGGTTTGTTCAATTTAATTGCTTTTTTAAGAGCGCCGGCTAATTCATTAGGATTTTCTACACGCATACCAACGCATCCAAAAGATTCTGCAATATTGGCAAAATTTACAGGCTTGAATTTCCATAACTCTTCAGCGCGATGGTTTAGTGAATTTTTATCTAAAAAGACATTATCCCAAAGTGGGATTTCTTGATTAAGAGCGCTATTATTATTCACAACAACAATCAGGTTTATGTTGTATCGAATCGCAGTCTCTAATTCACCAATATGATAGTAAAAGGCTCCATCACCAGCAAAGCAAATTACAGTACTGTCTGGAAGAGCGCACTTAACTCCCATTGCACCAGGAAAGGCCCAGCCTAAAGAGCCTGCACAGCGAATAAAGCGCTGCGATGGATCGTTTAATTCGATCATAGCCCCTGTCCACATACCGGAGTGACCAGTATCTGAAACAACCACACCATTTTTAGGGAGGGCTTTAGATATTTCGTAACAAATTCGTTCCGGTCTAATTGGTAATGCATCTGAATGCATCAAGCTAGTAAATTGATTCCGCCAATCTTTAACTAAAAATTGAATGCGTTCAATCCACATGGTATTTTCTTGGGTACTTGGAGCTAAGTCGATTAACTGTTGAAGAACTGTTTTTGCGTCTCCCAGTAAAGAAACTTGGTTAGGATAGTTTCTACCTAATTCAAGGGGGTTGATATCAAGCTGAATGACGGGAGTCCCAGTTGCAGGTATAGACCAGTCTACGGTTAATTGACCTCCAGTATGACTACCTATAAAAAATACTAAATCAGCTTCATAGATTGACTGATTCGCACATGAGCGAGAATAAGTGCCAGCAACTCCTACTGCTAAAGGATTGCTATCTAAAATTGAACTTTTTCCATTTAAAGATGTTGCCACAGGTATTTGCATTTTTTGAGCAAATTCGATGAGTTCTGAATTAGCACCAGAAGTAATTACACCTCCACCAGCAACAATTATTGGTTTTTTGGAATTTTTAAGTAGTTCAATAGCTTGAAGAAGTGGCTCCCTTTCACACGCTGGACGGAAAGGGGGGGTTGATTTAAAGCGTTGTTCAACGAGTGGGAGTAGAGAGGTTTTTTCATTAGCAACTTGTCCATGAGGACCTTGAATCTGAAGATGTACAGGTCCCGGAGTACCAGATGTCGCAGTTCTAAAAGCTTGCCTTAATAAATCTGGTAGGCGTGAGACATGGTCAACTCGAACATTCATTTTAGTTACAGAATCAAATTGCGAAAAATCATCAACTTCTTGGTAGCCGTGGCGATAATGAGCATTAATTGGTGGCCCTCCAGTTACTGCAACAATTGGTGAGCTTGCCATATAGGCATCTCTTAGTCCTGCAGAAAGATTAGATGCACCAATTTGCTGCGCTAAGCAAACCCCTGGTTTATTACTCGCACGAGCATATCCGTCAGCCATATAAGCAGCAGATTTTTCCCCATGAGTCATCACTCTTACTATATCAAGGTCCTCCATTTCAGCAATTGCGCCTAACATAATAGCTGGTAAATAAAACACATGAGTAACTTCATAGCCATGAAGCATTTCAGCAAAAAGGCGTGAACCCGTTAACTCAGACATATAAATCTCCTTAATCAATTTTTATTTGTGCATTTTTAATTATTGAATCAACCCTATTGAAGTCTTTGGCTTGAAAGTCACCAAATTCTTTGCTATCCATGACAGTTAATTGGTAGCCGGCAAGCTCGGCTTTCTTCCTGAATTCTGGTGTATTAATAATTTTAGCAATGTCGGTAAAAATACGTTGTACTGTTTTCTCTGGCGTTTTGCTTGAAACATGGAACCCGTTCCAACCAATAAAATTAATATTTGGATAACCTAACTCTGTAAAAGTTGGTACTGTTGGAATATATTGATCTCGAATATCGGTACTAACTCCAAGAGGTTTTAATTTACCATCTTTAATTAGAGGCAGCACTGAAGATAGAGGGGCAAAAACCATTTGTATTTGACCACCAATTAAATCAGTTATAGCGGATGGAAAATTCTTGTATGGAATATGCGTTAGTTTAATATTGGCTTGTTGATTTAACATTTCTCCACCAATGTGAGAAGTTGTTCCAACTCCAACGGAGCCAAAGTTAAGACTTCTTTGTCGTGCCAATTGTATTAGATCGGTAAAATTATTTACAGGTATTTGTTGGTTAATTACGAGAACAAAAGTCGATTTTGTAAACATAATTACTGGTTTAAGATCCTCAAAATAATTGAATGGCATTTTAGGTCGGAGGGCTTGAAGTATAGGGTAAGCACTAGATGATAGTAAGATGGTACTTCCATCAGGAGTTGATTTTGCAACGGTATCCCCGGCAATCATCCCTCCGGCAGCAAGTCGTTGCTCAACAATGACTGGTTGTGACCATACATCGCTCATCCTTTCTGATAAAAGCCGAGCAATCTGATCAGCACCAGATCCTACAATAATTTGTATAGGTTTATTTGGAAAATCTTGAGCAAAAGATAACCAGTTAATAAATACCAAAGTTACCAACAGAATTACTTGATTAAGTTTTTTCATAAAAGCCTCATTTATTAATCGGGTTTAATATTCGCTTCTTTTACAATTTTTTTAATTCGGTTAATATCTTGTTGTTGAAAATTCTCAAAGTCTTTTATGTTTCCGGTAAAAGTTTCAAAGCCAGCAGAATCAATTCGAGGCAATATGGTGGCTTGGGACATTATTTTATTTATTTCCGAACTTAATTTTTGGATTATTTCACTGGGAGTTTTAGTAGGTACATGAATACCATTCCAGCCAACATAGATAAATTCTGGGAAGCCTTGCTCTGCGATCGTAGGTATTTCTGGTAATAATTTATAGCGCTGCGCACTGCTAATAGATATAGCCTTAAGCTTGCCCGATTTTATAAGGCCAATGACTGCGGGAGCAACTGCAAACATTATTTGTACTTGTCCGCCCATCAAATCAGTAATTGCAGGTGTTATTCCTTTGTATGGAACATGTAATAAGTCAATATTTCCAGCTTGCTTTAGCATCTCTCCTGCAAGGTGTGCGGGAGTACCATTTCCAGAAGATGCATAATTTAACTTTCCAGGTTTTGATTTAGCCAAATCAATCAATTCCTTGAGATTTTCAACAGGTAATTGGTTATTAACTACCAAAATGATTGGAATAGTTGCTAATAAATTCACTGGCCGTAAATCTTTAGCAAAGTCAAAAGATGGCTTTACTTGAAGAACACTATTGATCGTATAGGCACTTGATGAGAGGAGTAGGGTATAGCCATCAGATCCTGCTTTTGCTACAAAATCACCAGCTATTAAACCGCCAGCTGCAGGCTTGCTATCAACGATGACCGGTTGCCCCCAATTTTCAGTTAGTTTATCGGCAAGTATTCTGGCGAGAAGGTCAGTGCCAGGACCCACCACAATTCTAATTGGTTTATTTGGATATTCTTGGGCACTTGTTATATTGGGCAACAACGCTGTAATTAAAAGTATTAGTAAATTTGGGAGGAAATAAGAAAAAATAAAAAATTTAAGCTGATACAGGTATTTATTCATTCATCTATTTCCCCGAAAAGTTAAAATTTTTATTAAGTTTGCTCTTAAATAATATATCGGTGGACTAAAAAAAAATAGGATGATTTATTCTGATAAACCCTTAGATGCTATATTTATTTGTTATAGGTTGATAACTAAAGAGGAACTATGTTCTTTTCTGTTTTGATGAAGTATGCTTTAATCAATATTAAATATAAAACATAGAGGGGCGCATACATGAATCTCCAGCAGCTACGTTATTTATGCGGCGTGGTGCAGGCAAATTTTAGTATTTCTCAGGCGGCAAGAGAACTTCATACATCTCAGCCAGGTATTAGTAAGCAAATACAATTACTAGAGGAAGAAATTGGAATAAAAATCTTGGCTCGAGAGGGAAATCGTATCTCTGGATTAACGGAAGCTGGGAAAAGAGTTTATGGTGTGGCGCAACGGATGTTGATTGATGTGAGAAATTTAAAAAATATTGGAAACGAATATCGTCAGCAAAAAGTTGAAAGATTGTCTCTTGGAACAACTCACGCGCATGCTCGCTATACTCTTATGCCTATCATTAGTAAGTTAAAAAAATTAAATCCAGAGATAAGTATTGAAATTCAGCAAGGTAACCCATTTCAAATTGCACAATGGATTTTAAAAGGAGATGTTGATTTAGGAATATGCGCTCCAGGCGCAGACCTTGCTGATGATATTATTGGTTTTCCATGTGGTCAAATTACTCGGAGTATCTTTGTTCCGAACAATTCTCCATTATTAGACTTACCGAGTGTTTCTTTGAAAGATTTAGCAAAGTATCCCTTGCTTACTTTAAATCCACACCTACCCGGTGGATCAGATATTATTTTAGCATTTGAAAAGGCGGGATTGAGTCCTAAGATTATGATGAGTGCAATTGATGCTGATGTCATTAAAGCGTATATTCAGATTGGTCATGGTATCGCCATATTACCAAGTATAGTCTTTGACAAAGTACTCGACATTCATTTAAAAGTCATTGATGCAAGTCATTTGTTTCCCCCTAGTGAAACGCAAATTTTATTGATGCGTGATAAATATTTAAGGCCGACCGTCATTGAATTTATAAATATGATTCAAACAAACATCAAAAAATCAAAATTTAGTCAATATATTTTACAGGCCGGGTTATAAATTTTTAGGGGATAAAAGTGAAATTTTTTAAGCTTTCGAGGGTTTGTGTCTTTTTAGTACTATCGATGATTTTCTTTAGCCAAATTAGTTTAATTGAAGCCCAAACATACCCAAACAAGCCTATCCGGATTATAGTTGGTCCAGGGCCGGATATTTTAGCTAGAATAGTTGCAGAAAAACTGTCTGAATCTTTAGCAGTTTCCGTAATAGTAGAGCAAAAGCCAGCTGCTGGCGGATTGGTTGCCGGCGATGCTGTTGCTAAATCACCACCGGATGGGTATACATTATTACTTTCTACAGGCTCATTTACTATTAATAGTGTTTTACAACCTAATCCACCTTATAGTTTTAAGAGGGATTTATTGCCTGTTGGCATGCTTGCAACTTTACCATTTGTTTTAGTTGTAAATAGTACATCCCCGTACCAATCTCTGAAAGATGTTATTAACTATGCTAAAAATAATCCAGGTAAGGTAAATTTTGGGTCTTCGGGTAATGGAACACCTCCACACTTAGCTGGAGAAATGCTAAAACAAATGGCACAAATTGAAATGGTTCACATACCCTATAAGACAGCGATGGCAGGTATGACTGATGTTCTTGGTGGGCAAGTTGATTTGATGTTTTTACCAGCCCCTATAGCTCTTCCTATGATACGTTCCGAAAAATTAAGGCCACTTGTAGTAACTGGGGATAAGCGATATATGAATTTGCCGTCTGTACCAACTGCAGCTGAGACTGGTTTTACACAATTTTCTATTGTTGGTTGGAATGGATTGCATATTACTGCAAAGACCTCACCAAAAATAACCCAGTTATTGAGCTTGCAGTTGGAACAGATTTTAAAAGGAGCTGACTTTCAAAACAAAGCTATTGTAGCTGGCTTTGAACCAACCTGGTTAAGTAGTGATGATTTTGCAAAATTTGTAAATCAAGATTTAGAAAAGGTTACGCAAGTTATCAAAGCAAGTAATATTCAACTAGATTGATTGGATAAATGATGTCGTTAAAAATGAAACCTATTAGGCGAGTTGTAACCGGAAATAATGAAGAAGGTCAATCTACTGTCATATTTGATAGTGATGCACCTAATGTAAATGTTGGAAATATAGCTGCAAGTGCTGGTATGACAGATATTTGGGTTTTTAAGGATTGTCCAGTTTCCTTGTCCGGCTATCAAGATCATGGTAATTTGCCATTTTCCTTTGATCCACCTGCTAGAGGTGGACACTTAAGAATAGTACAGTCCGCATCTAAACCTGTTGATTATGACCCAGAAAAAGATCTAACAGCAGTTCCGATTAAGGAACCATTTCAACGTAAAAATAGTCACACGATGGATAAGGGTGGACAAAACGCCTATAGTTCCCCAATACATCAATCTCAAACAATAGACTATGGCATTCTATTGGAAGGGCAACGTACTTTAATTCTTGATGATGGTGATCGTACCCTATATCCCGGTGATGTGGTTGTGCAGTTAGCAAACTGGCATGGTTGGACAAACCCCAATGACACCAGCTTAATGGCTTTTATTATGATGGGTGCAATTGAAAAGAAAGAGAAAATTTGAAATGGTTCGAAGAATAGTAACTATTGATAATGATGATGGTAAATCTTTCGCACTTGCAGATAATTATTTGGATAACCCATTAATCGATCCCGCGCGACTAGGATTTAAGCGCCAACGTATTTGGATGACCAGAACAACCCCATGTTCGATTGACTTATTATCATTTATTGACCTTCAAAAAGAAATTTTATATCCGCCAAAGGATGGTTCAGTTATACATATATATACATTTCCACCCGACGATATCTGGCTTAGAACAATACAGAGCTCAGATGTAAGGTCTTATTTCGAATCAATTAATGCGGTAGATGCTAGCTTATATTCATTAGGATTACACCCTTACTATCAAAAAACAGAATCTTTAGATTTGTGTGTCGTGTTAAAGGGAGAGGTTACTCTAATCCTCGATACCACGGAAGTAAATTTATCAGCAGGTGACTCAATTGTTCAAAAAGCATCAGCTCATGCCTGGGCCAATCGCTCATCAAACGATTGCATAATCGCAATTTCCTCACATGATGGCAAAATAAATTAGTCAAGATGCTGGATATGGCTATCAATCTTGATATTGAGTTTGGTATTCCCACTATTAAATCTTAAATTCAAAAAATATTATTCTAATATTTATCAAATCTACTAAATTTGGAGATGTGCAAGTGATCAACCTAAAAAGGTATTTTCTTATCGTAACATTTTTGACTAGTTGTTTACCATGGTTACATGCTCTTGCAGATAATTATCCAGTAAAACCTATAAAGATTCTAGTTCCTTTTCCGCCTGGCGCTGGAGTAGATATTGTCACACGCCTAATTGCAAATAAGTTATCACTAGCCATGGGACAACAATTTATTATAGAAAACCGGTCTGGTGCGGGAGGTAATGTTGGCGCTGCTGAGGCAGCTAGAGCAATGCCTGATGGATATACATTACTAGCTGCACCATCCTCAATTGCATTGAGTCAAAGTTTGTTCAAAAATCTTCCATTTAATGTTGAGAAAGATTTTAGAGCTGTTGGATTAATGGCTTCCGTTCCTTTTGTTTTAGTTATTAATCCAGCTATACCAGCAAAATCCTTACCTGAATTAATTACGCTGGCAAAATCTCAGGCAGGCGAACTTACTTATGCATCAACTGGTAATGGTAGTTCTCCACAACTTACAGCAGAGATGTTTAAACTGCAAGCGCAGATTGATATTCGGCATGTGCCTTATCGAGGCTCGGCACCTGCCTTAACTGATTTAATATCAGGGCAGGTGACAATGATGTTTGCTAATGCTTTATCTGTATTGCCATATATTCAGTCAGGGAGGTTGAGAGCTTTGGCTATCACTAGTCTACAAATGAATGCAAGCTTGCCAGATATTCCAACAATGACTAGGGCTGGCTTATCAGGGTTTGAGTCTGAAACATGGTTTGTTTTGTTAGCACCTGCTGGCACGCCTAGCGATATTATTCAATCCTTAAATACAAAATTAGTTGATGTTTCTCAGCAAGTTGATACGCAAAATAATTTATCAAAACAAGGCGCCACCACTAGAATAGGTTCTTCTGCACAAGCTGATGCGTTTTTGAAAAAAGAGATTGATAAATTTAGTAAGATAATTAAAAACTCTGGGATACAAATTGACTGATATGACGCACTCACAACAGATATCTATTGAAGAGACTGGCGTAACCCGTCAATTATCGAAATTTATTGTCGATTCGAAGTTTGATGCTTTGCCAAGTGACGTGGTTAAGGAAGCGTCAAGGGCGATTGTAAATTGCCTTGGTTGTGCAATTGGTGCAGCTCAGCATGACACAGTTAATTTTGCCATGGCAGCTTTGACACCATTTTTTGGAAGTCCTCAAGCCCAGATTTGGGGGCGCTCTGAGCGCGCTGATATTTTGCATGCAGCTCTGATCAATGGCATTAGTTCACATGTACTCGATTTTGATGACACTCATTTTCGTGCTGTTCATCCTAGTGCGCCAGTATTGCCTGCAATATTTGCATTAGCTGAGTGGCGCCAATTTAGTGGAAAAGAGTTGGTGCATGCTTATGTATTGGGGGTTGAGGCAGAGATCCGCATCGCTTTATCAGTATTTCCTGAGCACTATGACCGAGGTTGGCATATTACTGGGACTGCTGGTGTATTTGGTGCGGCGGCAGCAGTTGGGAAGTTGCTCAATTTGAATGTAGAACAAATGACTTGGGCTTTAGGGATTGCAGCAACCCAGTCCTCGGGCTTAAGGGAAATGTTTGGCACAATGTGTAAAAGTTTTCATCCAGGGCACGCGTCTCAGGGAGGGTTGGCTGCAGCCTTGATGGCAGAGAAAGGATTTACGAGTTCTCCAAGGGCTCTTGAGGCTAAGCGAGGTTTTGGTCAGGTGATGTCGAGTAGGTTCGACCCCACTGTTATTTCTTATGGACTTGGTGAGCAATATGAGCTTTCCAAAAATATGTATAAGCCATTTGCATGTGGTTTAGTCGTGCATGCTGTTATTGACGCTTGTTTGCAGTTACGTCATCAGCATTATTTTAAGGTGCAAGATATTAGCTCAGTTAAGGCAACTGTAGGCCCGTTAGTTTTAGAGTTAACTGGCATAAAGCAGCCCAAGACTGGTTTAGAGGGAAAGTTTAGTGTTTATCATGCAATGGCTGTGGCCATCATTTATGGTTCAGCTGGAGAGGCTCAATTTAGCACTGAAGTTGTGTGCCATCCAGAAGTTGAAAAATTACGATCCCTGATTGAGGTAGAGGTTGATCCCGTTTTTCGAAAGCTTGAAGGTTACGTGAAGGTAATTTTGAAAGATGGAAGAGATATGAACTGTCACGTATCGGATGCCCTTGGAAGTCTTGCCCACCCAATGAGTAACGAGGATTTGGAAAATAAATTTAGATCTCTCACTGAAAATATATTTACTACAAATGATTCTAATAAATTACTTGAGCATTGTTGGAGTATTACACAATTAGATGATGTTGGCTCACTGATGCGATTGACAGCAATTAAGTAGCTCTTATCATCGTATTCTTATGTTTAAAATTATAGTTTAGAAGGTTTTTTCATCACGTCGGGAAACTATAATTTTGTAATAGTTAGTCTATTCTTTGAGTGGGATTGTCAGTTTTCCCTAAGAGATAATTAGGATCATCCCTTTTAAAATCGAAACTGTATGTGTATCTATCCGCAGGGTGGGTCGCAATTCCTACTTCAAATACTTTTCCATTTTTATTGGCATATCTCCGAGTAACTCTTAGAGCTGACGTACCTTTTTTTGTTTTTAAATGACTAGCTTCAAACGCGGATAGGATAGTCGCTGAAATATCAATCTTAGTTTCATTTGCTATTTCCCCATACATTTCAGAAATTTGATCAGCAACGGGTATGAGCTTATTTTTGTGATTGACTACCCCTGCATATTCTGGAAGGACATAAATATTTGTTATACAAATTGGTACTGAGTATCCCTTCGGATAACGTAAAGACCTAATTAAAAACCATGAGTCTCCCTCAGTACATTGAAGTAATAATGCCATTCGATGATCTACTTTTATATGTTTGGTATCAAAAATATGGCGACTAGTTTCACCTGGGTAGTTCAAAGTTGTTGAATTGAGCCAACTGATTGAACTAATTGAGGAATACTTAATTTTGCAATAACCAGAGAACCAACTCTTGGCTTTCTGATTATTAGTCCAATAGATACTAAATATGCTAATGCCTCTCGCATACTATGCCTACTTGCAGTAAATAGTTCACAGAGCTTTTCTTCTGTGGGTAATAGGCTTCCAATTGGGTACCGCCCCTTTTTTATATCCTGCTCTAAGATTTTAGCTATTTCCCAATATC
>RFMZ01000035.1 GCA_009927445.1 Betaproteobacteria bacterium
CCAATTACCACTTTATTCGGAGATTTTATGAATGCACCTGATCGCATTGCCTCACCAGCTATCCCCAAATTACTTAAAGACCCTGAATTATTTCAGGAAAAAGGTTTTATCAATGGTCAATGGGTTGGCTCATCTTCAGGTGAATTATTCCCCGTTCACAACCCAGCCACTGGGGAGCTAATCGCTCAAGTGGTTAACATGACCACCAAAGAAGCACAAGCAGCAATCGATGCAGCGCAGGCTGCTTTTGAGCCTTGGAAAAATCGCACTGCCAAAGATCGCTCTGCAATTATGCGCAAATGGTTTGACCTCATTACTGAGCATACCGATGATTTAGCAAAACTGATGGTTATTGAACAGGGTAAGCCTTTTGCAGAAGCAAAAGGTGAGATTACGTACGGTAACTCCTTTATTGAATGGTTTGCCGAAGAGGGTAAGCGTGTCATGGGCTCTGTTTTAGCATCGACTTGGACTGATAAGCGCATGATGGTTCTAAAGCAACCAATCGGTGTTTGCGTAGCAATCACACCCTGGAACTTCCCAATGGCAATGATTACCCGTAAAGTAGCACCAGCTATTGCCGCAGGTTGCACGATTGTGATTAAACCAGCAGAACAAACCCCATTATCTGCCCTAGCATTGGCCGTTCTTGCCAAAAGAGCGGGTATTCCTGATGGGGTATTTAATTTAGTCACAGCAGATGCGGATCGATCTATTGAATTAGGTAAAACCTTATGCGCATCAAAAGCCGTTGCCCACTTATCCTTTACTGGTTCGACGGTTGTCGGTCGAATCTTGATGGAACAGTGTGCTCCAACTATTAAAAAAGTTGCGCTCGAACTGGGTGGTCATGCGCCATTTATAGTATTTGAAGATGCGGATCTGGACGCTGCAGTTAGTGGCGCAATTGCGTCCAAGTACCGTAATGCAGGGCAAACTTGTGTTTGTACAAACCGCTTTTATGTCCACGAAAGCTTGCATGACGCCTTTGTAGAAAAGCTTGCTCATGCCTCAAAAGCTCTTCAAGTTGGAAATGGTCTAGATACGGGTGTAGTCCAAGGCCCGCTCATTGATCAATTAGCTGTTGAAAAGGTCGAGCGTCATATCCAAGACGCACTTACACATGGTGCAAAATTAATGACTGGTGGAAGTCGGCATGCAATTGGCGGTTTATTCTTTGAGCCAACTGTTCTTTCCAATGTAACGCATCAAATGCTCATTATGAATGAGGAAACTTTTGGGCCTGTTTCTGCAGTAGTCCCATTTAAAGATGAAGCAGAAGTTATTGCTCATGCCAATAACACGGAATTTGGTTTAGCTTCTTACTTTTACAGCAGAGATATTGGACGTATTTGGCGGGTTGCTGAGGCTCTTCAATATGGCTTAGTTGGTGTCAATACTGGTCTATTCTCTAATGAAGTGGGGCCATTTGGAGGGGTAAAACAATCCGGCCTCGGAAGAGAAGGAAGTGTTTGGGGTATGGATGAATATCTTGAAATGAAATATGTTTGCATAGGCCTATAAAACTAAAGGCGCTTTGACTTAAATCAAAGCGCCTTTTTTAAGTAAAACACTATCGTTTTCGAAATATTAAATCCCAAACGCCGTGGCCTAATTGAAGCCCTCGATTTTCAAACTTCGTAACAGGTCTGTAATCGGGGCGAACTGAGTAACCATCTTCTACAGATGAACTTCCCCCTCCAGAAGTTGCAGAATTTTCTAGCGAATTTTGTTTGCTTAAGATAGCCAACATCTGCTGTGCATACTCCTGCCAATCTGTTGCCATATGGATGTAAGCACCTGATTTAAGTTTGTAACACAGCTTTTCAACCCATTCATCTTGAACTAAGCGACGCTTATGATGCTTTTTCTTATGCCAAGGATCTGGAAAATATAAGTGCACCCCGTCCAAAGACTCATCTGCAATCATATGTTCCAATACCTCCACCGCGTCATGACGAATAATCCGAATATTAGATATTCCATCTTCACCAATACGCTTTAATAAAGCCCAACTCCTGGCTCATGTACCTCAATCGCTAAAAAATCATCTTGGGGCCTTATTTTGGCAATATAAGCGGTTGTCTCCCCCATCCCAAAACCAATTTCTAAGATACGAAGTGCTGACTCTCTGTGAGAAAAA
>RFMZ01000033.1 GCA_009927445.1 Betaproteobacteria bacterium
TTCAAAGGTGCTATTTTAGCCCGTGCACTCGGATTTGCTGAGGTTGGTTAGCTTACCTCACAAATTTTCTAGTGATTTTATTAAAAATAACTAGAACTTATTCTGGGGTATGCTGAAACTGCAAAAAAATTCTTACTGTAATTACTTGAGTCTTCACTCGTATCTCAGGGCTGCAATTGGCTGCATTTTTGCCGCTGTTTTAGCTGGGTAATATCCAAAGAAAATGCCAATTGCTGCTGAAAAACCCACAGCAAGAATGATTGAAAAAATACTCAGGCTAATATTCCAATCGGCAATCCAGGCCACACCAGCCGAAATTAAAATTCCTATCAAAACTCCTATAGCACCACCTAACGTAGCTAAGGTCATCGCCTCTACCAAAAACTGCATCATAATATCCTTACTTCTAGCTCCAACAGCTAAACGTAAGCCAATTTCTCGAGTTCGCTCTGTCACCGAAACTAACATAATGTTCATGATTCCAATGCCACCTACGAGAAGACTGACTGACGCTATTGCCGCAAGTAATAAGGACATCACCCGACTTGCTGCCTCTTGAGTTTTTAAAATTTCTGTTAAGTTTCTAACCTGAAAATCATTCTCCATCGTCGGCCTTATGCGGTGCCGCTGCCTGAGTAATTCTGTGATGCGCTCTTCAACATATTGGGTATCAACGCCATCCTGAGCTTTGATCATGATAGTTCCAACCCTAGCAATACGACCACGGGGTTCCCCAAATAAGCGATTACGGCCGGTAGTTAATGGTACAAAAATAATGTCGTCCTGATCTTGACCTTGACTACTTTGCCCTTTACTTTCAACTAACCCAATAATCTCAAAAGGAATCCCCCGAATACGTACAACTTGTCCAATCGGATCGTCTTCGCCAAAAAGCTGGCTAGCAACTGTCTTTCCAACAATGGCAACCTTACCAAAACGCGTTATCTCGCCTTGGTCAAATAAGCGTCCATCGGCCAAACTCCATTCGCGCGCTTCAAAAAAATCGTTGTATACCCCATTGATTGTTGTTGACCAATTGGTATTTCCAAATACCACCTGGGCATTGCTTCTCGTCATTGATGCTGCAATAGCAACTTCAGGAATTTCCATCAAAATTGCTCTTGCATCGGCTTCCGTGAGCGTCTGTGCATTTCCGAAGCCTAAACGTGCGCCAGCTTGGATAATTGATCCTGGAATAATGATCAGTAAATTGGAGCCTAAACTAGCAATTTGTTCTTGCAGCCTCTTTTGTGCGCCACCACCAATAGCCATCATGGCAATAACCGCTGCCACACCAATCACAATGCCTAGCATTGTCAAAATAGACCTGAGTTTATTGACCTGTAATGCGCGCATCGCAATGGCTAAATTCATCGTCGAGCCAATCATGACAGGGACTCCGTCTTTTCAACAGATGGTCGATTAACCTGAATTTCAATAATCTTACCGTCTTTAAAAACCACTACTCGGTTAGCATATGCTGCTACATCTGGCTCATGAGTTACAACAATAACTGTCATTCCACCTCGATTGAGCTCTTTTAATAGTTCCATGATCTCAACTGTCATTTTGGAGTCTAATGCCCCCGTAGGCTCATCAGCCAGGATCAAAGCCGGATTATTGACTAGAGCCCTGGCAATGGCGACCCGTTGTTGCTGCCCACCGGATAATTCACTGGG
>RFMZ01000145.1 GCA_009927445.1 Betaproteobacteria bacterium
GGTGTCACTTGCCATGCATTATTGATGGCAACACAACTTGTAAAAAAGGAAAGATCCCAATGCTTAATGGCAGTGACATCAGGAGCACTTCCATAGATTAAAACAATGTTTAAATCACGCATTTTTGTATAAATTGATGTTAGCAAAACAAATTTGCCAGAGGCTTGTGACAATAGCATGAAGGTGGCTAGAAGTAGCTATCAAGAGCTGTCTACTGAGGCGAGCCTTGTGCTGATTTGGACATCTTCAATAGGAGCTCTCGGCTTTGAATCAATAATTTTATACATCAAATTGACATCTAGAAATTCCAGAATACAAAGTCACAAATGGTGTGAATTTATTACAAATCTACGAAAGGATGAATGTGTTAATTTCTTTGAAAAGTTTTGCAAGTGCAATGACCATAGCTGTCTGTGCAGGCTACTGTAGCGCTCAAGCACAAGGGGTTTATCCAGCTACGTTAGCAGGACATGCGGTTTTGCCAGCACTGTCCCTAATCCCTGCACCGTCGGATGCACCAGCAGATTTGAAACACAGTGGCAAATTCACGACTGGCCAAAGGGTAGAAAAATTAGGCTCTGTAGAAGGTTTGTCTGCAGGTCGTCCTACAGGTGTTTACTTGCCATTTGATGGGCAGCCATTGCAAGGTCACTCAGGCGTACAAAGAATGCCTGATGGTACCCTCTGGGTATTGACCGATAACGGTGCTGGATCAAAGGCCAATTCACCAGACTTCATGCTGTATTTGAATCATTACAGCATTGACTTTAAAACTGGTCAGTTCAAACAATTAGCGACTGTTTTCTTGCACGACCCAGACAAGAAGGTGCCATTTCGGATAGTTCACGAAGGTACAAATCCAAGATATTTAACTGGATCAGACTTTGATACTGAAAGTTTTCAGATCATTGGCCAAAACATTTGGATTGGGGATGAATTTGGACCATTTCTGATCAAAACAGATTTGAAGGGAAAAGTTCTTGCCGTTTACGAAACTGTTGTTGACGGCAAAGTCGTTAAATCGCCCGACCATCCATCTGTCACAACGCCTGGTTCACCTGTTGACAGTACTAAGTTTGAAATTCGCCGCTCCAAAGGATTTGAAGGCATGGCATCTTCAAAAGATGGGCGTAAGTTGTATCCTTTGCTTGAAGGCCCAGTTTGGCATGACGCCACCAAGAGCTTCGAAAATATCGATGGAAAGCAATACCTTCGTGTTTTGGAGTTTGATGTTGCTTCTGAAAAATGGACAGGACGCCATTGGAAATACGTTTTAGAGGCGAACCACCATGCTATAGGCGACTTCAACATGATTGATCAAACCACTGGCTTGGTCATAGAGCGTGACAATGGTGAAGGTACTAAAGCGGATGCATGCCCCGAGAACCAAAAGCGCACAGATTGTTTCCACGATCTTCCGAAATTCAAACGGGTTTATAAAATTGAGTTGTCTGAAGCCAATGTGGGCGGTGTTGTTCGCAAGATTGGTTACATTGATTTGATGAACATTGCTGATCCTAATAAACTGGCCCGCAAACCATTGGAAAATGGCGTGTTAACTTTTCCATTTTTCACCATCGAAAATGTTGATGTTGTAGACGCCAAACACATCATTGTGGGCAATGACAACAACCTTCCTTTTTCGAGCAGCAGATTGCCTAACAAGGCGGACGACAATGAAATGATTTTGCTAGAGGTTGAGGCCTTTTTAAAAGCCAAATAAATTTAATTTAGATAATTACCATTTACAAAAGGCCATTGCAATTTAATGCAATGGCCTTTTTTTAAAGTAAATGATTCAACTGGAATTCTTGTAAGGTGTTTACTTCAACTTGATATTAGCTTCTTGCAGATATATTTTTTAATGCCCCGATGAATTGGTCCAATTCGTATTCTGAGGTGTAGATGGCAGGTGAAATACGAATGCATTGACCTTTGGCAACACCTGCACGGCGTACAGAAAAGATGCCATATTTATCTCTCAACTCTGCCACTAGAGCGTTGTTCTCTTCTG
>RFMZ01000227.1 GCA_009927445.1 Betaproteobacteria bacterium
TGGTAGGACGGGCGAGATTCGAACTCGCGACCAACGGATTAAAAGTCCGCTGCTCTACCGACTGAGCTACCGTCCCAAAATGGTAATTCAATATTATAGCAAGAACTTTTAACCAGGACGACTTGTTGGGTAGTTTTGCACAAAGTACTTGTCAATTCCTTTCGCAATTGCTAATGAAACCCTTTTCTGATAACCCTCATCTAATAATTTAGCTTCTTCTTCAGGGTTACTAATAAAGGCAGTTTCTACCAGTATTGATGGGATATCTGGCGCTTTTAGTACAGCAAAATTTGCTTGCTCTACACTTTTACTATGCAAAGTTGCAAAGGCACCAATTTCTTTAACAATCGAGCTTCCAAGACGAAGGGAGTCTTTGATTTGTGCAGTTGTAGCCATATCCAATAGCAGTTTAGCGACATCAACATTTTTTGATTTAATATTTAGGCCACCGATCAGATCTGCCGAGTTTTCCTTGTTAGCAATCCATCTAGCCGCAGTGCTTGTTGCTCCTTGTTGAGAAAGGGCAAATACGGATGCTCCTTTTGCGTGAGGAAGTACAAAAGCATCAGCATGTATCGAAATGAATAAATCTGCTTGAACTTTTCGAGCTTTTTGTACACGTGTATGAAGTGGCACAAAATAATCTGCGTCGCGTGTAAGCAGTATTCGAAAATTACCATGACCTTCAAGGATATCCTTTAATTTATGAGAAATTGCTAAAACTACATTTTTCTCAAAAGTACCTGCCATTCCTATTGCTCCTGGATCCTCACCACCATGGCCTGGGTCGATAGCTATGATGATTGGTCTAGAGTATTTAAAAGAGTTAGAAAGTTGGTTATCCAGACTTATTCCTTGAAATTGTCTTGCTATTCTTGCAATTTCTTCTTCATCTTCTTGCCTGGCATTTTTTTGTAAGAAAGTAGTTACTGGGTCTTGGGAATTTTTAGGATAAAGATCAAAAACTAGGCGGTGTTTATAGGCTCCAACGGGATTAAGTGTAAATAGTTGAGGCACTATTTCTTCTTTGAGATCAAAAACAATTCTGGTTACTTGAGGTTGGTAAAGGCCAACCCGAACATTGGATATATAGGGGTCATTTTTTTGGACCTTCGAAATAAGTTCTTTAATCGAAGAACTCAGATCAATTCCTTGAATATCAACTACTAAGCGATTTGGATCGTTTAATAATTGAAAGTTGGTGATTAAGGCGGTATCCGATTCGATAGTTACCCGCGTATAAACTTCAGAGGGCCAAACTCTCACAGCAATTAGGTTTGCGCCATAAGCAATTTCTTTTGGCCCTAATATAAAAATAGCCTTTGCTACAGCAGAGTACTTGAGAAGTCGAAGTGTCGAATGTCGCTTCTTGAAGTCCAAACATTAGCTCCCATTTGAAAAAGTGTTGATGATTTTTTGCCCCAGTAAATTAGAGGCTATGAAAGTACCGAATCGTTGATTCTCATTCAAATATTCTATAGAAATTTGTAGGCAAGGCGTGGGTAATGTGTTTTCTGCTTTTTCTGGCCATTCGATTAAATTGATTCCTGGAGACGTTAAGAGATCTTTAAAGCCACTATCCTCCCACTCTCGGGCATGCCTCATACGATATAGATCAAAATGGTGAATAGCAAAAGAGTATTGGCCAACTTCGATCTCATATGGCTCGCATAATGAATAGCTTGGACTTTTTACTTTGCCCTGATGTCCAAGAGCTTTTAATAAATATCTAATAAAAGTCGTTTTCCCGGCGCCCAAGTTTCCTTGAAGCCAGATATGCATGACAGAATCATGCAAAATGATCTCTGTAATGACTTTAGCAAGTTTTTGTGCCCATTTCTCGCAGTCCTCAGATGAGTTCCAATTGAATTTGTAAAGAGTGCCTAAAATAGTCATACATGAACTCCGATAACCTGATCGAACTTTTGGCGTGGATTAAATCTCAAGCAATGGATTTGGGCTTTAGTGAATTGCGCGTCACGAATTTGGATGTCAGTGATGCAACCCCTTATTTGCGAGAATGGCTGGCTAAAGGTTTTCATGGTGATATGAATTATATGAGTCGTCATGCTTTTTTGCGTGAAAATCCTCAAGAATTGTTGCCAGAGGTTTTACGGGTTATTAGTGTTCGGATGGATTATTTAGCGGCAGAAGCTTTATTAGCTGATACAGGTGGTAAAGATTGGCGTTTTAGAGAGTTACAGGCCCTTGAGGATCCTGAGCGGGCAGTTATTTCTGTATATGCCAGGGGTAGAGACTATCACAAAGTATTACGTAGTAGATTACAAAAATTAGTAGATAAAATTCAAGAACAGATTACGCCGATGAACTCTCGGGTGTTTGTTGACTCAGCCCCAGTTTTAGAAGTTGAGTTTGCTAAAAAGTCCGGGATTGGTTGGCGCGGCAAACATACTTTAGCTTTAAATCGTCTTGGCGGCTCGATGTTTTTTCTTGGAGAAATTTTTATTGATATCCCTTTGCCACTCGATGAGCCGATTTCGGAACACTGTGGACAGTGTCAAGCGTGCATCGATATTTGTCCGACCAATGCCATTACAGGCCCTTACCAATTAGACGCAAGACGATGCATATCTTACTTAACCATTGAGCATCCTGGTGTAATCCCGGTAGAGTTACGCCCATTCATTGGTAATCGAATTTATGGCTGTGATGATTGCCAATTAATTTGTCCTTGGAATAAATATGCGCAGAAGTCCTATATAGAGGATTTTAAGGAGCGAAACGCACTTGGATCGTCACATTTAATTGAATTATTTCATTGGACTGCCCAGGAATTTGATACTCGGATGCAAGGGAGTGCCATCTACCGTATAGGTTACGAGCGTTGGGTACGCAATATTGTGGTCGCTTTAGGAAACTTACTACGTGCTCCATCTTGCGATGATGCAATGAGGCAACAGGTAATAATCCTGTTAGAGAACCGCAAATTAAGCACCAGCGATTTAGTGATAGAGCATATTAATTGGGCTTTGGAGTATTCCAAGTTGAATACAATAGCTAGATGAATCAAAATAACATAAAAATTCGTAATCAAGCATTAATCAACTCCATCAAAATTGGTGCCAAAGTAGGGCTTCTTGGACCAGGTCCTGTCTTATTTGGGGGGATGTTGGGATTTGGTGCGATGGGGCAGGGATCTGGCTTAAGCATTTGGCATACAACCGCGATTTCTTTTTTTATGTACGCCCTTCCAGGTCAGGTAGTTTTTATTGAGATGATGACTATGGGTTCTGCAGCCAGTGCAATTGCGATTGCTGTGGCGTTAACTTCCACACGATTTTTAACAATGACCCTGACTTTATTTCCTCAAATTCCAAAAACTGCGCATGAGCCACCTCGATTATTAATGGTTCATATGTTAGCAATGAGTACTTGGACTACCTGTATGCGGGATTTTCCGAAAATTCTTCCAGAGCATCGTTATGGGTATTACATTGGAATTGGCTTAGTTTGCTGGCTAATTTCAGTACCTTCCACTTTTCTTGGGTATCTTATTGCGGATGCAGTACCTCCTTGGGTTACCTATGCTTTGGTGTTTGTCAATCCACTTTTTTTTCTTCTTTCCTTTACTGAAGTCGCTTTAGTTATCAATCGTATTAGTATTTTAGTTGGGGGTATTGTTGGGACAATCTTATACCCAATATATCCAGATCACGCATTATTAATTACGGGTATTGTGTTTGGGACTTGTGTCTATGTAATCGATTATGTTTTAAGAAAAAGAAAACAGGTCTCGCAATAATGGAGGCACTATTTGAAAGTCTTGGTTGGTGGGCAGCTTTAGGTTTTGTAGTAATTGCGACCTATTTTTGGCGTGGTTTAGGCATCTTATTATCTGGACACGTTGACCAAAATAGTGAAATCTTTAGATGGCTCTCCGCCGTTACCTACTCATTAGTTGGGGCGTTGACCTTCAAGTTAATTATCTTGCCGATTGGTTTACTGAGTAATGTACCTTTGGTATACCGGATCGGGGTATGTTTAATTTGTATTTGGTGGATGTTAAAAAAACCTAACAATATGGTTCCTTGCTTAATTTTGGGATCTCTATTAATGATGGCTTACGGCCTAGTTGAGCTGTTTATTTAAGTAACCAAGACAGTAAAAGGGTTAAATGCCCCCAAGCAATTTAGGTTGTAAATTCTTTATTGAGAATGATTATCATTAAGATATAGTTTGTTCATTCAATTTAAGGAAAAAAGATGACGTATCGTGAAGTCAGTAGCACCAAAG
>RFMZ01000091.1 GCA_009927445.1 Betaproteobacteria bacterium
GATTAAGTAGTGGCACGTGATTAGCGTCGACAAATATTCACCAACAGTCCGTTGGTATTTAATTTGGAGATCCTATCATGAACACAAGTAATACTGTAGTAAGTCCCTTGACTCGGGGCGAAGCATTCACCCTATCAGCCCTCGCTGATTTCTTCATGGCCTGCTATCAAGGTCGAGATCCTTCGTTTGGTAATCGACTATCTTTTGTAGTCCAGCAACTAGGGCACAAAGTTGCATCTGAGATTGATGCTGACGATGTAGATTATTTTTTGGATGCACTTCGCGCCCGCGGAAAACTATTTAATCAAGGCGGCAATAAAAAGGGTGGTCAAATCATTGCTACCCATAAACCACTAGCCGATGCAACCATCAATCGCTACCGGTGCACATTTCAATCGGTCCTCTCTTGGGCGCGTCGCAAACGTCTCATGCCAAAGACTTGGACAAACCCCGTCGCTGAAACGCAGCGCATGCCAGAAGATAACGCTCGCTCACGCTATCTCTCAGAAGCTGAATACGAAAGGCTGCTTAAAACATCCCGCGTATCATCTTGGCCAAAGCTCAACCTACTCATTATGCTTGCAGTTACCACAGGGGCCAGACGCGGCACTCTCATGAACCTTCAGTGGAAGGATGTTAATTTAGATGAAGGACGCGCCTTTTGCGCTCGTACTAAAAATGGCGAACCATTCATATTAGTTCTTATGCCGGATGTATTGCAAGAATTAAAAAGGTTCTCTGGCAAATCAAAGCCGGAAGATTTAGTATTTTGTGGAAAGTACCCCACTAAACCCATGAACTTTAATAAGACCTGGGAGAACGCCTTGGCAGATGCGCAAATTGAAGGGGTGGTTTTCCATACATTGCGACATACACACGCTTCCTGGCTAGCTAGACGTGGTGAACCCTTATTGGCAATTGCAGATAGCTTGGGACACAAATCGTTAGCAATGACAAAGAGGTACTCACACTTATGCGTTGACTCCAGAGCAGAAATGCTTAATCGCATCTTCAGCCAATTGAGAGATTAAGCATGAATAAGCTAGCCAAAAAAATAAAAGTAAATATAGTTACTCATAAATCCCAAGAAAATTCCGAGCTTAAATCAGAATTTATTCAAAGAATCATTAAAGCAAGAAATCTTTCGGAGGATTTGGTAATAAATTTACTATGCGCTCTAGAAGGTACCCATTCAGAAGGACTCCACCTAATGGCACTTAAAGAGAGGATCCGCAATACCATCAGCTCTGGGGGTGGCAAAAAGAAGGCTGAGCAATCTCGAGCAATTGATAAGTTTGCAAAATGTAAATATTTGGAACACTCTGAGAAATTTAGTCATTATTCTAGCGTGCACCTTGCAAGATATTTAATAAAAACTTATGGCGCAGATCGAGTAGGCGCCGTAGGTCCATTGCGTAGAAAAATTTCTCAATGGAAAAAAGAAACAACATAGTTGGTCAAGTGCTAAGAAAGTAACCAATATATTCAATGGCTTAGGTTGAATTTCCTTTAATTACCTCCAATAATCAAAATGTCGCACTTGTCACGCGTCATTACTTAAATTGATACGAGGTATTACATGGAAGCACAAAAAAATCTAGAGTTATTTAAAACCTTCTTGGAATCCCCAGAGGGGGAAAAAACTTTTTACAAGCAAACATTCTGGCGATTGGTTTATACGCACCCATTCACAAGAATTAATCGAAGCGGGTGTGCTCGTCAAACTGATGGGGAAATTTCACATCGTTCAACCGGACTTTGTTCCAACGCTTATTCAACTATTACAGGATAAAACTCGTCGCGAATCAATTAGTCGATTGCAAGGTGCTAGATCTTGCACATTAACTACATCAAATTAAAGAAAGCAATCATGAATACAACTACCGTACCAGAATTAAAAAGTGATAATCCATCTTGGCTAGATGAATTACGCCTCCCAGATAATTACGCCAATACGCTAGGCGGTATAAAGCTTCCAACTAAACCATCTTTTGGAAAATTAAATAAGCACCGCTTCTCAAGAGTCCACCCAGATTCAAGCTATCAAGTACCAGTTTTGATTGTGGAAGATAAAGATAGTGGGGAAACCTATATTGCAACGCATGCCGTGGCAGGATATTTAGGAAAGGCCGCCGTGCCAAAGTTGCTTCGATTGGCAGTGGATAACGCCGGAGTCCCAAAAATTATTGCTCAGCCAATCCCTGAACAAAGTGGGCGGCAGAATCTTTGGCATGTGACATGCATTCAGGCCATCCAAATTGCGCAGACTGAGTGGGTTCGTATCGAGTCCGATATGAATGCCGCGCAGTACACCATCATCAAGGCGGTAAATAACCTTGGAGATCCCAAGTGGCCAGACCAGACAATGCCAGAACTTATTCAAGCCGTATTTTTAAATAACGTCATTTCAAGCCCAGACCATCCTTACATAAAGCAGTTGGAAGGCAGGGTTTGATATGAGTCTTGATTATTTAACAGGATATGAATTCATCCTAGTAGATTTTGAATTCAGACAACAAGGCGGAATCGAAGGTAACCCCGTTGAAGTTATTTGCATGGTTTCATACAACTGCACTACAGGTGAGTACAAACGTATTTGGGCTGAGGAACTATACAAAATGGATGACAACCCATTTATTGGTCTTCCAAAAGCAATTTTTGTGGCGTTTTATGCTAGCGCTGAAATGGGGTGCTATAACGCCTTAGGATGGTCTTGGCCTACATATATTTTAGACCTCTATGCGGAGTTCAGAAATCTAACCAATGGTACAACCCTGTCATTTGGTCGCTCACTATTAGGCGCGTTACAGTTTTTTGGCCTTCCAGCTATTGAGAGTATCCACAAAACAGAAATGCGCGAACTTGCATTACGAGGAAGTCCGTTTACAGAGAATGAGAAGCAGCTACTTCTGGAATACTGTCAAAGCGATGTAGACTCGCTAAAGCATCTTTTAGATGCTATGGCGCCCCTACTAGATTTACCTAGAGCTCTTTTGCGAGGCCGCTATAACATTGCCTTAGCAATCATGGAATCAACCGGTGTACCAATTGATTTTGAGCTTTACCAAGAGCTTTGTATTCATTGGGATAGCATAAAGACCAAGTTGATTGAGGACATCAACCAAGACTATGGTGTTTACCTCAATGGTACATTTAAAGAGGCATTGTTTGAAGAGTATCTAGGTAAACAAAACATTCGTTGGTCTAGATTGGCAAGTGGCAGACTAGCCTTGGACGATGAAACATTTAAAACAATGGCTAAGACCTTTCCTATCTTAGCCCCCCTTCGCAACCTCCGGGATAGTCTTGGGAAGATGCGGTTAAACGCGTTGCAAGTGGGGTTGGATGGACGAAATCGTTGCCTACTTTCACCTTTTAGCTCGATTACTGGTCGTAATCAACCATCTACTAATAAGTTCGTTTTTGGACTGAGTAAATGGGCTCGCGGATTAGTCCAGCCTAAGCCAGGATTACCTATCGCCTACATTGATTGGTCACAACAAGAGTTCGGCATCGCTGCTGCATTATCTAATGATGACAATATGAAAGCTGCCTATATGAGTGGTGACCCATACCTTTCATTTGCAAAGCAAGCGGGGGCGGTTCCACAATATGCTACTAAAAATTCACATAATGCTGAGCGGGAACAATATAAGCAATGTGTCTTAGCAACCCAATATGGTATGGGGGCTGATGCTTTAGCCCTTCGTATTAAACAACCCAAAATACGCGCCAAGCAATTGCTTGATATGCACCGCCGCATTTACTGTAAGTTTTGGGATTGGTCGGATAATTGTTATAACCATACCGTCAGCGCAAATAGAGTAAGCACTTTATATGGTTGGAATCTACATGTTCAATCAGACATCAATCCACGAAGTCTACGTAACTTTCCTATGCAGGCTAATGCTTCTGAGTTATTAAGGATTGCATGTATTTTGATGGTGGAAAATGGCATTACTTTGTGCGCCCCCGTACACGATGCTGTTTTAATCCAAGCGCCTGAGGGTTTCATTGAGAAGCATGTGGTAATTGCACAAGCATGCATGAGTCTTGCGAGTCAGAAATTACTTTCAGGATTTGCGCTGTTCAGTGACGCAAAAGTTTTGCGCTATCCCCAGAGATTTCTTGAAGGTGACTCAGCAGAGTTTTGGGAGAAAGTAATGACAATCCTTCAAACTGTCCAATGTGAGGAGTTAGCAAGTTAACACCTTCCTGTTAACCAACTTAACACCCGTCCAATCTTATATATCTTTTATTAATATTAATATGGAAAATAAATCAAATCTGTTTACTATGGGTCCAATACCTTATTTGTGGAGTTATAGGGCCAATAAACTTGGCACCGCAACAGGGATAATTGCCCAATCACTCTGGTTTTATGTAGGAATCAATGGTTCTTACACTTTTAAGGTAGATCACAACATTGACCTACTTTCAGGACTCACCAGGCAGTCTAGACAAAGCTGCTTAAAGAGGTTGCATTTCGCAGGACTAATTCAACTAGCATCGCTAAAAGGCGCCTATCCCATCGTCACCATTCTTAATGCTGGGCAGGCCGGTAGACGTAACCAAGCACTTATAACGACAACCTTAGAAACTAAAACATGTGACGCTTCAACCAAAGCAAGTGCGGGAGCAAATTTTCGCAAGAGGCACATTCTAAAACAGGGGTATTCCCCTTACCAACAGATGGAGTTTAGATTCGATGAAAATAATTGAAGAATCCGAAGTGGTATTACAACAAATCCCCTTAGCTAGGTGGATTAAAGACCCCAAGACTTGGGATAAATACGCCTTTATAGAGGAGGCCTCGCAATATCTCTGGGATGCCTATGGCAGCAGTACCGAACAAGACAAACACGCCCTAGCAATGCTTGCAGAGGTTCTAGAGACTTTTGTAACTTGTTGCCAAGAAATTGCAAAGCACGGCCTAGTCGTGATTCATCACAATGGTGTGACGGGTAAAAATCATCATGTTGATATTCGGGATAAATCGATAACAAAAGCAGTCATGTTGATGAATGAACTGGGATTAACACCAAAAAGCCGTTTCCCAATCAAACCCAAACCAAATCCAGAGTTCGAACGGTTTATGCGTGGGCCTATTGGTTGGGCCAAAGATTCAAAAATAGAATGAAATTTAATCTAGCCAAAGATATCAAATAATTTATTATAAAGAAACGATTTACGCAAAACTTAGTTCAACCTCTATGAAACATACTATGCCAACCAGTATTCTCCAACAGGTGATATGACATTACTAGAACTTCAATCCACTAAAATCCACTTTCCCTAATTATGATAGAAAAAACATGACTTAAATACTGCCCAAGTAGACTATTCCAACCATTATCCAATACAACTTGAGCTGTATAAGAACTATCATCACGATTAATAAGTTTAAGTGGCATTAATCTTATTTTATAATAGGATCCATGGGTTACAAATGAACCCTTAGGACTTCTTAGAAGTGGGATATTTCCACCATAATCAACAGAGAGAGCTAATCGATTAAATTCAATAACTCTAGCCTTATCAATATCAATGACCTTTACGGGAATAGAGTTAAAAATATTATTAATAAAATATGCTTTACCCAATGTGCCATTTCTCAAATTCAATAATTGATCTTCATGAACATAAGTCTCAAAAAATAGCTCTTCATCATTGACAACTTTTAAAAGAGAATCTGAGTTTTTTACCCAGACTCCAACCTTTAAGTCTTGATTTAAATCCCTAACATAACCCGAAAAATTTGAGCGAATTAATAATCTATTAATTTGAATTTCTAAGCCCTCTAATTCACTAGCTAATTCAGCTATTCTTTGAGTAGTTACTTGGTTCTTTTCTAAAAATGACTGATTCGCTATTTCGCTTTTTTGAAAATCTAAAAGCCCATTTAATTTTGTTATAGTGATTCTTTTTTTGTAAATCAAATCGGGATTATCTAATTGAATTAGCGGTTGATTTGCTTCGACAAAATCTCCATCACCCACGAATATAGTTGAAACTTTCGCTGAAAATGGAGAGTATATTAGCGAATCTTGCAACCCTACTACTACAGCTGGTAATTTCAAAATTGAGGGCAAAGGAAGAAAAAATAATACTAAGAGACAACATATTAAATAGCCTCTCTTAGTAAAAGAGGCTTTATTAATAACAAATATTTGGGTTAATTCTAAATATAAAGGAATAAAAATCATCTTTAAAAGAATTAGTAAAAAAAGCAATATTCCTAAAAATTTAAAATAAAATATATATGCCGAATAAGCAATACCCAAATATAAGAAAAACCTATAAAGCCAGCATACCCCCCCATAAAAAGTAAAAAAAGGAATAAAGTTTCTTTCAAAAACTATTTCTTTAGGTTTAAAAAATATATTTTTAAGTTTGATCTTAAAAACAAGCAAGGATCTTGACATTAAATTTGGAATAGCAAGGAGGTCTGATAATAAATAGTAGCCATCAAATTTCATTAAGGGATTTAAGTTAATAAATAGGGTTATTAACCAAGTAGTAGAAGATAGAGACCATAGCATCCCCCTGAAGTAACCATCTGGCGTAATTGACCAAAGCAAAGTTGATAGGATGGCCAGCATCAATTCCGCAATTACTCCAGCAGAATCGACGATAATCTTTTGAGAACGACTGGACAATTTCCAAGCATGGGTTGTATCCGTGTAAAAAATAGGCCAAAAAACTATTAGATTAACGCCCATTTCTTCTACAGCTAAACCAAAGCGACGAGCGGCTATAGCATGGCCAAACTCATGGAATAATTTGGATAAAAGTAACGCAATAAAACCTAAAATCGCACCTTCTAATGTCAATAAATAACTAAATTGATTCTTATAGCCATTCCATTCCCTTGAGATTAAATAAAGTGAAAGAAATAAAATTATAGTAAAGATATAGTAAAAGCTTTTTTTAAATAAAATCGAACTTAGCCAGTCGAACTTAGCTAAAAATTTACTTGGATTAAATAATGGTATTTTAAAAAAATATAAATTATCAAAATTACTTGACAATAGTTTCATTAAAGAATTTGGAAACTTCTTATTTAACGAAAGAGTTTGCGTTATCCCATTTAAATTTAAAAAATTCGCAACTTCTTTTATATCATTCAACGTTGGAAAATATGTAGTCTCTTTTTTTATTTTTAAGATTATTTTTTCAGGATCTAATAAATGCCAATTCGAGATTATTAAAAATTCTAAAGCATTAATCTGATAGTAATTTTTTTTTAAAGGATCATAAATTAACCAGCTAGGCGTTCCATCTTTTTGCCTATCATTCTTAAATATTTTTAAATCTTGTCTTAATGGTTCTATATTAATGCCAGTATCTATCATTTACTAAAGCCCTATAAATCTTCTAGCAAAAATCATTGGCTTTCTTAATAAATAATAAATTAGAACTGTTCTATCACCATAAATTTTTGCAGAACCTTTCTGTCCAATCCGTAAATTCATGTCAACGTCGGTAATTTTGGCCTTTACGATAAAACCAAAGGCCCCATTAGCATCTTGACTTGGCTCATAACTAATGCTTTCAATAGAAGCAACTATAGAGTCTAGAGGAGAGGAAGATAAAAATAATTTTACTATCGCCCCTTTTTCAAAACCAATCATATCCTCACTTGATACTAAAATTTTTATTTCCAACAACTTGGGATTTGCAATTAACATAATTTTTTCACCAGTTACAACTGGTTTTCCTACCCAATCATTTACATCATTAAAGATAGAAACTCCTTTCCTAGGAGATAAAATTTCTGACCTTTCTAATTTTTCATTAATCGAATTTAGCTCAACATATTTTTCTTCATATTTAGATCTGAGCACTCTTAATTCAGCTTTGCTTTCATCATCTGTGAAGGCTTTTGTTGTAGTTCTTAGTAATTCAGCGCTAGATATTGCTAGACTCTTCTCAGCAATATCTTTTTGTGCTTGAAAAATGCTTTTATCTAATGAAATTAACAAATCGCCTTCACTCACTTCGGAATTCGGTTGAACGTGAATTTTAGAAATTACTCCATCAATAGGGGAAGAGATTAGATTTGCATCCTGAGCGACTACTTCGGCTGGTGATATCACAGACATCTTGATCGGAATAAAGCCAATTACTAAAACTATTAAAGTTGCGATAGCAACTTTTTTAGGCTGGCTTATTAATCTATTTACAAATTGAAATTGTTGGTTATTTCGTCTCCATGCCCATAAACCAAAAGCACATGACTCAACAATCATTTTCACAAGATTTATTTCTACTTCTTGCCATGGGCTCTCTTTTAAAAAAATAAGACCGCCAGCATTAAGGGGCAAACAAGTCAATGGAGCCCAAAGAAAAAAGCTGCCTTTAAACTCACCTCCCATAATTTGTAATTCATTGTTTAATTCTTGGTAATTTATAGAAAGTATTTTCTTTTGATTTTCGAAAAAAAACTTACCAAAAGATTGGAAAAAATCATAATTAGGATGATTTTCATCAAAACTATCAACCCCAGATAATGCACTGACTCTTTCTTTTCTATGATCACTTGATCTCCATATGGCCAATAATTTATAAGGGATTAATGGTTTTATTTGATTAGCAATAACATATTCGAGTCCCGCCTCATTTTCTGCACGCTTAATAGATCTTTCAATTTGAAAAATTAAAGAGATAATTTTTTCACGATTTTGGTTATTGGAAAATTCACTCATGCATTTAAAATATTATTCTTCTTGAAGATTTAATGGCTCTTTAATAATAGAGTCATTTTTAGCACCAATTTTCTTTTCCTTATCATCAGCGGATAATTTTTTCTTACCATTTTCTATACCATCTAATTGGGTCTTTTTTTGTAATTCCACGCTAGATTTAATATTAAATTCTTTTCTTGCTCGAATTGCTTCTTCTTGTAATTTTTTTAAATTCTCTTCTTTAAATCGAAGTTGTTCATTTGTTTGATCAAAATTTTTCATACTTAATTCTAAAGTTGTGAATTCGGCATTCCGAATTTTTGTAAGACTATCTTTTGATTTATTCAACGTACTTTCTTGGGCCTTTAAAAAATTTAAAGTATTTAACTCATCAACTTGCTGCTTTAAAAATATGTCATTTTTTATAGATTTTTTTTCTTCTATTCTATTTTTTTTTACTTCTTCTTGGGCTATTAATTGCAACACTTTTTCAACTTGTTGACTGGTGGCTTTTTCTTCTTCAATTTTCTTTTTCTCATTCTCTTTGGCAATATTAAAGGCTGTTTTTGCCTGAATAGTTTTATCTTGTGCTTGATAAACCAAAGCTTGGGCTCTTATCAAAGAATTATTATCTTGCTTTTTTTCACCTTGCTTTAACTTGTTAAACTGCAATGTCATTTCTACTTCATTACCTTTGGCAATATTAAATAGATTATTTTCAGTTCGACTTCTTGCTAATGCATCATTTGTCGCTTTTTCTGCCTCTTTTTGTATTTCAATAAGTTCTAATTTTTTTGCTTTAAGAAGGTTTATAGATTCAGTAATTTTTTTTACTTTTGAATCAATGGTTTGGATTTCATTATCATGTGCCTGTTTTTTTATCTTATTTTCGTCTTGTTTACGATTCAATAACACTTTATTATCATTAAGCTTATTATTTAATAAGATTTCTTTAGAATCTGACTGTGATTTTAAGATTTGCAATTCGTCTAGCTGTTTTTTTTCTATCCTCTGCTTACGCTTTAGAAATAGGATTTCTTCCTCAGTTTTCTGACTAATCACTTCTTTCGCAAACATACTTTTTTTAGCTTTTTGGGATTCTTCGTTTGCAATTTTTAAATCTGCTTTAATTTTTTCTACTTCTTGCTGACGAGCTTTCAAAGCAGCAGCTTCTTCCTCTTTTTTCTTTGCTAAAGCCTCAGCCTTAATTCGTTTTTTCTCTTCCTCTTGAGCCTTCAAAGCAGCAGCTTCTTCCGCTTGCTTCTTCGCTAGAGCTTCTGCTTTAACTTGTTTAGCCTCTTCTTGAGCTTTCAAAGTTGCGGCTTCTTCTGCCTGCTTCTTCGCTAATGTTTCTGCTTTAATTTTAAGCTCTTGCTCAGGGGTCAATAAAGTTATATTACCTGCCATGCCAGGTGTAATTAGGTTGGTTACATCATTCGTAAAAGATGCTTCAACCTCAAGCGTTTGTCCTACCGCATCAATGCGGCCATTGATAGATTTAATGCTGGCGAGAAATTCTCTTTGTAATTCATCAACAAAAATTAAAATACCCCTATTTTTCTCAATTTGTTTAATCAAATTTGATGGAACATTAAAGATAATTTTTAATTTTTTAGGGTCAACAATTTCGAGTATTGGTTGGCCAGTATTCACATTCTCAAAAACTTTTACCTTTTGACGCACTACCCGCCCATTAATAGGAGCAGTAACTTTACAGTAATTCACTTGTGTTTTAGCAAAATCTAGCTGGGCTTTAGACTTGTTGAGAGCAATTGCAGCTTGCGCAACTTCTAGTTCACTTACTGATTGGAGACCTTGAAGACGAATTCTAGATTCATAAAAAAACTGAGCACCTTGAACATCAGATTCTGCTACTTTTAACTTAGCATTATTTTCATCGCAATCAAAAACCACAAGGCTACTTCCGATAGCAAATTGTTGACCTAAACCAAATGGAATTGCTGTAATTTTGCCATTCATTTGCGATGACAAAATTGTCTCTGTTTGAGAAAGAACTAGTCCTCTTATTACTTGTATACTTGATTTATCAGGGGTTGCAATACTTTGCGGGGTGGTTTTTCCAACTTCTTTGATTATTTCTCCAGAATTTGTTCTATTAATCTGGGCAAATAATATTGAAGAACAAGTTAAAGATAATAGAATTATTAAATTATTAAATATTTTAGACATAAGATGGGTTAATTGATACTATTACTATAAAATTTATTTAAGTTAGATTGCATCAAATCAACAGATGCTCTAGAAATTGCTATAAGTATTGATTGGTCAATATTGTCAGGTAATATAAACTCTAATTTCGAAATACTCTTTCTTTCGGCATCTTTATTCTTTATAAAAAAGAATTCTATTTTTAACTTAGTGAGATTTGAAGACAACAGTTCTTTTTCTGTCGAATAAGAAATTTCTATTATTTCATCATCTTGAGAATTATTTACAATAGTTTTACTATCTTGAAATATTTTTTTAAATTCAAAAACTATATTTTTATCTAAATCAGTATTTCCTTCCGGTTGCATTAATATTTTCTTTATGTTTGGATTTAAATTTAATGAGTCTTCTGGATATAAACCTTTTTGGTACCAAACATCAATATTTTTATGAAGAATAGCTGATAACTCAGTTAAATCATGATCATTTTTGATTGATGAGAAAGTGTCATATCCAACAGAGTTTAAAATTCGACCAAAAGCCGCATGTGCAGAGGCATATGCACTATATTTAAGAACCTTAGCTAAAATCAACTTTGATTCAACTCTAATCGCCTCTAGTTCACTTTCTGTCCTGGCTGTTAATCCTGCATTGACAATTTTATGAATTCTAGCGTCAATTTCTACGCCTCTAGAAGCGGTATCGTAATCAACCAATACTAGTTTATATTTCAATGTAGCTAAATGCACTTGCGCTAAAACCGAGACAGATAAAGCTAATCTCCTAGCATCATCCACTTCTAATTGAGCCTTAGCATTCTTATAAACGGTAGGAGCAAAAAATATCTTGAAAAGATTGCCAGACACTGTTAAGCCGGCATTGGAATACGAATCATATAACGCGAATGAATTAGAGTCATACCTCATTCCATAGGATGCTTCAATTCCTGGCAGTAATGAAAGCAGAGCACGCCTAGCTTCTAGTTCGCTAATTCTTTTTCGATAATCCTCTTCCCGTAATTCTGGCCTATTAGCTAAAGCATCATTTTCTAGTGCTTTAATATCGTTAGGGACATTAGGCAATTTTGGCAAGGATTGAAATTGCTCTAATTGATAATTTGATCCTGATGGCAATCCTATTAGAACATCTAACTCCCTTTTTGCTAATAATAACTCTTGCCGTCTAGAATTAAGAATTTGCATGGTATCAATTAAACTCTTTTGATAATTGAGAGCCTGCAATGGTGGTAAAAGTCTTTTATCTTCAGTATTTTTTGATCTATCTAATGCAACTTTTACCCTATTTGTTAAGGCATCTATCTGGGGTACAAGCTCTTGAGCTGCAGAAGCTCTCCAATATGCAAACCTTACATCATCTGTTAGATTCTGGAGTGTTTTTCGTTTTCTTTCCTGGGAAATCAATACTTGATCCGCAACCTGCTTTGATCTTATATAACTTACCCCAAAATCTAAAATATTCCATGAAATTGCATAACTTTGGAGTACTTTTTCTTGATCCTCAGCATTAGAAAATGTTCCTGTTGGCTCTCCACCAGGTAAAGTTCTAGATTGTGATCCAGCAGTATTGCTTCTACTTGAATATCCTGCTGATGATGCCAGTTGCGGTAAGAGCTGAAGATTTGACAAATCAAGCGTTGTATTAGTTAAAGATATTTCCATCAATTTAAGCTTAGCATCAAAGTTATATTTAATAGCTCGCGCAATACACTCATTTAAACTAATTTTTTCTGTTGGTATTTGTTGATTTTCTTCAATAACTTGTTTGTCAATACCTATTCTTTCTTTAATATCTTCAACCGCAATCAATTTAGGCGTCACCGAACAACTATTTATTCCAAATAAGAATACGATACTAAAAAAAATTACCGAAAAGTTGATACCGTTTTTAATAAATTTCATGCGAAGAAGTCTTCTATTTCAAAAATGAAATTTCTTTGCTCTAACTCTAAGGCTAAATTAAAGCTATCAGCAGTAATTTCTTCAATTAATCCATTATCTATTGATTCATAAGAATGCTTTATTAAATTACTTAAATAATCCTGTATTTCTTTGTTCGCTAGTAAACTCTCTTGTTCTATTAAATCTAACAATTTTGCACCTTGATTTCCAGGATTACCCTCCACACTGGTTCCTGCTCCTTCACCTGCTGTGCCCCCAGGCGCTCCACTTCCACCTCCAGCATCACCTCCAGCATCACCTCCAGCTGCTGCTCCACCAGCCGCAGCACCTCCACCACTGCCACCAGCATCACCTCCA
>RFMZ01000190.1 GCA_009927445.1 Betaproteobacteria bacterium
GCCAGAGTCAGTAAAACCAAACAGCCTCTTTTAAAAGAAGATCTAAAGGCAGTCAAAAAATCACCACCCAAAAAAATACTCAGTAAATTAAAACAGTTTCTGATTGCGCTGAGTGGCGCAATTTTATCAGTGCAAATAACGCATGCTGGTGAAGGTAATTTCGGTTGGATTTACAGCTTAGATCTTCAACCAAAAGGAACATGGGAAATTGAGCAGCGCTTGCAATTAACCAGAGGGCAGGCAAGTGGAACGTATGATTACTGGTATGGCAGGTCGGAACTGGCATATGGACTAAGTAATAATATTCAAATTGCTGGGTATCTTAATAGTTATTCAATTAATGCTGCTAAAAATTTTACGAACCCAGACGCATGTGATCAGGGTGTAAACCCTTGTACGGCAGGATATGGTGTGCCAGGAAGTGCTGGATTAAGTGATAGTTATTCCAAAAAAGGAATTGATGGGGTATCTCTGGAGGGTATATGGAGGATCACAAATCCAGTTACAGAAGCTGTTGGTGTTGGGTTGTATTTAGAGCCGACAATCGGAAAATTAAAAGATGCCATTGAAGCACGCGTTATATTGCAATCAAATTTTATTGACGATCGATTACAGGTAGTTGGAAATTTTGTGTATGAAATTGAACGTTTAAAATTTGATGATGAACCAATTAAAGAGACAGTCTTTGACTTTGTTGGTGGTTTTACTTATCGGGTAGCACCTAGTTGGAGCTTAGGTTTAGAGTATCGATTTCATAACGATTTTGATGGTTATCACTTGAATAGACAGACTCAAAAAGCCCATTTCATTGGTCCTAATATTCATTACGCAAGTAAAAATTGGTGGTTAACAGCAGCGATGCGGACTCAAATTGGAGGGAGTTGTTGGGAGCCTGGTGATGCGGAGTGTTCAGATGGGAAAGTTTGGGATGGACACGGCCGAAATGAGTATTTAGTAAAGGTAGGGGTACCTTTTTAATGAATATAAAAACTACCTTGGCCGTATTACCAGTTGTAGCATTAACGCCGATCATCTGTAATGTGGTTGTAGCAAAAACATATTTATCGATTGAGCAAGCTAAGGAGGTATTATTCCCGAAATCCTATATGGTTAGACACCCTGTTGAATTAAATCCAGAACTGATTTATCAGATGAGAAAAATATCAGGCGTGAGGCACCCCTTTAATCCAAAAGAGGTATGGCATGTTGGCGATGGATCATGGTTTATTGTCGATGAGGTAGTCGGAAAGCATGAAATGATCAAATATGCGGTGGGGATTGATCAGAATGGTCGGATTCGTGGTGTTGAAATCATGCAATATAACGAGTCATATGGTGGCGAAGTAAAAGATAAATCATGGCGTCAGCAGTTTATTGGCAAGTCAATAAAGGATCCTATTAAGTTACGGGTTGATATTGAAAATATCGCTGGCGCCACTTTGTCATCAAAGCATCTTACAGATGGCGTGAAGCGCCTCATGGTAATGCATGATGCTATTTTGAAAAGGAGACAACTATGATACGTTGTCAGCCCCTCATGGGAACTTTCGTGGTCGTGAAAATTAAGGATATCGGTCAAGAAGAGGAGTTAACGAAGGACAGGGAGAAGTTTTATCAATACATTATTTCAATCGTTTTTAGTGAGATGAAGCAGGTTCAGTCTTTAATGTCATTTCATGACATGGATAGTGATGTTTCGCGCATTAATCAGATTTCCCTAGCCAAAAAATATATGAATATTGAAGTTCATCCTTGGACCTTAGAGGTTTTGCAAATTGCAAAAGATTTATTTATACAAACTGGAGGATCTTTTGACTGTGGTATTGGTAATCACTTAATGGCTTGGGGATTATTACCTGGGCAAATGAGTGAGGAGGAGTATTTGTATATGCAGCGGTCATGTTTAGCTTCGATCCTCATTGAAAATCAAGCTCAAATTCGTTTGATTGGACCTGTAATGCTGGATTTGGGAGGGATTGCAAAGGGGTATGCAATTGATCGTGGGATTCAAGTACTGAGCCGGTTTGGCATTGAAAGAGCATTGATTAATGCTGGTGGTGACATTCGCAGTCTCGGTCCAGAGCAAGAGCTAATTTCTTTACGTGATGTACGAGATCAGTCAACCTACAGTCCTTTAGGAAAAATTCAGGATGAGGCATTAGCAGTCTCCTCAACTTCTTTTTGTAAGAAAAATATTGGTAATCGTCATATAAGTCATTTAGTGAATCCTCTATCGGGTCAATCAATCGATGATTTATGGACGTACGTGGTTAAGGCACCCAGTTGCGTGATTGCCGACGGGTTAACCAAGGCCTTAGCTGTAGATAAGGATATTCATGCTAAGTATTTTGGTTTATTAAAGGCTAGTGCGCAAATTATTCGCAGCAACACATCGAACAGTTTGATGTAAAGCCGATGACGTTTATGGCGTATCTATATAAAATTCATGGGGATAGATACGCCATTTTTTTATTGTTGTATTAAGTTGTTAGAATATTTGGTAGTTTAAAACGGTTCACATTTAAGCCTACTGAAAGCAAGCCTACTGCAAGCGGATTATTCACGGACAAGTGCTCAGAATCGTCAATCATCTTAAAGATGCTAAAGGAAAATGATGCCAGCCAACCGAACTTATTTAACACAAGCTGATGTAAGCGCTATATTGCAGTCGGCCGAGGCCTGTGCCAGAGAAAATGTCTGGGCTGTGACAATTTGCGTTGTCGACGACGGAGGGCATTTGTTAGGAATGTTACGTCGCGATGGCGCTGCTCCTGTTACAGCCTATATTGCTCAGGAAAAAGCTAGAGCAGCCGCTCTAGGGCGCCGCGAGACAAAGATTTATGAGGATATTATTAACCAAGGTAGGACTGCTTTTTTAGGGGCAACCCCAGTGCTTCATGGCGTTTTAGAGGGTGGCGTCAATATTGTCGTTGATGGCCATACAATCGGCGCGATTGGAGTTTCTGGCGTGAAGTCTGAAAATGATGCCCAGATTGCCAAGGCTGGTATCGCCAGTTTAGGCACTAAATGAGTTTAGGCCTCATAATATGAGGTTGTGAACAATAAATCATTCAATATCGATCCACTTTTTTCAGAGATCAACTCCGCGATACCCTTAGGACAAAATCCCATTAAAGGGGCGGATACAGAGGAACGGCAAGCATTGGATCAGCAATTAGAAACACAGACGGAGCTAAAATCGGAAACACCAGCGCAAACACCAATGGAAAAACCAGTGGGAGCAGAAGTGGAACTAGAAGCTAAGCCATTAGCCGAGGTGCCGTCTGATTTCTCGCAGTTTGGCCTATCAAATCAGATATTGAAGGCTGTTTTAGAACAAGGATATACATTACCTACCCCAATTCAAGAAAAGGCAATTCCGCATGTTTTAGCCGGTCGAGACTTGATGGGAGCGGCGCAAACTGGAACTGGTAAGACAGCAGCCTTTATATTGCCTATTTTAGAAAAAATTCTACCACTTGCAAGTACGAGCTCCTCCCCTGCTAGGCATCCAATTCGGGCACTTGTTTTAACGCCAACCCGTGAATTAAGTGATCAGGTCGCTGAGAATGCCTTTAAATATTCGAAATATACGGATATTCGAACAGCGGTTGTTTTTGGCGGAGTAGATATATCTTCTCAAACTGCTCAGTTGCGGGCTGGTGTTGAACTCTTGATTGCAACTCCTGGACGATTGCTCGATCACATATCCCAAAAAACGGCCAATTTATCGCAAGTTCAGGTCTTAGTATTAGATGAAGCAGATCGTATGTTAGATATGGGCTTTTTGCCAGATCTACAACGAATTATGTCGTTAATACCAACGTCGCGACAAACAGTGCTTTTCTCAGCAACTTTTTCAGCTGAAATTAAAAAATTAGCACAAAGCTACCTAAAAAATCCTTTAACTATCGAAGTTTCTCGTCAAAATGCCAGTGCGGATACGGTTACACAGATTATTCATCTAGTGAGTACGCATGATAAGTTAAAGGCTTTACAAAATGTATTACTGACGCGCAAGCGTCAGGGCTTGTCTGAGCAGTGCATTATTTTTTCAAATAGCCGTATTGGTTGTGCGCGTTTGTCACGCGCACTGGAAAATGTTGGAATTAAAGCTGCTGCCATACATGGGGATAAAAGCCAACTTGAGCGGATGAGTATTCTAGATAGCTTTAAAAAAGGTGAAATAGATGCTTTAGTGGCAACGGATGTTGCTGCGCGAGGCTTGGATATTCCTAGCATGCCCTGCGTGATTAATTATGAATTACCTTATAACGCTGAGGATTACATCCATCGCATTGGTCGCACTGGAAGAGCCGGCGCCAAGGGCGATGCTATTGCGTTAGTCGACGAGTCAGAAATGAAATTTTTAGTTGATATAGAAAAATTGACAAAAAAAACATTGGTGCGTATTCCGTTGCCAGATATCTCGAATGTTAACTCGAGTGACCCATTTTTTTATATGCCCTATCAAGCCAGTACTAAAACTACTTCAGATAAGGTTGCCTTTGCGGTTAGTTCACCAAGTAAGCGACCTATTTCTCCGAAAGGCTTGGGAGCTCTGTTAGGCGGTATTAAAAAGTAATTGCGCCAGGTGGTTGGCGATCAGGCCAAGCTAAGACAGCGCTTTGCAACCACTCCGGAACTGTTTGTATATTGCGGTTGGGGATCTGGATGCCAAGGTGACTTGCTGCTGAGTACAAAAATTGCAAAGTCGCTAATAGATTTGGGGGCCAAATTGCTGGAGCCATGGTTTGTTTACTTAATTTTTCTGATTGTGGACTGAGTACTAGTGGGATATGCAGATAGTGGACTAAGGGTAGATGCAGAACTTGTTGGAGCCATACCTGCCGCGCCACATTATCTAATAGATCAGCTCCCCGAACCACATGCGTAATACCTTGTTGCGCATCATCCGTGACTACAGCTAATTGGTAGCTCATGATTTGGTCTGCGCGGCGCACCACAAAGTCGCCAACTGTTTGTCTGAGTAATTGGTGCTGATCATCTCTTGGAATGCGAACTCGGATTGCTAGTTGGCAATGATTCAGTTCGAGGGGGTCAATCCATGGGGTAATGGTTCGACAGGTACCAGGATAAATCAATCCTTGGGTGGGTGAATGGGAACCATTTTGTCCTTGTATGAGGTGGGTAATCTCTTTTCTAGAGCAGCTACAAGGATAGGTCAGGCCCTGTAAATGGAGTTTTTCAAGTTGCTCTTTGTAGCTATTTTGGCGTTGGGATTGAAAAACAACTGGTTCATCACTCGTCATTCCAAACAAGGCTAATTGTTGCAAGATAGCTTGATCTGCGCCAGTTACAACACGGGGTAAATCAAGGTCCTCGATCCGGATAAGCCATATACCACGAGCTGCTTTGGCATCTAACCAACTAGCTAGTGCTGTTGCGAGCGATCCAGCGTGCAAAAGCCCACTGGGCGTGGGGGCGAAGCGACCACGGTAATTGCTCTTAGACATCGTTAAAATCAAGGTATGTCAATTCCGAATTTCATCCATTTACGTCTGCATTCTGAGTATTCTATTGTGGATGGGATCGTTCGTCTAGACGATGCGATTTCCCAAGCCAATCATTTTCAGATGGGTGCATTAGCGCTGACCGACTTCAATAACTTATTTGGACTTGTCAAGTTTTATTCGAGCGCTCGTCAACAAGGAGTTAAGCCTATAGCTGGCGCTGATGTTTGGATTAATAATCCAAAGGATTCGACGAAGCCTTTTCGAGCACTACTACTTGTGAAAAACATGCGGGGATATTTAAACCTGTGCGAGCTCATCTCAAAAGCCACCCTAGAAAATCAACGACTGGGTAAGCCTGAAATACGTCCAGAATGGTTTTCGCAAGGTAGCACATCAAGTCTTGCCCAGCAGGAGCCATTTTTACTCTCCGAGGGATTGATCTTATTATCTGGTGCAATGCAAGGCGATATTGGCACGACCATCTTATCTGGAAATTTGAGTTTAGCAACGCAATACGCAAAAGAATGGGCAAGTATTTTCCCAAATAACTTTTATATTGAAGTCCAGCGCACTGGTCAAGAAAGCGAAGAACTGTATATTTCGCAGGTAGCACAATTAGCCGTGCAGTTGGATTTACCCTTAGTCGCTACGCACCCCATTCAATTTTTAAAGCCAGATGATTATCGGGCGCACGAGGCGAGGGTATGCGTTGCTGATGGCGAGCGCTTAGGAAATCCTCGACGGGTTATCCGGTTCACACCTGAGCAGTATTTTAAATCTCCCGAGCAAATGTGCACCTTATTTGCTGACATACCAAGTGCTTTAAAGAACTCCGTAGAAATTGCTAAGCGTTGTAACTTGATGCTGATATTGGGTAAACCACAATTACCAGATTTTCCAACTCCAGATGGCGAAAGTTTAGAGAACTTTTTAGGGCAAGAAGCAAAAGCCGGATTGATGAAGCGTCTAGTCTATTTATACCCGAATATAGATGAGCGACAAGCTCAAACCGAAAAATATGTTACGCGCCTTGATTTTGAAATTCAGACAATTATTCAAATGGGTTTTCCGGGATATTTTTTAATTGTGGCTGATTTTATTTCATGGGCTAAAAATAATGGCGTACCTGTTGGACCTGGAAGGGGTTCTGGAGCTGGCTCTCTAGTCGCCTATGCTTTAGGTATAACAGATTTAGATCCGTTGAAATATAACCTACTATTTGAGCGGTTTTTAAATCCTGAGCGCGTCTCAATGCCTGACTTTGATATCGATTTTTGTCAATTAGGTCGCGATCGTGTGATTCAATATGTGAAGGATAAATATGGCAGTGAATCTGTAAGTCAGATTGCGACATTTGGAACCATGGCAGCTAAAGGAGCGATTAAGGATGTAGGTCGAGTAATCGAGCAGCCCTATGGTTTTGTTGATAGCATTTCGAAATTAATTGACGCTCGTCCTGGCGTCCAAATAACTATTGCACAGGCGATTAAGGAGACGCCTGAACTGCATCATTTGTATCATCAAAATGAGGAGGCTAGACAGTTAATTGAATTAGCTCAACAGTTAGAGGGAATAACCCGAAATGTTGGAATGCATGCTGGCGGTGTGCTCATTGCACCGGGTAAATTAACTGATTTCTGTCCACTGTATACGCAAGCTGGCAAGGATGATCTGAGTTCTGGTGTTATTAGTCAGTTTGATAAAGATGATGTGGAGTCAGTTGGATTAGTAAAGTTCGATTTTCTTGGTTTAACCACCCTAACAATTATTGACTTAGCTGAAAAATATATTCGGGCACTTTATCCGGATAAAAATAGTTGGTCGATTGGGGATATTGCTCTGGACGATCCAAAAGCTTTTCAAATTTTAAAAGAGGCAAATACCGTCGCCATTTTTCAATTAGAAAGTCGCGGCATGCAGGGTATGTTAAAGGATGCCAAGCCAGATCGGTTCGAAGATATTATTGCTTTAGTTGCGCTTTATCGGCCGGGTCCGATGGAGCTCATTCCAACCTATGTTGCGCGTAAGCATTTACGTCAAGTAGTTGAATATCCTGATCCGCGCGTGATTCCGGTATTAGAGGAAACATATGGCATTATGGTGTATCAAGAGCAGGTCATGCAGATGGCGCAAATGGTGGGGGGGTACTCACTCGGTGGGGCTGATTTATTGCGCCGGGCGATGGGTAAGAAAAAGCCAGAAGAAATGGCTGAGCAGAGCAAGATATTTATTGCTGGTGCAGTTCAGAATGGTTTGACGCCAGAAAAAGCCGATGAAATTTTCAAACTCATGGAGGCTTTTGCAGGGTATGGTTTTAACAAATCCCACGCAGCGGCATATGCCGTTCTAGCTTATCAAACTGCTTGGTTAAAGGCGCATTATATTGCTGAGTTTATGGCGGCAAATTTGTCTTTGGCGCTCGATGATACTGATAAGGTAAAAGTATTATTTGAAGATACGGTTGCGAACCAAGTTGAAATTTTACCCCCTGATATTAATACGGGGCAATATCGCTTTGTGCCTCTGAGAATTGATGCCGAAGATAGCCAATCTTTTGCTATGAAAATTGCTTATGGTTTAGGAGCGATCCGCGGCACTGGCGAAAATGCAATCAATGAACTCATTCGGGTTCGTCAAGAGAAATCTTTTGTGAGTTTGTTTGATTTTTGTTTACGCGTGGATCGTCGGATTGTAAACCGTAGGGCCATGGAAGCCTTTATTAAGGCAGGGGCATTTGATCGCCTTATTCCGGAAAAGATGCATGGCCGATCGACCTTACTCGCCACCTTACCAAACGCCATGCAAGCCGCTGAGCAAGCCCTTGCCTCAGTCCATCAGACTAGTTTATTTGCCATGCCTGGAGATGAAGGTGGTGGTGATCCGGAATATCTGAGGGTAGCTAATTGGACAGATAAAAAACGCTTACAAGAAGAAAAAAGTGCTTTGGGATTTTGTTTGTCAGGACATTTATTTGATGCTTACGAAAAAGAAGTAAGAAATATTGTTCGAACACCTTTGAGTCAATTATCAGTCTCTAGTGGGGAGAAGCTTGTGGCTGGAATTGTAGTTACTCAAAGAACTAACAAAACCAGTAAAGGTGGGGTAATACACTCGATCTTAATTGATGACAGTTCGGCACAGTTCGAGTTAACCGTCTATGAGGACGTCTATGAAACGTATAAAAGCTGTTTTAAAGAAGATGAATTATTGATTGCAAAAATTTCTACCAAGGTCTTACCCGCCAATGAGAATTTTTCGGGGAGTACTCGCCATGTTGTAGTCGCTGGAATGAATATGGCCACAGCCAGATTACGATATGCTAAGTGTGTTCACTTTGCGATGAGTTCGTCGATGAATATTGATCGTTTTAAATTAGGGATTGAAAAATACTTTAAAGAGCAATTTTTACCAACGCCAGCTCATTTATCGGTTAAGACTTTAGAGGGTTTACCAATCACGGCCGATTTGAGTTTTCCGGGGGCGGTTTGTGTTTTAGAATTCCCGGAAAATTGGTCGGTATATCCTGATGATAAAAATATTCAGGGCTTATCTAGTTTGTTACACACGCTTGGTATTCAGACCCCGCCGGAGATCAAATACCGCGTTTAGGTGAATTTTGCAGGGTAGTATCAAGCGCAGCCAGTACGCGTTCAAGACTTAATTCATTTAAGCAGGCACTCGGACTATTCGCATGGTCATCGCAGCCGGCTTTCCGGCACGGGACACAGGCTTGGGGCCCTTGTAAGATAGTGACATGGTGTTGGGTTTGGCTACTCGCGCGAATTAAATAGGGCTGATCGCCCCGAAATCCGTTTGGCCATGGCCCAAAATTGCTTGGCGGGGTCGGTCCAAATAAAGCGATAGTTGGGGTATTACAGGCTGCCGCAAGATGCGTGATTGCCGTATCTACGCCAATATAGGCTTTGGCATGTTTGAGAAGGGTTCCTAACTCACTCAATGTTAATTTACCGGTCATATTTGTGACTGTTTGAGCTGCTGACTCGGATAGAGACGCTATGATTTCGGTATTCAACTCTTGATCTGACAAGGTATTAGCGCCGCTGATAATCACAGGAATTTCTAAACGACTTAGGTGTTCTATTAAGCCGGTCCAGTTCGCGGTAGGCCAGCGCTTATAGGCATTGAGTGGAGTTGGGTGAATAACTAAGGCATCTTTAGAAATATCGGCAATTTCAATCGGTAGATGGACCGATATGGGGGGCGTTACAAAAACTTCTGGCGGGCTATTCTTTAGAAAATCAGTGGGTTTATTCGTATTTTTTTGAAAAGGTGTTAAGAGTCTTAATTTTTCGGTGATGACATGTTGTTGAAAATAGTCAATTGGGACTTGGTACTGGGTAAGCCATTTTTTCCAACCATGATCCTCTTTTCCGGGATGGGCTACACCGACGCGTGTGGGCGCAGCAAAGAGTCCGTAAATATAGGAGCGATCACTGGGTTGTGTAATGATGGCCAAATCATATTGAAAGAATATTTTTTGGAGAATTTTGAGATATTCTTGAAGCGTTGGTTTTTGGCTAGTACCTATAATTTGATGGAGATATGGATTGCCATGCAAAATATCTTTAGCATGCGCAAATCCTAAGAAGTCAATTTGGGCTTCGGGCCAGATTTCTTTAGCTCGTTGGATCAGTGGAGTAGTGATGAGCGTATCACCGATTTGTCGAGTGGCAATGATTAGAATTCGTTTGAAGGAGTGTTGCTTCATCAGATTAGGAAAGAGAGGTTATGTTCTTAAAAAGTCAAAATAAAGGGTTTGCAATATGATTCCGGATGATTGCACAAGAAGGTTGGCATAATTCATTATATGAAGCTTAAAAATGAACAATTATTTTTTCGAGTAATAGCCTATTTAAAGCCGCATAAGCCAATGATTTCAATGGCTTTATTGGCGATGGTAGTCGTTGCCGCTACAGAAACTTCAATTCCAGCATTGATGAAACCCTTGCTTGATCGGGGCTTTACTGGCGAATTAAACGAAAAACTATGGCAGGTGCCATTGTTCTTAGTCGGTTTAGCGGTAATCAGAGGTGCTGCGCAGTTTCTGTCTAATTATTTATTAAATCGAGTCATTAATGAAGTTTTATTAGTGTTACGTGAACAGATGTTTCATAAGCTTCTTTTGGCACCCACTGAATTTTTCCAGAAAAGTACCGCCGCGCATTTAATCAATGCAGTTGTTTTTGAAGTAAATAATGTTTTAAGTATATTGGGAACTGTGGCTATCAATTTAGTTCGGGACTCCCTCACGGTGATTGGTTTACTTGGATATTTACTGTATTTGAACTGGAAACTGACGATGTTTGTCATCATTATCTTTCCGATTATTGCTGGCTTTGTAGCACTCATTAATAAACGCTTAAGAAAACTAAATCGTCAGCAACAAGATTTTACGAGTCAGTTGGCTTATGTGGTAGAAGAGGCGAGCGCCGGTCATAAGGTAGTCAAGTTAAATAGCGGGCAAGATTATGAAATGTACCGTTTTTATGAAATGGCAAAAAAACTGAAAAGTTTTTCTATTAAAGCTTCCGTCGCGGGTGGACTCAATCAACCCCTAACTCAGATAGTTGCATCGATTGCCCTTTCCGGAGTGTTATTAATTGCACTCATGCAATCAAGTAGTGGTGGCGCTACTGTCGGGGAGTTTGTGGCATTTGTCACTGCCATGATGCTAATTATTTCCCCATTAAAACATTTGGCTGATGTCAATCAACCATTACAGCGCGGTTTAATTGCTGCTGAATTAATATTTGGGTTGATGGATCAACAGCCGGAGGAATCGATTCAGGATCAGAGTCTTTTACCGATCGCCTTAGCGAAGGGGAAGATTGAGTTTAGGGGAGTTGGGTTTTCTTATCAGCAACCGCAGTTAGAGGAAGTCATACAGGAAAATAGGGAAGTACTCAGAGATATTGATATTACGATTTCGCCGGGAGAAGTTGTTGCATTTGTTGGGCCCTCTGGGAGTGGCAAGACCACTTTAGTGAATCTGGTACCAAGATTTTACAGCCCCACTCAGGGGGTAATTTATTTAGATGATGAGCCAATTAACACCTATCGCTTAGCTGATTTACGTCGACAAATGGGTTTTGTGAGTCAGGATGTTATTTTATTTAATGATACGATTGCGGCCAATATTGCATATGGTACGGTGTATACAAAAGATATCGATCGTATGCGAGTTTCTGAGGCTATCCAAGCTGCCAATCTGTCTGAAATGATCCGAGAGTTACCGCAAGGGATGGATACGGTGATTGGCCATAATGGCAATCGCTTATCAGGAGGACAAAGACAGCGTTTAGCAATAGCCAGGGCGGTGTATAAAAATGCGCCTATCCTGATTCTGGATGAAGCGACATCTTCGCTGGATTCTGAATCAGAGCGCCAAGTTCAAGGGGCCTTGGAGTCCTTAATGCAAGGTAGAACG
>RFMZ01000216.1 GCA_009927445.1 Betaproteobacteria bacterium
AAAAATGCATTGACTAGGGCTTTACCACCGCCCATAAAGAACGCATTCGTTCTTGCAACATGTAATGTGCCAGATAAGGACGGCTGAAAAAAGACCCCATGCTTTTTCATCCAATCACGAACTGTTGAAGTTCCGCGAATAATAATTCTGGCTAATTTTTCATTTGTCAGACCACCAGTTACTTTATAAAGGTCTTGCCAAAATTCTTCTTCAGGATATGCTTCAACTAAAACATCCTGCGGGGCGTCATGCATACAACGGATATTCCTCGTATGTACGGAGTTGCCGCCACGCCACTCAATCGGAGCAGATTCTAAAAGCATTACTGAGACTCCAGCCTCTCTAGCAGTCAGAGCAGCGCATAAGGCTGCGTTACCTCCACCTACGACTAAAACATCAATCATTGATATAACCGTCTTGAAATAATATTCCTTATTATAAACTTTCCAGCTAATTTAATCCTTGCTCAATGAATTCGCGTCCAAGATAGGAGGTTGCGTGAATCAACTCTAACCATGCAGAGTGTATAAGCTGAGGGATTTCTTTTCTAAAGTTGTTGCCTGAATATTCCTGAAATTTTCCTAGCATGCCAGGAGACCCAGGCTTCGGGTGGGCTTTAATTAAGTTGCTTTAAATGAAGTATGTCTACCCCAATCAAGTCCTTTGCTGCCCTTAAATTCGTGGGGTTTCGATGGCACATGTTGACCTTCATGTTGGCGATGATGGCAGATAATATTGAACATGTCATTAGTTATTGGCTACTCTACCAAAAGTTTCATTCAACAGAATTAGCTGGCTTCGCAGTTGTTTCACATTGGCTACCCTTCTTATTTTTCTCAGTACCCGCAGGTGCTCTAGCTGATCGCTTTGATCCAAGACGCTTAATCCAAATTGGTATTTTGATGTTTATGAGTTGCTCACTTGGATGGGCTTACTTTTTTATTACAGACACCTTAGAAATGTGGCATGCCATGGTCCTTCTGGTAATCCATGGCTGCTCTGGTGTTTTATGGCATACCACGAGTCAACTGCTGCTTTATGAAATTGTCGATACCGAGACCCTGCCTAGCGCAGTTCGACTCTTGGCTACGCCCGCTACCTTGGTCTATTGATTGGCCCAGCAGTCGGGGCTTTTAATGCTCACGCTTGGCCCAGAAAATGGACTCTTATTTAATGTACTGATCTATTTGCCAACGATCATTTGGTTATGGCGGGCTCCTTATGGACCAAAATTCAGAACAACTCCCGCACCCGTCAAAAGAGCGTTTCGGGGTTTAAAGGACATCATCCAAACTATTCGTGATATTTCAGGGCAACCTAAAATTGTTTCTATGGTTCTTCTGGCAGGAACTACTTCCTTTATCGTTGGGAATAGTTATCAACCACAAATGCCAGCATTTGCCGAAGGCCTTGGACATGGCAATCCAGGGGTTCTTTATAGCATGCTACTTGCAGCAGATGCTGCTGGGGCTTTAATAGCTGGTTTTATTTTAGAAAGCTGCAGTCTACTAAAACCCAATCCAAGATCTACCCTCATCCTAGCTATTTGCTGGTGTGTCATGCTGGGTAGCTTTGCCCTATCTACCAATTTTTATTTAGCGCTTGCCCTTCTTTTATTATGCGGCTTTTTTGAACTTTCTTTTAATTCCATGGCGCAAACGATTGTGCAAATTAATGCCCCTGTTGAGTTACGCGGGCGAACTATTGGCCTATTTAATATGGCGGCAATGGGCATGCGCGCTGGTTCGGGAATTACGGTTGGACTTGTTGGTGGCATGATTGGTATTCATGCCTCTCTGAGCCTTGCTTGTTTCATCCTACTCTATGTATCGGCGGACTACTATATCGCTTTGGCAGGTACCAAAGTTAAATATTGCCTCTACTAACCTTCAATGACTAGCTACAAACCACGCAGTAATGCTGGTCGGGTTTCATGAAAAGGAACTACTTGTTCCCAAGCAAAACCCATTTGTAATAACTCCAAGTCACCTTGCGGTTTACCAATAATTTGTATCCCCATCGGTATAGCCCTGATGAAAACCAACTGGAGCAGCTAATACAGGCAAACCTGCTAAGGTGGGCCCTATCACTACCTCCATCCAGCGGTGATAGGTATCCATCGTTTGATTGGCAATTCTTTAGGCCAAGTCCAACGAATATCAAATGGAAATAACTGAGCACTTGGCAACACTAGAAAATCATATTTTGTAAATAAACGATTCGTTTCTTTTACCCATCCAGTACGTATTTGAGAGGCTTGGTAGATATCAAGGGCATTCAGTTTCATCGACTCCTCTACCTCCCATATGCTTCAGGCTTCATTTGGGAGCGGTGTAGAGGGTTTTGATACAACGCATGTAATTTACTGCCCGTTACAAATGCGCGTAAAACACTCCATGCCCGCCACAAACTAGCCATATTAAACTGAGGTACTACTAACTCCACTTCACATCCAAGCTGTGTAAAGTATCCTAAGCCACTTTCACATAAATCAATAACGCCATCTTGCATTGGCAGATAGGAATCTAAATCTTTCAGCCAAGCAATTTTTTTACCCCGTAAATCTGTCTGCAAATTTTGATTAAAACCTTCTGGTGTCTTTAACGAAAGTGGTGCGCGTTCATCATATCCAGCCTGAATCGATAGTAATAGGGCTAAATCTTGTACATTTTTAGCCATTGGACCTTCGGTTGAAAACTGATCATAAAACACTTCTAAGGAAGGGCCTTGAGGGACTCGCCCTCGCGAGGGACGAAAGCCGTAAATATTGTTCCAAGCAGCTGGGTTACGTAGCGACCCACCAAAATCGCTGCCGTCAGCTAAAGGTAACATCTCTAAAGCTAAGGCAACAGCCGCTCCACCGCTACTGCCACCCGCAGATTTACTCTGGTCATAGGCGTTTTTTGTGCTGCCAAAGACAGTATTGTACGTATGCGATCCAAGTCCAAACTCGGGAACATTGGTTTTACCAATCAGAATACCGCCAGCTCTACGCATGCGTTCCACCACAATCGAATCCACTGCATTTCGTTGATCTTTAAATATAGGTGAGCCCAAAGAGGTCACAATACCGTGAGTAGCGGTTAAATCCTTCGGAGCTAATGGCAAGCCATATAAAGGTGGCAAGACGTCATACCGCCCTATTTCTTGATCTTTAACTTGAGCGAGCAGTTCTAACTGCTCTCTATCCAACATCGAAATAATGGCATTTACTTCAGGATTAATGGCTTCAATCTGATCTAAGTAGGCACACATCACCTCAAAGCAAGAAAGCTCTCGGCTTGCTATCAAATGCGCTAAATGAGTCGCTGAAAAACGAATAATTTCTTTATCCCTCATATCCTATTCCTTTGATATTGCAAACTCTACCAACTCATTTATACAAGATATTAGATTGTCCAAGTAAAATAAGTCCTAGTGTAACCATACCGTATCCCAGTTAGCACATAACCCTAGGACTCCATTGTCAAACCCTCCATCTCCAGCTACTAGCCTAACAAAACAACAGCTTTGGTGGACACCTCTACAAAATAGGGTTTTTGCGATGCTTTGGCTAGCATGGATGACCTCAAACATTTGTATGTGGATGAGCGATGTGGCAGCCTCTTGGATGATGACATCCCTATCCAACTCACCGATTATGGTCGCCCTCATTCAGACCGCGTCTAACCTACCAGTTTTTTTAATGGGCTTGCCAAGTGGGCCCTAGCGGATATTGTTAACCGAAAAAAATACTTTGTGATAACGCAAATCTGGTTAGCGGGTGTTGCAGCCTTATTGTGCTTCTTTACTTTTGTAGGATCTTTGAGTGCCGAATTACTTTTAGTACTAACCTTTATGAATGGTATTGGTTTAGCGATGCGCTGGCCAGTCTTCGCGGCCATTATTCCTGATTTAGTTAACCGGGAACAATTACCCGCTGCTCTTGCCCTCAACGGTATGGCAATGAATGCCTCTCGGATTATCGGTCCACTCGTTGCTGGAGCCCTCATCGCTAGTGCTGGAACTGAATATGTCTTTGCATTAAACATGGTTTTATCTCTCGCCATCACCGTCATTATTATGCAGTGGAAGTACCAAGCTGATGTCTCCACGCTCCCAGGCGAGCGCTTCCTAGGAGCTATTCGGGTGGGTATTCAATACGTTAAATCATCCAGCCGAATGCGCGCTGTGCTCATCCGTATTTTTTTATTTTTTGTGCAATCCTCAGCCCTCATGGCGCTCTTACCAATCATCGCGAAAGAACACTTTTCTGGCGATGCTGGAACATTTACGTTATTACTGTCTAGCCTTGGCTTTGGGGCTGTAATATCTGGCGCTCAATTACCATGGTTGCGCCTACGATTTGATCGAAACCAGTTGGTTTTTATGGGTCAAGTCATCCTGAGCGCATCAGCAATTGGGGTCGTTCTTGCCCCAATTTATGGATTGCAGCACCACTTATGATGATTAATGGTGCAGCGTGGATCATTACTGCAAACTCATTATCGATAGCTGCA
>RFMZ01000265.1 GCA_009927445.1 Betaproteobacteria bacterium
GTTCGTAAAATCAATTATAGTTAGAGAAGACCAGTATTCGATCGAGAAAAAGATCAAGGACTCTAGGCGTTTTTACGGGGTGCTTGAGGAACTTTAACTTTTAGGGGGATTGTGTAGAAATAGTAAAGAACGACCAGTGGCCAAAAGAATGCAATGATGATTGAAAACACCAAACAAGTAAAAGCATCACCTGGGTCTCTGAGCTGCGTTTTATCCTTTGCCCGGTGGACATTGAGGGTAAACTGCAAGGAGAGAATCAAAGTCAAAAAAGCTACGATAAGATAACTAATTAACAGCACGCAGACTCCTTTTTGATTGATTTACTACGGTTAAGTTAGGTATAAATAAAACGGAGGTCAAGCAACAAAGGTCAAGCAATACGTCCAGTCGTTTTAAAATAACACAAATGGCAAAATTTTCATATGAGCCACCACCCTAATACTAGGATTGATATCCGTTGACTAATTGTAAAGGCTAAAAATTCTTGCTACGAATTTCATTTACGCCAAGGACAACTGAATCTGCGATCAATCCCGGCTGCATAGTCGTGATAACTCATACCATTACATACGGTATTATCGATCAAAAAGTATAGGGCTATGAACCCGAAGATCAATAAAACAAACAATTTTATTGGTTGCATGACCTGTGCCTCACTTTGAGGATTGAAATGGTATTGTAATTGGTCATTAAACGCTTACCAACATTAATCCGTTCAGTAAATGTATGATTAATTTGTTGCTTTTTAGGAATATAGAAATAAGAACAGGTTTACCATGAAGAACATCTTTTTAGCTTGTTTAATCTTTTGTAGTGCTTAGTTCGCGCCGAAATTGTTGGTCAAATGACAGCCAATGGTGAAGTGTATGTAATCACTTCAGATATCTGTAAAACTGCAGATGGAAAAGATGCGAAGGGTTGGTTAATGTCCTACTCCTACAACTCTATTGGTATTGCCAATCGGAGTTGTTATCAAAAATTTAATGACAATATTTGGATCTGGGAGTTTACTGGTCGGAGTATATTTACCCGGCGTCTAACTTTAAGCCCGCAACTCCCGCTAATAAAGGCTAAGTAATTAAAGCTTAGCCAATTTACTATCGTAAGAGTCTATCAGTGCTTTTTGCAGGGCTTAGCAACTACAGACAGGTCTCATTGATTAATCGTAACAAGTCGTGACTAATTAAGGCACACGCGGCTCATTTAGCCAAGTTATATAGACAAAGCTGAATAAGGGCAGACCTTCGTTTCTCAGAAATTAGCTAATACGCACCGGTTTTTTTGGAACTTCCTCAGAACCCTCGGAAGTATTGCCCTCAGGATTGGCTGCAGCACTGGCTGGATCTTCGGCCGGATTAGCGGTCTGTGCAGGATCTGCAGAGACAGTTGGATCATTTACGGTATCTTTATTTGAATCATCGGACTTTTTGGCGACACTCGCTACCGCAGGGGGATCTTGGAAAGGTCTAATTAAGGTGGGGTCATTTTCTTCTGATCTGATCCAGAACCGAGCTGCTGCGATGTTTGTTGTATAAAAACTAACCCGGTCGTCATGGCCTTTACCGACAGCATAGTATCTTTTGCCATCAATACGAATATCAGTTATTGAAAAGTCACTCATGATGCACCTTGATTTGTTATGTAAAGATATATACGGCTGTCTTGTCTGAACTAGTTAATTTGTCGGGGCTGTTTGGGGTAGAGGCTATTTTTTTTGATATCTTCCAAATTCCATGTTTTCGTTAGGTCCCCAGTTGTTCCAGAAAAAACCAAAAAGAGTAGGATACCGAGTATTGCAATGACAGGGATCAATATCTGCGTTAAGGTTTTCCAGTCAAAGCCCTTGGTTGCTATGGGTTCAGGGATGTATTTGGGGGGCGCTTTTTCAGGAAAAGCATCATCAACTAGCAAATTAGCCTCTTTTACCCATGCATAGTAGGTTTTTTCGTCTTCTCCTGCCAACATGGCGTCCGCAGCTTTTTTATACAAATGGCTCGCATTGGCTAGAGAACTCGCGATATCCACATAGCGTCTTTGTCTTGAAATTGTGTTGTCATCCATAGTTCTTGCAAACTTTAGTTGATTGTAATTGGACCCTTATTTCATCTTGTTCAAATGAATCGAATAAAATTTGCCATAATTGAGTTAATATTAATTTAAATGGCAAAAATGAGAATACAAATCTTTTTTCTGATCTTATTTTACACCCTTCCCAGTTTTGGGCGAGAAGAGAATTTGGATAAAGTGAAGGTTGCAGATGGCAAAGACTACGTCATGTATTATTTTAAGTCATCCATCAAGGATTTACCGCCAGATTGGAAGAAAGTGTGGGTGCTAAAAAACTTTAAGCCAGGAAAAGCGGATATTTCTCCCAAGGTGAAGTCAAATCGGACAAATATTGTATTTGATTGTGTTCATAAAACTTACTATACTCTGTCAAGCATTAACTATACGGAATACGATGCTTTGAGTAAACCCGCATTACAAACTGCGAGTGGATTTAACCCCAAGGAAGGTAACATTGACCCAAATTCCGATTTAATGATGACATTTAATCAAGTCTGTAAATAATCAATTTAAAACTATGGCACTGCAAATATTTCCTCCTGAAAGCCGAAAGAGATTTTCTGAGGACTCTCGGGTTGAGCAAAGGCATATATTTCGGTTACTGGACCGGGAGTTTCAAAAGCGTCCGGCGGTGGGTATTTATGGCTTAGATGATTGGATTAACGGGCATATTGCATTAGCGATGCATGTGGACTCAGTTGAGGGGCTTTACTTCAAACCAGAGGAAATTCCTATCCCTATCTTAGCGAAGATGATTGATACGCACAAGACCTTCGTGGTTTGTACGGATACCGGTAAGTTCCAGTTTACTGGCAAGAATTTAAAGATTGATGAGAATGCCAATATTATTTGTGATTTACCTACCGAGGTCTATCACATCCAACGTCGGGAAGTTTTCGGGTAGTGCCACCAGTCGATGAGTCATTTAAATTAATTGTCGGCTTAGGCGCTGGCCAAGAGTTACTCACGAATATCGTTGATATTGGGCGCAGTGGTGTGCAATTAGATATGCGGGCTGGGGCAACAGACGTCAGTGTTGGGAACTATTGGCATACCTGCTATTTTGAGAGAACCTCATCGCGAACGGCCAATTTTGATTTACAGATTAAGCACTATTATCAAGGCAATGATATTGGGCGTGTACGCGTAGGCTGTGAGCTCTATCTACCAAAACCTCAAACACTGAAAGAGTATGAAAGTACTGTAGATACGATAGTTAGGGCAAGAGCCATGGGAAATTTAAAAAAATGGTACCTAGATTTGAGTTGGTGGAAGGGTCAGATTTTTTAAGTGTTTGGTAAAAAGACCTTTTTGAAGTAATGAGTTTATGCGGGGTTAGCGTATTTTGAATAAATGTTGACTGCATAATACTGGCTTAAGACGAACTTCGCACTAAGCTACAACGAAACCCTAATTGATTAAAACAAGCAAAAAGTTCAAAGTACCCGTGCCCCAGTGTGGTTAAAAAGTTTGAAGATCGATAAAAATCATCAAAATAATTGTATTTCATATTAAAATCAATGAATTACAAACGATAGGAATATGAATCAGTTCATTCAACAGTTGTCCAATTTGAGTCTAGGGCAAGCCATCTTAATCGCTTGCAGTGTATTACTGTCCCTATTTGTAGTTGCTGTGCTAAAGCAGCTATTTTCAACGAAATCCCCTTCAAAAGCAACAGGCAAACCGAGCCCAGTCAATCCAGTACGCATTGACCCTGTTTTAAATCAAACGCTAACTAAAGCAGAAAAATTAGAAGATATCCTGAATGAGGATATTGCGACTTTGAAGCATAACCTGGAGCAGGAGCGGGTGGAAGTCACAGAAGCTGCAAAGGCCCTAAAAGCCTTAGCCATTGAAAAGCGGATACCGGAGACGCTCTTTCAGATTTATTCTGAAATGAAGGCCTTTCCGAAAAAATCAAAAGAGTCTCAAGAAACGGATATGGAGTGGCATCGCAAGGTTGGCGTATCCGATTTAAAAGTCGAGCCAATTATTGGTGAGAATGGCATCATCATTACATTTGTGCTGCTACGCCACTTGTACCGGATATCTGCGATTACCCATACCTATGCTAGGATTATTTTGTCGAATTAACGCTGAGCTCCAGCGAAGATGTCAAACTCATGGTGGTACGAGTTAAGCCAGAAGAGACCTTGGGACGAGGGGTCGTTGAGAAGGCCGTGATGGAGATGCGCCAGGGTGAATGGGTTGATGACATTATTGCTTGCCGGTTATTAATGGATAAACGACAAACTGAGCTAGATCTTTTGGCGGGTCATCGAGAGGTGGAGCAATTAAAAGATAAGTTTGCGTTTAATCCACTCAAAAAAAGAAATACATAATGCCGATGTTTTGCTCATTCATTGACGTGCAGTTATCAAAAGGATCGTAGAAGGCTATGCAAATTCCAGGAATGCAACAACTTCAAGCAGTATTAGAAAAACTTCCCTTTAAAAAATCTCAGGTCAAAAAACCGGTTGTGCGGGGTGCGATGCCTAGTGCTTCCCAGGAAGCTTTGCCAAGTGCTATGCCAATCAAATTTTTGGCTGTCTCAGTCATCATGTTTGCTATCGCTTTATTATTTTTACTGAATGTTAGTTTTAAAATGGTCAGCGTTTCTAAAGCATATAAAGCGGTTGAGTTATCACCGCCAAAATTAGAAGACTATTTTCCGAACCTCTCGGTTCCCGAAAAGAAAGAATCTGCTGATTCTAAAAAAGAGTTAACGATTGATGAGGCTGAGGTCTCCAACAGTGCAACTCCGAAAGTATTAGAAGTCGATAAAGTGCTTGCTATTGAAAAGACGTTTGAATACTTATCTCGGTTTGAAAACAATCGCTCTAAAAAAATTCTACTCGCTACGAAGCCCGTTATTGCCGGGCTAAAGCGCGGGTCACTCGCTGAAGAGGCGGGTTTGCAGTTGGGAGATCTCATAGTAAAAGTCAATAATGACCGGATTGAATCGGTGATGGGCTATTACTTAGCAACGACAAATAAGCCCTCTAGTGAAATAGAAATCGAATTTGAGCGCGGTGGGAAGTCGATGACTAAAAAGATGAATTCTACGAGTTCAAAGGCATTGAATTCTAATAACACGGGGATTATGTTTTTAATTCCGTCGGGGGCCAACTACGTTACCAAAGAAGAAACAGTCAAGCTGGCTGAGCAATACCGTGCTGAATTTTTAAGTTCGATTCCACTAGATTGGCAAAATAGCTTTGCCTATAACTTAATGCGAATGGCTCAGCGGATTAATAATGAAGGGTTAGCCTTAGCTACGAGTAATACCCCAGAGACCTATCCGATCTACAAATTTGCATCTAGCGACTTTTTGTTGTGGCAGCATCAACAGTACTTGGAGAGTATTGAAACCTTTTTTAGTAAGCGGCGTGAACAAGAGGGCAAGGTCATTGAAAGCTTAAGTTCCTTGGGTGATGCCTTAACTGGGTTAGCTGGCGGGTTACTATTCTTTTTATGCGCTTTTTTATATTATTTTTTTAGTATAAGAGCAGAACGTAGGTCTTAACAACAATGCAACTTCAGGACTCCTTTTGTATTGGCTTTGAGTTAGGGGGAGGGCATTTTGCCTTACCAGTACAGCAGATTTTTGGAGTATTTCACGACACGAATGCAGCGCGCGAGTCAAAACTGTTGCGTTTAGAAGGGGTGCTTGTTTACGAAGGTTCGCCCGTATGTATGCGATCAGCCAAGCAGCTGATTCCCGAATTAACGGATTATTGTGATGAGGCGCAAATATCGGAAATTACGCCCCAAAATCATCCGTGGGTTCTGATTCTAAAGGACGGTACCGATCAAAACCCATCTAAAAAAGGCTGTGGCTTTAGAGTGCAAACAATTACCCCCCCTTTACGTTTAATCCAGTAGAAGCCACAAAACCCCATTATGGGGGACATGACTACACCTTGATTGAATTAAAACAGACCAATCTCGCTAATTAAAAAGACTACATGACAGCCCAAACCAATCTCACTTCCAAATCGAGAATATTGCCAGCCATTATTCAATTTTGTGGGCGCTGGCTGAGGGTCTTCTTAGGCTTGGCTCTGATACTTAGTCTAGCTGCTATTTTTTTAGAAAGTAATTACCGCGCAAAACTTGGTGAATCGACTGCCCTCAATTTGAATCAAGGCGAAGTGCTGTAGAAAAAAATGAACCGCGTGCAACTGAACCGCGGGCACAGGTGAAGGTAGACAGTGAGCCCAAGGTAAGCCCAGAGGCAAAAGCGGCTGAGGCCCAAAAAGTTTTACAGGCGATGGGGGCTATTCAAGTTGCGCTTGCTGGAAAAAAACCTTTAGATAGACGATTTTTTCAAGCATTAGAAAAGCCCAGCGCAGATTTAGCTTTTTTAGCGGGACAACCAAGTTCATTACCGCTTCCAAAGAGGCTGCGGTGATTAAAAATCAGTCAGATGTTTTGTTAGTTGGCGCGCGCGTGCAAAACACCTTAAAAGTGTTGCTAGACCAAGAAAAAGAAATTGCCACGATTGCAGCGTTAGCACCATCAGCGAATTCTTTTACGAATCCCAAATCCTTTTTAGATTTACAAAGTATTTCTAAGGAATCGCCACTTCGAAAAATGGCTGAGGCAATGGAAGAATATGCGCGCTCGCACGACTTGGTACAAAAAAGTGCAACTGATTTAGAGGCGCAAGAGCGCTTACTCAAAGCCCTTAATCTTGGGATTGAGCAGATTGCGGCAATTGAAAAAAGAGCGGATACGCTCAATGCCCAGCAAAAAGACACGCTCAATAAGTTACTACAAACTCCCTGGCCTACAAAAGGGCAGAGCATTAAAGAAGCTGTTGTACTTTATATGGAAACTTTGACGGTATTAAAAAATCTAACGAGTGACTTGGAACCTGTCAAAGTGGCTGTGGATGTTGTAGATCCTAAAAGAGAGCAAAAAGGAGAACAAAAAGGAGAACAAAAAGCTCTCTCGAATGTCGCTGGAGTGGATAAAAAACCGAGCGGGGCCAGTGACAGCACACAGGTTGATGCCAATAAATTAGTTGCCGTTCTCGTTGAAGTCCAGGCAGGGATGGGGGGGCAGAATAAACCATATACACCCCAGTTTTTTCAAGGCGCTCAAAAATGGGTTGCTGATTTAGAGAGCGTGCTTAA
>RFMZ01000281.1 GCA_009927445.1 Betaproteobacteria bacterium
GTTTTAGTAAAGAATCAAGTTAAGCAAGAAGTGCGCCTATTCAATTCGATTAATGTAACTTGTCCTCATTTAACCAGCGCTTGAGTGTTGCGATAGCGCTAGCTTTCTCGTAACGGATTAAATTAGCCGCGTCTCTTAACTCATCCTTGAGGACAACCTCTGGATCGGGAGCCTTAACTTGTACGACTGTTTTTAGAGTTGGTGAAACTGGCTTACGTGATGCTAACTTGGTTTTTTTCTTAGACCAAAACATCCTATTTCTCCAAAAAGGGTTACAAGGTAAGTATCTACGATTTAAGACACTTGAGCAAGAGGACAAGTAATTGTCCTAAACTTCTTTAAGCCATTTCGACTAAGGCATTGGCTTTTCTTAAATGTACGGGCAGTATTTTTAAACTATCTCGATATTTAGCAATAGTACGACGAGCAACGATAAAACCTTGATCAGCCATGAGCTGCACGATTTTGCTATCAGACAAGGGCTTTTTAGGATTTTCTGCGCCAACCATTTGGGCGATTAAGGTTCGTATCGCAGTTGAAGAGACGGTACCGCCAGTTTCTGTTTGAACTTGGCTACCGAAGAAGTATTTGAATTCAAAGGTACCCTGTAGGCAGGTAAGGTATTTTTGAGTTGTCACCCGAGAGATTGTAGACTCATGTAATTCTAGACGCTCTGCAATTTCCCGCAGCACCATTGGTCGCATGCCAATCGGGCCATATTCAAAGAAATTTTGCTGCATTTTGACAATTTCGTTAGCGACTTGCAGGATTGTTTCATTCCGCTGGACAATATTTTTTACCAGCCAGCGAGCTTCTTGCAGTTTTTGAGCGATCCCTTCCGAAACAGAAGACTTTTTTGAAGCCTCAATAATCTTCGAATACTCTTGGTGAAGTGATATTTTAGGAAAGGCTGCCGGATTGGGTAATGCTTGCCATTTACCTTGAGACTTTTTAATGACGATATCCGGCGTTAAGAGTGGATCAGATGTGGTTTCGAGATGCTCGACAGGATTATGTTTTAAAGAACGTATCAGTTTCAGTGCTTGTCCTAGCTCAGCATCATTAATGCGTAATATTTTTTTGATTTGCGAATAATCTTGGTTACTTAATTCTAGTAAAAGCTCTGTTACGATGCGGGTGCCATGCGCCCAAGTCGGCGTATCTTTTAGAGTAGCTGAAAATTGCTTTAGTTGAATCTGTAAGCATTCAGCAAGATCTCTCGCTCCTACGCCAACCGGATCTAATTGTTGGAGGTAGCTAATCGCCCTCTGTATTTGCTGCGTTGGGGAGCCATTTTCAGGATCAAGGTAAAAAGCTACCTCTTCAATGAGCTCATCCATGGACAGGCGCAAGTAGCCTTTTTCATCTAAGTTGCCAGCCAGACTAGCGATTAGGGCTTTTTCTTCAGGGCTTAAGCGAAACAATTTAATCTGGTCAAGCAGATGATCAAACAGGGAAGTTTTCTGAGCAACTTGGTTAATGGGATCATTTTCATCATCAGTAATATTTACTTTACTCGATGAAGAGCTTAAGTTGGATAAATAGGGTAATGGCTCTAATGGAGCTGCAGACATCTCCGAATCAAACTCTAAAAAGGGATTTGCTTCTGTCAGATTGATCAGCTCCTGCTCAAGTTCATTAGCAGATAGCTGCAGTAACTTAATCGACTGTTGAAGTTGCGGCGTGAGAACTAGATTTTGGGTAAAACCTAAGTTAATTGAAGCCTTCATTACCTATCAGTTTTAAATTAATCTTAATTGGTATTATGCATTTATTTTTTTAAATATTCTATAAGGATTATGTGGTGTCTTACGAAGAAAGACACAATACTTGAAGAATTAGCACCATTTTTGATGCAAGCTTCATTAGGAATAAAACGACTGAAAATAGGGTAAGGATTTATTTCAATTAATTCCTTGGGGGGTGATAAAATCAGTTTTTTGCAAGTAATTATTACTTTTACATTTTTGGAGTTTGATTTGTCGTATAAACCGTATTCACGCATACCATTTTATAAACCCCGGTTGAAACGTAACTTAAAGAGTCATATTTTCATTTTATTAGCTAGTTTTTTGGGAATTTCTAGTGTTTTTGCTAATATTCCGACTGGTCCTTTAGAGGACTTGTTGGCTAAGGGGAATCCAAAAGTAGCCTTAGCTGAAATTGAAAAGCAAAAAAAAGACTTAAATCCGATTGATTATGTGATTATGAAGTCGTCTGCCTTAATTATGGTAAAGAATTGGAAAGACGCCATTGATATCTTGGAGCCAGCTTATAAGAACGATCCCAAAAATGCAGTAGTTGCAAACAATTACGCGGCGGCCTTATGGGGCAGTGGAAAAAAAGATGCCGCAAAAAAAATTCTAGAAAATACTTTATTAACAACTTCACCAGCATTTCGTAATTTGCGAAAGATTTATGCTGTTCAAGCGGCGGAATCCTATAGTAAAGCACTCGATGGCAAGAGCTCTAGTCCGTCTGTCGAGTTATATGCAACTGCTAAAAATGGTCTCGATTTAGAGGACAAAACGATTGGGCAATCAGCGCCGCCAAAGATCGTTGCCATTACGCCCCCACCTCCGATTGAACCCTCTGTAAAGGCTAGTACTGCCAAGCCAGTAGAGGAGTTGGCTGAAAAAGAGGACTCTTCAAAAAGGGCTGATAAGCCCGTTGAAACCAAAGATTCTAAAGACAGCAAAAACCCAGATTTTGTTTTAGTTGAAAAGAATATCCGCGACTGGGCGAATGCTTGGTCGAATAAAAATGTGAAGGCTTACCTGGCTTTTTATTCAAATAATTTTTCTCCGGAGGGCGGCTTATCGTATGGCGAATGGGTAGAGCAGCGACGCCAGCGCGTATCTAAGCCTGGAGAAATTAAGGTTCAGGCAGAAATTTTGAATGTGTCGTATGCAGGTAAAAAAATTGTAGTTAGCATTCGCCAGCGGTATACATCTGTTAATTTGAAGACAAATTCTGTAAAATACATTGAGTGGGCTAATGAGCAAGGTAAGTGGGTAATTACGCGCGAGTCGAATAATAGATAATGTAATTTAGGATTGAGGATCAATGAAGCTGAGTTGTTTAAATAGATATCTAGTTTTTGTAAGTAGCTTCATCACTTTAAGTACCTTTTCCAGTGTTATATACGCCAATGGTGATTATTTAATCCGTCAAGGCTTACAGGAACTTGTTCAAAGAGCCAATTTTGACAAGGCTGAAGAATTCATTACGCGTGCGAGTAAGGAGCACCCGAATTTTAAGTTGGCAAAATTTTTAGAGGCTGAACTGTATACCGCGATGTTAGGTAAAGAAGTTGCTGTGCGTGAGAAGAGTATTGCTGTTGATGCCGATAGTATTTCTTACGACCTCTTAGAAGAGGCTAAATTACGTACATCTGCACCATCTAATCTTTCGCAACTGCGCCCCTTACAGATTTTAAAGATGCCGCCGAATATGGATTTTATGATACTAGTCGACGCATCATTACACCGGGCTTATGTCTTAAAAAACCAAAACGGTGAGCCTGTCTGGGTCCACGATTTTTTCATTACACTAGGCAAGTTAGGTATTGGGAAACAAAAAGAAGGTGATCAAAAGACGCCGTTGGGGCTTTATCAAGTTGGTGATGAAGTGAGTAAAAAAAATCTAACTCCATTTTATGGGGTGGGAGCATTAAAGCTTAATTTCCCCAACTCATTTGATAAATATGCTGAGCGTTCAGGCTCGGGAATTTGGTTACACGGCGTACCTCAAACAACCTATAACCGTCCTCCAAAAGCCTCTGATGGGTGCATTGTTTTTTCTAACGATGACTTAAAGCAGTTAATTCGAATTGCACAAGGTGCAAATATCAATGTCTTAGTAAGTACATCCGTGAAGTGGTTGCCTAGGACTGATTGGCAAAATCGCTATAAAAAGGTGATGGATGATATGTCTGACTATCTGACCATGAATCCTATTATTAAGAATAATAAGGTGCTTAAGAAGGATTTAATTGCAGTTTATGCCCCGGAAAGTGAAACTTCCGTTATCGTAGACCGTGGGTTAAATAACATGAAAAACTACCAGCGTTTTCGAGAGTATTGGGAAAAAAAAGGCACTACTTGGCAACTCAAGTTTGAGTCTGAGTTTAAGTCTTAGTCAATTTCTTTAGCCAACTGAGTAAATCCTTGGCGCTCAGAGCGGCGCACAGGTAGTGACCTTGATAATATTGGCAGCCAAGCTGCGCGAGTTTTTTTTGTTGCGCAAAGGTTTCAACGCCTTCGGCGATCGCTAAAATCCCTAAATGCTGGCTCATCGACAGAAGTGTTTGTATCACGGGCTGATTTTTTGTCAAATTTTTTACTAATACTGAGTCAATCTTTATTTGTTTAATTGGTAGTTGTGTCAGCTTATTTAAACTGATTGAGCAATCACTGACATCATCTAATGAAAACGTCAACCCAAGTTTATGCAGCTTTTTCATTTGAAGACGAATTGGATCTAAGTTCTTTGGAAGCGACAAAGCAGAAAATTCAAGAGTTACAGATTGGTAGTCTAGATCAAATGCATTGAGGATATGATGAAGTTGACTAGTAAAGTCAGCTTGTAAGAAATGTAGGGGATGAATATTTAAAGTCAAGTTGAGCGAAGAGAGCTTTGATTTGGTTCGCCAGCGATAGATCTGTTTACAAGCTTTCTCAATCACTAGTTTGCCAATTGGTAGGACAAAATGATGTTGATCCATGAGACTTAAAAACTCACTAGGACTTAGCTGACCCAATTGCGGGTGTTGCCATCGAAGAAGAGCTTCTAAACCAATCATTTCCAAACTAGCATTCAATTGTGGTTGATAGAACAGTTCGAATTGATCTTTTTTAATCGCCTGATGGAGATCAGACTCTAAAACAGCAAGTCGTTTTGAGTGGGTGTGACTGTCAGATAACAAGAAGGACTTTTGACGAGATTGTTTCGCAAAATATAAGGCCCGATCTGATTTTTGTAGGACCGTTTGCAGAGTTTCTTGTTGAGGATTAAATAAAAATAATCCCACAGTACAAGACAGTAGATGTTCGACTCCATTCAGAAGAATTGGTTTTTTGAGCAACTGTTGGATTTGATACGAAATATTTTGTAGCTGTTTAGATGCTTGCACTTTGTTAGTGGATAAGACACGAGTAATTAAGAAAAACTCATCGCCACCAAGCCGAGCAAGAAAGTCTTTTGAATGGGAATGCTCCAAAAGGCGACGTCCCACCTCTAATAGGACTAAGTCTCCAAAACGATGCCCTAGAGAATCATTAATATATTTAAAGTCATCAAGATCTAAATAGATTGCCCCATAATTGCAATTTTTTGCTAATAACAATTTCTCGTCGTAATAACCTGACAAAAAAAGTCGATTAGGTAACTTAGTCAGGACATCTATATATGCTAATTGCGATAAGTTTTGATTCTGAAGATCTGGAAAAAGCAATTTAGGGGGCATCGACTTAGACTAGAAAATTCCGTACCGGCTCATGAGGATTTTTAAGAAAGGGATATCTTTCCAATCTTGTTCGATGGGAATGGACGCACCATTTTTCCCATACTTTTCCTTCAGACCACCTTTATAGGTAGTGGCATATTGAGACTCATTTTGGATGTTAAAAGTATAGGTTCCGTCTTCATAAATATAACACCCATCATTCATAATAAAGTCAATGATGACTACTTTTCCAATTGTCATGATAAGAGCATTTTGTTCTTGGCTGGTATCACCAAGAAGTTTTGCAACTGGATTGATATTGGGGTTAAAAATACGTTTAAGACTAGATTGGCTTTGGACCATTTTTTGAGCAACAGAGCCAAGCGCTAATTTGGAACTAGTAATTTGTCCAACATAAGAAAGCCAAAAATGGAGTTTATCTTGAGCGACATCTTTGTCACCCGTTTTAAGGGCATAGAAAATCCGCAGATTTGTTTCATGATGCCAAGATTTCGCCATGTTCAGGCCTGACTCACTCAGATCATTCCAAGGAGAATTTTTGGGTAAATAGCCCACTGGCGAGCCCCAGTGACGCAGTAAATATTCTCGAAAGGGCGAAAATAACAGTTTATTTTCGCAGCGCGAGAAGCGCTCGAGGAGTAGTTGCAAACCAAGATCCCGATAACTAGAGCATGCATCTAAAAGAAGAAGTAAGTTAGGCAGTAGTTTTTTGAATGATGTGTCTGCCAAATTAACGACTGCTTGAAGTGACTGCACAAACAGTTTTTCCCAAAACCAACATGCCGGGGTATTTCAAGATCTTTAACTAAGTCAATAACACGTTGATCAAGTCCATCAAGCCACATCTGAGAGTAATATTCCCAGGGGCGAGCTTCTAAAAGTTGTATATGCGAATCGACAAAGCGAAGATCAAAAAACAGCCCACTGGCATTTTTTTTAATATCCGGCCAAGTTGTTTCTAGAAAGTGCCTCAGGATTTCTAATTGTTGATCAAAAAGATTTCTATCCTCATACTCATCTGGATTTGAATTTAAATAGCCGCGGTATAGAGATAGCCAAGCATGTTGCATATCTTGCCCCGCAGAAATTTTTTCTTGGTACCGAGTCAGTAACTGTTCGAATTCTTTTGGAGATCCAAAGAGGGTTTGTTTATTTTGGGCGCCAATATTGACATGTAGGGCCTCCCCTAGTAATTCGCTGGCTCCTTTTGATAGTTCAAGGGTGCCTTGTAAAAACTGCTGCGCTAATTGGTATTGTTGGTGTGGCTCAATGTGTCCTGCATTTTTAAACTGAGCCACTGCCTCATCATGCGCTTTTTGAAGAAGCTGGTGGGTAGACTTGAATGCCTTAGGCTTTGATTTTTCGAGCGTAGCAAATAAGTCCGTACTCAGTTGGCCTAGTATTGTGGACACTTACCAAAATCCTTATTAGAGATATCGACTTTATATTTAACCGTACTATTGAACTTTTCTTTTTCATTGAGTTGCCAAAACTCTAATTTAAGAACAACTCGTCGATTTTCAGCTTTCGAGGGTTTGTAGGAGTTAAAGGAAAAACCTCCGACTAAAAAAAGATCACGAATTGAATTTAAATCTTCAGAGGACATTTGGATAGAAGATTTAATTTCATTAGAAAGAGAGCAAACCACTTCAGCGCTGCGCCGTTGAGACAAGGATAAGTTGGGTAAATAATTACCATCCGTATCGGTATAACCTTCAACAATAATTCTTCGAATATATTTTGAGCAGGCGGGTGACTTGAGTGAATGAACAACGGATGGTACGTAGGTTCTTAAAAAATCAACCCCTTCACTGCTAATCCGAAAGTCACGTTTAACAAAATTGACAATCGCACCTAGATCGATACTGACACTCTCACTTTTGGCATATTCAAGATTAACAATTGGAAATGACTTTTTTGCTTCGGCATTGAGTTCCTCATAACAGGTTTGGATTAATTCATTACGAACTTTAGCTTCTTGGGTTCCGTATTGCTTTTCTAAAGAAACGATTTCAACTGCCATGACTACTAAAAATAGGGTCATACAAGCGGTCATTAAATCGGAGTACGAAATCCAAAAGGGTTTTTCTGCATCTTCCTTCGCTTTGCGTCTACGATTTAATTGATAGAACATAATTAGTTAGAACGCAGTTTAGTAGCCGAAATGACGATTTGTTCCACAGCACTTGTCAGAGCGCCCACGGCTGAGCCAAGGAGCCGATCATTTTCTTGATTAAGGCCAGTGACTTGCGCCATCATTTGTAAATTAAATTGGCTAAAGGCCTCTTTGAGGACATTATTAACTTGGCTAAGGTACTCTGTACTGGTATTTTCGACTAATTTGAGGGTACTCAAAGAGCGCTCCATGCCAGCAAGGATTTCTGCACTTACCCCAGATTCTTTCTTCGCTATTGCAATTAGTTGCGTTAACTCTTTCATATAGTCTTGATGGGCAAAACTAGACTGCTCAAATTGTTTAAATAAATCTTGAATATTGATCATCATGCTTTGTAAACGTTGACCAACATTTTCCATTTGCTCGGTAATTGTTTTACTTTGTTCAAAGGCCTGAACAACAACCTCACCGGCACTAGTAAACTGATCAGCAGCTTGATGCATTTTTTGCGCACCCAGATTCATATTTTCAATTGCTGTGAGTGAGACTTTTTCAATAGCATGAATATGGGTATTTGATTGGTTAATTACACCATTAATCTCTGAAATAAGCTCTTTTACTTGGTTCGCAATACCGTTATGAAACTCTTGAGTAGCTCCGGTTAGTGCGATAGCACGCTGTTCATCATCTTTAATTTGCTCTTGGCGATCACTGGCAATTTGATTCATACTGATTTCAAGTTGCTTGAGGACTGTGTTTGTCGATTCAACCATCATATCTTTCGTTTTGACTTGATGGTCATAGCTCATTTGATTTAAATCTTCGACAAAAGTTTTGAGTTGGAGACTGAGTTGGTGCTGATCTTGCATGGCAGATTGCAGAACTTCTCCCATATTTTGGTGGAGTTCTCTCGTTGAAGCGACTAATTGATTATTTCGAGCCTCGTCTTGGAGATTCTGTTGCTCACGCACACTAGCTAGTTGTGCAATACTCTGGTCGACAGAACCAATCATCCGTTGTAAGGTTTGGTCAATTACTTCTTTGGATTTGACTTGTTGGTCAAAGGTTAGCTGATTCAGCTCTTCGACAAAAGATTTGAGTTGCAAGCTTAGCTGATGTTGATCTTGCATTGCGGATTGCAGAACTTCACCCATACCTTGATGGAGTTCTTTGGTTGAGGCAACTAATTGACTATTTCGAACTTCATCTTGGAGATTTTGCTGTTCACGAACCACCGCCAGTTGCGCGATACTCTGATCGACGGAACCCACGATACGTTGCAGGGTTTGATCGATCACTTCTTTCGATTTAACTTGTTGATCAAAGGTTAACTGATTGAGTTCCTCGACAAAGGTTTTCAGTTGTAGGCTCAGTTGATGCTGATCTTGTAAGGCGGATTTTAGAACTTCACCCATACCTTGGTGGAGTTCTTTGGTGGATGCGATGAGTTGATCATTACGGGCAACATCCTGACGATTTTGCTGCTCACGCACACTAGCAAGCTCAGCGATACTATGATCTACTGAGCCAATTACTTGTTGCAGAGTTTGGTCGATCACTTCTTTGGATTTAACCTGTTGATCATAGGTAATTTGGTTAACTTCCTCGACAAAGTTTTTCAGTTGAAGATTGAGCTGATGCTGATCTTGCAAGGACTTATCTAACATCAGTTGCATTTGTTGATGGATTTCTTTCGTGGCTTGCATGAGGCTTGAATTGCGTGTTTCATCCTGCGTATTTTGTAATTCTCTAGCAGATGCAAATTGTCCGAGGCTTTGCTCGAAAGAATGCAGTACTTTACTCATTGTTTGCTCAATAGTGGCTTGCGATTTGACTTGATGTTCTTGATTCATTTGGTGCAGATCTGCGACCACATCCCGTAACAGCTGATTTTTTTGATCTTGATTAATATTGGCCTGAATCACGGTTTCAAGCATTTGCTCAGACATGGATTTAACAGCTTGCTGACTTGCCATCGCAATATCGTCTAAAAGTCGACGCATAGAGCCTTCGACCGACTCCATGGTGGCGGTAGATCGATATATAGCTTGATTGACAGCTTCTATTTGAGTACCAAAAGCCTCGTCAATCTTCGTGATGAATGTTCCCATTAAACTTTCTACTAGGGATTTAATGACACCGCTTTGATCACCTGAGGCCTTTTCAACAATGGTCATTAATTTATTAATGGGTTGCTCTAAGCTTTTCGAAATAGTCTCGCCAATAATTGCGGATTGTTTGGTCATTAAAATTTCAAGATTTTCAATCAAGACATTTTTCAGATTGGCAGAATTTGCAGCAGATATTTCTGTTGCTTTGACTAAACGAGCCAGATAATCTTCACCAACCCCTGCTTTATAGAGGCTATCTAGAAGCTTTGTTAACTCTTCAACTTGTTGGTAACAGCGGTTGAGTGTTTGTTTTTCGAAGAAAGTAATAAAGATAGCGACAAAAATTGCAATACCTGAGCCCAAGAAGGCTGAACTGACCTCGCCCAAAAGAAGGTTTAGCGTTTCAACTGCATTGGCGGAGTCAAACTGTCGTAGGCCCCAGATTAGACCTGAAAAAGTTCCAATAATTCCTACGCCAGTCAGAATTCCAGGCAGGTGCTTAAAGAACTCTGCATTGATATAGCTATCAACAACAGCCTCTTTAGAAAAATAAAAGTCCGAAGTGAGGGTGGACCGAACACTTTCTTTATCAGAATTAAGCATTTGCATTTGATGCAAACTTGCCCGGTATTCTTTCCAAAGATTGCTAAAAGGGCGATCCTGAAAAAGTTCCTCGAGGACGTTTGGTTCTACCGAGCCAATTGGGGCATTGCTTAACTCATGAAGAACTTTATTAACTTTTCGAATCTTAAATTGCAGGGCAATTGCTGGAAGTTGATATTGAAAGATGTAAAAGATACTTAGAAGCCCCACTATGATGATCATCGTACCTAAAATATACGGGTTGAGATAGGGGAATAAAGTCATTTTACGCCTTATGGATGCCGAAGTTTAATAAAATAATGAGTCATTAGGAGGGCAGGCCCCCTATCAAAAAACGCTTCAAAAGAGGCTTAAAGAGATTCTTTGAATAGTCTTTTGAATGAAAATAGTTTTGGCTTAAAAGACCTCGATGCTGCGGGATGAATAGAATGGCTGGCCGCCAATAGTCGCCTTTAGGTTCGACTGCGAAGAAGCTGGAAAAAGTCATTAGGCTCCTATGAGCTTTTCAATTTGCAGATGTTGATCTGCCAGATGTTTGCGAGTCTCTAAAATTTTCGTTCTTGAAGTTTCATTATATTTCGTTCTTTTAAGGATCGCTTCTCTATTGGAGTGCGTCACATGGACCACATCTGCAATCGATTTTTCTAGTTCCATCGCATCTACTTGTAACTTTTTCAAACGCACCAGGTTGTCCTCTTCGATTGCTGAAATCTCTTGGGTTTCTACTAAGGAGGTTGACTGCTTAATGTTTTGAAGTAATTCTGTATTTTTATCCAGGTTGCGATTATTAAAGTTAATTAATTGATCATTGGTTTCTTGCATCATCTCAACAACCTCACTTAGTTGACGATTAATCGCGGCCATCATGATATTGGCCTCCTGCATAACATGATTCAATTTAGATCGATGCTCTAAAATATCAATTCGTGACTGCGCTTCTAGCGCATCAATATATTGTTTCTCATTCGTGTTTTTAGTGGGAGTGTTTTTGAGTAAATTGTAACGGTCTCGAAAAATATCATCAGTATTCTGATTGATGAGTTGGCGGTTTCCTAAAAAGGCGGCGGAGAAGTTTTGTAAATTTAAAAAGCGATTTTCTTCAACTAGCGACTGAATTTGGACAGACTGCGCCCGACTCCACAAGATACTAGATTCAGTTTGATAAATTCTTTTCAAATTTTCAATATTGGCGAGATGTAAATCTGGTTGGCTCATAGGATCTCCATGGACGTTTGGTGTTTAGATAAAAATTATCATAGATTAAAGGCGTATTTATAACCGATTTTTGGAAGAGTTAATTGGAGAAACAAGTTCAAAAATGGGCATTCCAGGTGAATTTGCATAAAAAAAGCATTAAATTGGTATTTACCCTAATTATTTAAGGACTTCCTTCACAGAAGTTACATTAAAATAAGCGTTCTTAGATTATAGATTTTCTAAATTCGTTTGTATCAAAACATTATTCTTATTGTATTGATTTGTGGTAAAAAAAACAAAGATTCTTTTCTAGTATTCCAAGAGTGCTTTTGGGGGTAAAGATTCAAAGGCGCCAATATTTAGAGGTGGGTAAACATGTTTAATAAATCAACTCCCAAACAAAAATTGGGTAAAACAATTGATAGCTTTGAAACAATCATCGGCACAACTGTGCGGATTGATGGTAACTTAAGTATCTCCCAAAGTGTGCGGATTGATGGCGTGGTGAATGGTAATATTTTTCAAGATGAGGGCTCACAAGCTGCCATTGCGATAGCCAAAGGTGCTGAGGTGCATGGTGATATTCGCGCTGATCATATTGTGATTTCTGGGAAAGTCGTTGGAAACATCTTTACCAAGGAGATGGTTGAGCTTCTTGGAACGGCTGAAATTGTGGGCGATATTACCTATTCTGCGATCGGTATTGAAGTTGGTGCTCGGGTCACTGGCAAGCTCAACCAAATGAACGAATCCGAATTAGCAGAATTCTCTAGCCAATCTTTGATTGCTCAAGCCAAGCAAAAAGCTACTTCTTAGGTATCCTATGCAACTTATTTGGGTTTCCGGCCCCGTGGGCCGGATTTATAAACTTGATTTGACTCTTAAAAAGCTCATCATTGGGCTTTTTGTAACCATTTTTTTGGGTAGTCTGTGTTATTTTTTGAGTCAAGTTAATTGGTTGCGTCAAGACACGGATTTTGCAGAATATGAAGATACGACTTTAGCGACTATTGTAGATGCCGATTTGCGTAAAAAATTGGTTGAAATATATAGCGAGTTAGAATTTACTCATAAAAAAATCAAAGATTTAGAGACGCTCAATCAAAAACTTGTCAAATTAACAGTACCGCCTATTTTATTACCCGAAAGCCCAGTTAATAAGAATGGGGGCCTCATCAAGAGTCCTTCCGGAGGGCCGTTTTTGCCACCAGACTTAGACCGGCCACAGAATATTGAATCGTTAATGCGCGATACGATCCAACTCTCTAAATTAAACAGTGAGCGGGCGAAAAAGTCAGTTGCAGATTGGGCTAGAGAGTTACATTGGATTAGTAATATGCCCATTGCTTTGCCAATTAAAGATGTGACCCAAATTTCGAGTGGCTTTGGTATGCGCTTAGATCCATTTAATCAAACGAATTCGATGCATACCGGTTTGGATTTTGTGGCGCCTGTGGGTACGACGATTTATGCAACTGGCAGTGGCGTCATTCGATTTTCTGGCTGGAGTGGGTTTTATGGCAAGTCCATAGAGATAGACCATGGCGATGGGTACATGACCAGATATGGGCACGCAAACGAGTTACTTGTGGTCAAAGGGCAGCGTGTAGAGCAACACCAAGCAATAGCGCGGGTTGGATCAACAGGACGATCTACCGGACCACACTTACATTATGAAGTCTTCAAGAAAAATCAATTTTTAAATCCGACGGATTTTATAGCCGTCGTTCGTGGCACTGAGAAGTAATGCTGTATTTAGGCGCATAGATACGCTATCGCTACTACACCATGATAAATCCTCAAGTTCGAATCAATGGTGTGATTTTAAAAGATGCGAGAACTACTCAGGGGATTGCCATTGAGAAAGTTGCGATGGATTTATGCGTCTCTAAAACACATATTTTTCAAATAGAAGACGGGGGCGAGGGAGCCTTTTATTCCTATGCTTTAAAAGTTCAAATAGCCAAAAAATTAGCCTTTTATTTAAAAGTACCAGAATCTGCCGCATTTGATTCTGTTGAAGAAGAAGGCATAGAGGACGTTCAACTTGCTTTACAAGTCGGCAAACTAGGGCAGAGGCTGAGTCCAATTGAGCAAGAAAACTATTCCCTAACACTCCAAAAAAATCGTAGTTTATTAAAAAAAGCGCTTTACAGTGCTTCTATAGTCCTAATCTTATTGATAGCTTTGATTTGTATTCAAGTTTCTCCCACCTTCCAATTTTGGAATAATTTTAGTGAAACTTTTAAGTCAGATTTTGATGCAGTGTTTCAATCAATTCAAACATTCGTAGAGAGAGCAACAGCAGGTTCGGTAGGCGCAGAAAAAATACCCAAAGAAGAGGGTTTACCTATCAAGACTTCACCCTCCGGAGAGGTCAATCAGGAGACGGGCCCTCAGAATAGTCCAAAAAAATAGCTATTACAGTTAGATTTTGAATATCTCGTTTTCAAGAAAACAGCCCCAATAAAACAGCTCAAATTATTGAAATAGTTACTTCTCAACCTTTTGTTTTAAATAATTCCCCAGCAATGGCGCGTTGAAGGGGCGTAGAGTGGTTTGTATCTTCGAGGTATGCGCGCATTTTCTCCTCGTCAGCAACCTGCTTGATTTGTTGTAGATAGCCAATCACAATTTTGACCTGTTCTGCAGCGAATTCAGGTTTCTCAGCACAAAGACTTAAATTGAGTTCAGTTCCACTTGACGAGCCACCCCCACCCCCTTTAGAAATGGCATTAAACAGCGCTGCACTTTTTTCTTCCTCAGCTTGTTTGATACCCATTTGCACTTTGGCTTTATCTAATAGGCGATCTACCTCTGCCTCGGATAAATGCAGTCTTTTTGCTTCATTATTAATAATCTCCCTTTCTTCAGCAGATATAACACCATCTTCGAGCATAGCGTAGAGTTCGCTCATCATTGTTTCACGTTCAATACGTAGTTGGTCACTGAGTGCTGAAGATAGAATCGCTGCAGGAATAGCAAATATACCAATTCCCAAAAGGGCTAGAACAATCGTCATAATCCTACCCATTGGGGTGATAGGGGAGATATCACCATACCCAACACTGGCTAGTGTAATGACAGCCCAGTAGATTGATTGA
>RFMZ01000073.1 GCA_009927445.1 Betaproteobacteria bacterium
AATTTTTCTTACCAGGAGTTTTTATGAAAAAATTTAAGCCGACCCCTCTAGCCTTGCTCATCAGCTTGGCTTTTGCCTCCCCGCTTCTCATGGCCCAACAAGCCACCGATGTGGGCAAAATCAATGTTGAAGGCCAGCCAGGCGGGACTGACTCTGGTTTGATCACACAAGAAGAGAGCCCCAAGGCTCGCAGTGCTGTGAACCGTGCCTATCTAGACAAGTTAAATCCCTCCGCCAATGCGTTCCAAGCCATTGACTTGCTACCAGGCGTTAATACTTTCAGCTCCGACGCAACTGGCTTATTTGGCGGTGGTATTCGTGTTCGCGGCTTTGCTGGCGATCAAATGGGTCTGACCATCAATGGCGCACCTGTGAATGACTCTGGCAACTTTGCTGTCTACCCACAAGAGTACACAGACTCTGAAAACTTGTGCGAAGTGTTTGTGACACAAGGCTCCACCGACACCGACGCACCTCACGTCGGCGCATCAGGCGGCAATTTGGGCATGGTCACTTGCGCTCCTAAAGATAAGTTTGGCATGCGTGTGGCCATGTCAACAGGTCAGCTGAACTACCAGCGCGCATTTGCTCGCATTGACACGGGTAAGTTTGGCCCAAGCAACGCCAAAGCGTTTGTGTCGTACTCCAAAACATCTGCCAATAAATTCAAAGGCCCGGGCGGAGCCGACCGTGAGCACATTGATTTGGCAGCTGAAGCCCGTCCCAATGCTGATGTGTTTTTGAGCGCAAGTGTTTTGTACAACAACGCCGTCAACAACAACATTCGCGCTTTGAACAATGCACAAATTGCTCAATACGGTCGCAATTTTGACTTTAGCAGTGTGGCCCCCCAACACTTGACACCCGTGGCAGGCACAGCGCAATCAGAAGTGTCTCCTGCAGATGGTTTTTACAAGTACAACATCAATCCCTTCCGCAATTACTTGTTCACCAGCAAGGCAGAGTTCAAAGTGAACAAAGATTTGACAGTCAGTGCAGAGCCCTATTTCTGGTATGGCTACGGTACGGGCGGTAGCCAATTGCAGTTGTTGACAGAGGGCGGTACAGGCACAATGGCCACGCGTGTGAAAGACGTCAATGGTGATGGCGATATCTTGGACAAGGTTTTAACTTACGGTAGCTCTGTCACCGAAACAAACCGTCCTGGTGTGACTTTCAAAGCAAACTACCGTGTTGAAAATCACAATATCAACGTGGGCTACTGGACAGAACGCGCAGTTCACCGTCAAACAGGTCCTCGCGTGACATTTGACAACGCCGGCAATCCTTCCAACTTGTGGCTTGATAAAACTTCCGCCTACTTGTTGCGAGGCGATGGACTACCATACCAAGCTCGTGACTGGAAAACCATCAGCACCGGTACATCTTTGTTTGTCCAAGACAGCATTTCTTTGATGCAAGACAAGCTGTCATTGCAAGTTGGCGTTCGCAACTCTGAGATCGAGCGCGATTTCATCAACTACGCTAACGCTGGTACTTTTGGCGTGGGACGCGCAGACCTCGATTACCAGATCAAGCGCACCTACGGCAAAGTGTTGCCAAGCTTTGGCGCCAAGTACAACTTGGATGCTGAAAAATCTGTTTTCTTCAATGTCGCAGAGAACTTCCGTGCACCCTCTAACTTTGTTCTTTCGAACTTGTTAACAGGTGGCACTGTTGTCAATGGCGTTCTGACTGGTGCAACTTTGCGCAACCCTGTGGTTGGCATTGAAACTTCAACCAACTTCGATATTGGTTATCGTTTGCAAAACAAAGACACAACTTTCTCAAGCTCTGTGTTTGTTGTGAACTTCAAAGATCGCATTGCAGCCGCTTGGGATCCTGTGAGCTTGAGTTCATTGGACTACAACGTGGGCAACGTGACCATGAAGGGCGCTGAAATTGAAATGGGCCAGAAGCTGAATCAAAACTTCTCTGTTTATGGTTCTTTGACCTATACAGAAAGCTTGATGAAGCAAGACTTGAAAGTCTCCACAACATTGACGGAAGCCACTGCTGGCAAGCAAATGCCTGACACACCTAAAATCATGGCCGCCTTGGCTTTGAGCTACAAAAATGGTCCTTTGTTTGGTCAACTTACAGCGAAGCACACTGGCAAAGCATTCTCTACATTGGTGAATGACCAATCCATGGATGCCTATTCCTTGTGGAACTTAACTGTTGGCTACAAGTTGCCTGAAACAGCTTTTTTCAAGTCACCTGAAATTCGCTTGAACGTGGACAACTTGACCAATGCTGAGTACAAGCGCATTAGCTCACCCAGTGGCTCTAGCTTTACCACCCGTGCCTTGGCATTGGGTACGTTGGCAGGATCCAATCCAAGCTACAACATTGGCGCACCACGCTTTACCAGCGTAACCCTGCGTTCAGACTTCTAAGGTCCTAAGCATGATGCTTTTATTGCACGATGCGTCGCTGTATTTGTTGTACGTCGCCTTAGGGTTGGCTGTCTTCTTGGCCATCGAACGTACGATTTTCTACAC
>RFMZ01000283.1 GCA_009927445.1 Betaproteobacteria bacterium
TCCGCAACTGGCACAGACAGCGGACGCAAAAATCAAGATACACAAGCGCAACGGTTGGCATGCCATCAGATCACCTCAAGGTAATGTGTAAGTAAAAGCGACCTCGCCATGTACCTTACCGGGCCCTTCATCTTTTTGGAGGTAAGTTCTGACGTAATCAACTTTGACTTGATTGGGGCTCACACTCACGCGTGTGTAGCCTGTGTTTGGAAACTTATCTCCCGTGAGGTAAGCATCTGCATTCCACAGGGTGTAATTGGGGTCTGCAGGTTGTGACAATGTTTGGTAGGTCACACCATCTAGCTTTTGCCGGACCCAAATGTGATCATGCCCTTGGAAGAAAATACTCACTTTATTGGCCGCCATGAGTTGGTGAATGGGCGTTGTCCAAGATGGCCGTTGTGTCACAAAATCAAATTGACCATTTTGGCTTTCACCCCCCCACTCCCACAACTTGGCCAATTCAATACCACCTCTACCAGTACCCATGACGTGGTGAGCAAACACAAATTTAAATTTGGCTTTACTTTGCTCGAGGGTTCTTTTTAACCAAGCATATTGTGCATCGCCATGAGTCACATCCCACATACTCTGCCGCTTGGTTGTGCCACCAAACTGATTGTCTACAGCAATCGGAGATTCCCAATAGGGATCAATCACAACAAACAGTGCATCACCCCAGGTCCAAGAAAAGTAATTCCGAAGTAAGCCAATATAGGGAATCACCTCTGTATTTCCAGTGTAAAAACTGTCTGAAGCTGGTTGAGAATACAAAGAATTTCGTGAATTTTGAGCCCAAACAGCAACGTTATTTGGCGTTCCATTCAATAGATACCTAGCAGCCTGTTCATGATTGCCATTGACCAAGAAAAGTGGTGATGTTCGACCAATCAAATTCAAATATGGCCTTTGCAATGTATAGCGTTCACGAACTTGGGCCGCATTGATAGTGTCCGGATTCAGCGTATCAACGCTGAAGTCATCCCCACTCAAAATATAAAAATCTGGCTTGTCTGCTGCAGCGCGCAGCAAGGTTCGCTTGTACAAATCTGCATCAAATTGCGTTTTCAGACGCTCAGGATGGGAATCACCCTGAATGGCAAACATAAACGACTGTCCCGCTTGCTTGGCTGTTTGAAATTCATATTCTGGTGTGGCAGTCCATTGCTTATTGATACTGCTCTGAAATAACAAGCGATAAAAGTAACGTGTTCCAGGCTTCAAATTTTGAAGACGCAACTCCAAGGGCTTGTCGATTTCTAGAACAGCAGGTTGAAATTGCTGTGTGTATTGGAGACTAGTAAGGCCATAGTCAATCGCCACAAGACCCGCTTGATCGATACTGTGCACGTTAAAAGTAAC
>RFMZ01000238.1 GCA_009927445.1 Betaproteobacteria bacterium
CCCTGCTATCTGTTCTAACTCAGAATCCCCAGCAACAGCCTCTTGTATTAATGTGGCTTGCTTATTTTTACGAGGGTCCGCTGAATACAAGCCATCCTGATCAGTGAGTATCACTAGAACATCTGCAGCAATTAAATTGCAGACTAAAGCAGCTAAGGTATCGTTATCACCAAACTTAATTTCATCAGTTACAACTGTGTCATTCTCATTAATAATGGGTACCACGCCCAATTTTAATAGCATATTGAGCGTGCCTTTTGCATTCTCATTACGCTCCTCGTTAGCCAAGTCAGCATTAGTTAATAATACTTGCGCAGTGCGGATACCATACTTCATAAATGCAGTTTCGTAGACCTGAATTAATCCCATCTGACCGACTGCGGCGGCAGCTTGTAATTCATAAATTTCTTGGGGGCGTTTTTTCCACTGAAGCCGTTGCATTCCTTCAGCAATAGCACCAGAGCTCACGACTAAAATTTCTTTACCGAAGGACTTGAGTTCTGTAATTTGTTTGGCCCAGCGATGAATTGCTGCCTGATCCAATCCTTCGCCATGATTGGTAACCAGCGTAGAGCCTACTTTAATAACTATTCGTTGCGCTTTTTTTAGGACAGAGACTGACATCACAAATTGTCCTTTTCAAAAGAATTTTGAAACCTGACATCAGCATCTCGCTCTTCTTGCTCATCTCTTTTGGTATTTTGATCATCTAAATAACCCTGAATTGCAAAACACAATGTCTGACAACCTTGACCGGTAAGGGCAGATATTTCAAACACCGGCCCTTTCCAACCGTAGGCTTTAACAAATGCCTTTACACGCTTGATTCTCTCCTCAGGTTCAATCATGTCAATCTTATTGAGAACTAACCAGCGGGGCTTAGAGTGCAGTCCCTGATCATATTTGAGTAGTTCGTTCACAATTGCTTTAGCTTGCGCAACGGTATCAACTAGCTCATCAAATGGTGCTAAGTCTACTAAATGCAGAAGCACACCTGTGCGTTGCAAATGCCTTAAAAAACGGTGCCCAAGTCCTGCGCCTTCAGCGGCACCTTCAATCAAACCTGGAATGTCAGCAATGACAAAACTTTTTTCTGGGCCACTTCTTACAACCCCAAGATTTGGGTGAAGCGTTGTAAATGGGTAATCGGCAATTTTTGGTCGGGCATTTGATACTGCAGTAATAAATGTTGATTTACCAGCATTTGGCATACCTAATAAGCCGACGTCTGCCAACACTTTCAGTTCTAATTTTAATTTGCGCCGCTCGCCTGGTTTACCAGCAGTTTTTTGACGAGGGGCACGATTAGTACTACTTTTAAAGTGAATATTGCCCCAACCACCTTCACCACCTTTTGCAAGCATTAAGCGCTCACCATGAACTGTTAAATCGGCAATTCTTTCGCCAGTCTCCAAATCCTCAATAATGGTTCCAACTGGCACCCGCAGATCAATATCATCTCCAGCACGCCCATAGCAATCTGCCCCTCGACCTGGCTCACCATTCTTGGCTAAATGGGTTTTGGAGAATCGATAATCAATCAGCGTGTTAATGTTTCGATCGGCAATCGCGTAAACAGTCCCGCCTCGGCCACCATCTCCACCATCGGGGCCACCAAATTCGATAAACTTCTCACGACGCATCGACGCGCTGCCAGAGCCGCCATTGCCAGCAATTACTTCAATCCGCGCTTCATCGATAAATTTCATGTTTTTTTCTAAGAATAAAGGCCTCGCTATTTTGCGAGGCCTTTATTTAAACATTATGTTCAGTCAGGCAGTCTTATGCCTGCGGTAAAACAGAAACAAAAGATTTCTTCTGTGCACCTTTAACCGAAAACTGCACATGGCCATCAATTAAAGCAAACAATGTGTGATCTTTGCCAAGACCAACGTTTGTGCCTGGATGAACCTTTGTGCCACGCTGACGAATAATAATACTTCCGGCATTAATCGCCTGCCCACCGTAGACTTTTACTCCAAGTCGTTTCGACTCGGAATCTCGTCCGTTTCTTGTGGAACCACCACCTTTTTTCTGTGCCATCAGTTACCCCCTATGAAGCCAAAATATTGTTAATCAAAATCTCAGTGTAATTTTGACGATGGCCTTGACGCTTTTGATAATGCTTACGTCGACGCATCTTAAAAATCTTCACTTTGTCATGACGACCCTGGGCGATAACAGTGGCTTTGACCGATGCACCTGCAACCAATGGCTCACCAAACTTCAATGAGTCGCCAGCACCTATAGCTAGCACTTGGTCGAGGGTGATTTCGCTACCAATGTCCGCAGGTATCTGTTCTATTTTCAATTTTTCACCAGAAACAACTTTGTACTGCTTGCCTCCGGTTTTTATGACCGCGTACATATAAATCCTCTCGAAAGGGTTATTTCCCGAATATTTTGGGAAGCCTCAAATTATAACTTGAGTGAACTAGCCTGTCAAAGCCTTTAATTTGTTACATTAATTGAGGCAATCCACTAGATTTTTTATTTATGGCAGACTTAGCCCCAATTGGCTTAAAATAAAGCTAATAAGTCTACGCCTATCATCTAAGTTACTAATAAATATAAGAATTTTATTGTATGTCTGCAATTACTTCTAGTCCCGAAAATATCTTGACTGATTTAAATCAGATCTTGGAGCCTATTCAAGAGGATATGCTCGTTTTAAATCAAGTTATTGGCAAGAGATTGACCTCAGAAGTAACTTTAATTAATCAAATTTCACAGTACTTGGTACAAGCTGGTGGTAAAAGAATCCGGCCAGCTATTTTGTTTTTAGTCGCCAATGCTTTAAATGATGGCAAAGCCGTACCATTTAGCCATGATATGGCTGCTGTCGTAGAGTTTATTCATACGGCAACCTTACTCCACGATGACGTCGTGGATGAGTCAGACCTGCGGCGGGGCCGAAAAACTGCCAATGCTGTTTTTGGGAACGCGGCTAGTGTCCTAGTGGGGGATTTCTTGTACTCAAGAGCCTTTCAAATGATGGTTGAGCCTGCCGAAATGGTCATTATGAAAATTCTCTCGAGTGCTACCAATATCATCGCAGAAGGTGAAGTCCTACAACTTCTTAATCTCAATGACCCTGATGTCGATGAGCAACGCTATCGCCAAGTCATTCTATATAAAACAGCTAAATTATTTGAGGCTTCAGCAGAACTTGGGGCAGTTTTAGCTAAAGCATCGGCTCCACTTACTCAGGCGAGCGCACAATTTGGAAACCACATTGGCGTTACTTTTCAGCTAGTCGATGATTGGTTAGATTATTCAGCGGATGCCTTTGCAATGGGTAAAAATACTGGAGATGATTTGCGAGAAGGTAAGCCAACCTTACCGCTCATTTACCTGTTGAACCATGGTAGTGCTAAAGAAAAAGCTCTTGCACAACAAGCCATTCAACAAGTCGATACTTGCGATGAGGCTTTTTTTGAAGAAGTTTTACGTACAGTTCGATCGAGTGGTGCTCTTGAATATACCCTTGAACAAGCAATGCTCGAAGCTGAAAAAGCCCGTTCATGCTTAGCCTCTTTTCCAGAGAATGCCTATACCGAAGCTTTACAAAAATTATGTGACTACTCACTTGCCAGGTCTTCCTAACAACAAAGAATGACAAGGGATCTTTATCGGCCAGAAATTGATGGCTTGCGTGCAATTGCAGTTATTTCTGTCATCCTCTCACATACCTTCCCAAGTATCTTGCCCGGTGGTTTTGTGGGGGTTGATATCTTTTTTGTAATCTCAGGTTTTTTAATTACCCGGTTAATTTTTAAGGACTTACAAGAAAAAAGTTTTAGTATTTGGCTGTTTTATCAACGTCGAATTAGAAGAATATTTCCCGCTCTTTGTGCTGTATTAATGACATGTTTAGTCTTTGGATGGGTCATCCTAACCCCAGCTGAGTTCGAACTTTTTGGCACACACCTAGCCGCTAGTGCGGGCTTTGTTCCAAACATCATTTTCTGGAGAGAAGCTGGCTACTTTGATAAAGAAGCGATTACTAAGCCCCTCCTTCATCTTTGGTCCTTAGGCGTTGAAGAGCAATTCTATTTAGTTTGGCCGATCATCTTATTAATTGGTTATAAGCTATGCTCACAAAATTTAACGCGATTACTCGGCGTCTGTTTGCTTTTATGTCTTGGCTCTTTAGCACTCAGTGTAAGCATCATGTTCTCATCACCAGTCACAGATTTTTATTCTCCCTTAACGCGCTTTTGGGAACTTGGAATCGGCGGCTGTCTTGCTCTGTCAATCTCTTTAAATAGTCAAAACTGTTTAAAACCCACGACAAATCTGCCAACGAACACCATCAATTTACTAGGTTTAGGCTCTTTAATAATGGCTTTCTGGATGATCAATGACCAACGGGTATTTCCGGGACTTTGGGCTTTATTACCGTGTATTGGAACCGCCCTCATCATCTTTGCTACCAATAACCACGGATCTACCCAAGGAATAGGAATTCAACAATTGTTGAGTAGTAAAGTCTTAGTTTCTCTAGGATTAATTAGCTACCCTCTATATCTGTGGCATTGGCCACTGCTCTCATTTGCAAGAATCTTGGAGGGGCAAGCAATCAGTGTCACTAGTCGCTTAGTCATCATCGCTCTTTCTTTACTTCTGGCTTGGCTAACCTATCAATTTTTAGAAAAGCCAATACGTAGAAAAGGTTCAAAAAAAGTTGCTATGTTTCTACTTATCCTCATGCTAATTTTATTAGCTGTAGGTATCGTTCTTCGTAAACAGGATGGCTTTAAAAATCGTAATCTCGGCCTAATGCAAGCCGATCCAACCACCATGGTTGTTGGTGAGCATCGAAAAATGATGATGCGCGCCTGTCATATTTCTGATCAAATACCCGCCGATTTGGACTGCTTTGAAGATGTTAGAGATCCAGTACGCTATGCCATTTTGGGCGATAGTAAAGCGGAAGCACTTTTTTATGGTTTAACAACCGTTTCTTCAGCCCAAGGTCGCTGGCTTTTAATCGATGGCATTCATCCGCCCGCTCTCAATAGTGTATCTCAAAATGCCTATCTCGCTAAAAGTCAACAAGCCTATTCGATCATCGAAAAATCACCAACTATTCAAGTTGTTGCAATAACAAGCTCTTTGCGAGGCATTTTTCAGATTGATAAATTAAAAGGTTTTATACAATCGCAGGATAACTCTGAAGAAGAATTTAAAGTCTATAGTGCGCTGATATCTCGGCTTGAAGCCAGTGGTAAAAAAGTAATTTTCGTGATTGATAATCCAACCTTTCCAGACCCGACTAGCTGCATCAGCGGTGGTTTAACCTCCTCTCAAATTCTAAATACCGTCTTGAGCCGACAAGCAAATCCAAATTGTCAATATTCATACACAGAGTATCTGCAGGGTACAAAGCCTTATAGAGATTGGGTAAATCGCCTCCAACAGGTTCACCCCCAATTAACCGTCTTTGATACAGCACCTATTTTATGTAATATCAATGAAAATCATTGTGGAACTTATGAGAAAAATCAATTTTTATATAGCTATAGTGACCATATTTCCGACTATGCTGCAAAAAAAATTGGCGTAATATTAACCCCTATTGTTGATAATTTAGTTAAAACACCTTAACCTGATTTATCCTTATTGATTTAAATACACGATTGAATATTTATGACAAACTCTGCTTGGTCTGTTCAAGAAATTGAAGAGCTTTATGATTTACCCCTCCATGAACTGATCCTACAAGCTGGCCAAGTTCATGCAAAGAATTTTCCTGATGGTGATATCGAGCTGGCAACTTTACTGTCAATCAAGACAGGAGGGTGTCCTGAGGATTGCTCATACTGTCCTCAAGCCGCGCGCTACCACACTGGCATAGAGGCTACTAAGTTAATGGAACTTGACGAGGTTTTAGAAGCTGCGAAGGCTGCAAAAGCGGCCGGCTCAAATCGTTTTTGTATGGGTGCTGCTTGGCGAGAACCAAAAGATAGAGATATTGAAAAAGTCGCGCAGATGATTCGGGAAGTCAAAGCTCTTGGCTTAGAGACCTGCGCCACACTTGGCATGCTGGCCGAAAATCAGGCTAATTCTTTAAGTGCTGCTGGTTTAGATTATTACAACCATAATCTTGATAGTAGCGAAGATTTTTACGGCACCATCATACAAACTAGATCCTACCAAGACCGACTTGATACCTTACAACATGTCCGAAATAGCGGCATGTCGGTTTGTTGTGGTGGAATTGTTGGTATGGGTGAGTCAAGACGACAAAGAGCTGGACTGATTGGGCGTTTAGCTAATTTAACCCCCTACCCAGAATCCGTCCCTATTAATCATTTAGTCCCAGTCCCTGGAACACCCCTTGCAGAGCAACCAGGACTTGACCCTTTTGAGTTCGTTCGAACGATTGCCGTTGCTAGGATAACTATGCCCAAAGCACGTGTACGCCTGTCCGCCGGTCGACAAGAACTTGGCCGAGCAGTGCAAGCAATGTGCTTTATGGCCGGAGCGAATTCAATTTTCTATGGCGACAAATTACTTACCACCAATAATCCCGAGGCTGTTGCTGATTTAGCTCTTTTGCAAGAGCTTGGACTAAAGATTAAATCGAATGTCACAACCGAAGTCTGTGTTTAAAAAGGATTGTCCTAGCGCTATTTGACTTGCAACATAATCTTGCCAATATGCGCACTAGACTGCATTAATTCATGCGCGGCGACTACCTCATCTAAAGCGAAAACTGAATCAATCACGGGTAAACACTTACCCTGCTCCAAAAGTGGCCAAATATGCTTCAAAAGAGCTGCCGCAATAGCTGCTTTTTGATCATCATTTCTTGGGCGCATAGTCGCACCAGTAAAAGTCAGACGCTTACGCATGATGGCTTGAACGTCTAAAGCCACTTTACTCCCCTCTAAAAAAGCCACTTGCAATAAACGACCATCTAGAGCTAAGCAATTGAGATTTTTTTGAATATAAGAACCGCCAACAATATCTAAAATAACGTCGACGCCCAACTTATTTGTTACTTTTAAAACTACCTCCTCAAAATCTTGTTCTTTATAGTTAATAACCACATCTGCTCCTGCGGCCTGGCAGGCTTCTACCTTGGCCTGATTACCAACTGTTGTAAAAACTTTTAATCCAAATGCCTTGGCAATCTGGATTGCCGTTAAACCGATGCCACTTGAGCCACCATGAACCAAGAGGGACTCCCCCTCCCGTATATGTCCCATATCCATTAAATTCGACCAAACTGTAAAGTAAGTCTCTGGCAAAGCTGCAGCTTGCTGCATCGATAAACCCTGCGGAATCGGTAAACAATGCTTTGCAGGTGCGGCGCAAAATTCGGCATAAGCTCCGCCAGGAGTTAAGGCGCAAACCATCTCACCAATCTTTAAATTACGTACGTCAGATCCTAATGCCACCACCTTACCAGCAACCTCTAAGCCAAGATACGGCGAGGCATTCGGTGGGGGCGGGTATAACCCCATCCGCTGAAATACATCGGGGCGGTTGACGCCTGCGACCTCAACCTCGATTAATACTTCATGGTTTTTTAGTGTGGGAATTGGAGCGTCTGACTTGATTGCCATAATATTTGGAGCCCCACCCTGTCCATGATCAACAACACGCATTTGATTATTCATATTTCCTCATTTGATGTAAAAAACGGATCATCTCGCTCAGTAAAAATTGTTAAATTACCTTTTCGTGATGAAGTAACCAGGTTTTAATCTGACGATGATAACCTTCTCGATCCTCGCCTGCAAATCCACCAATACTGTTCACCCCGATAACTCGGTGGCAAGGCACAATTAATGGATACGGATTAGCGCCACAAGCGCCACCAACAGCTCTGGGTGCGCTCTGTATTTTTTTTGCAACTGAGCCGTATGTTAAAACATCGCCTAAAGGTATTTGACGAATCACCTCCCAAACTCGCTCTTGGAAAATGGTTCCCTTTGGCTTTAAAGGCAAATCAAAGATCGAATTTGGATTCTGTAAATAAGCTTCAATTTGCTCGATTACTTGGTGTGCTAATTGATTTTTAGGGAAAATAGCCTTATCTGTCTTATCTAAATAAACAATCCTTGAAAGCATCAAACTTTGATCAACCATCTCTGTCTGAACTCCAATTTTTCCAAAAGGTGCAGCGTAAATAGCCGCCCAATCTATTTTAGAGCTGGCAACAAATTGCGGAGTTGTCATTTTTTTCATCAATTTCAGTTAAACTAATTTCTAATATTTAAACATGGAGAAGATGCGATGGGGCAATTAATCACTTTGAGCGCCGATGACGGTCATACTTTTAAAGCCTATGAGGCAAGACCTTCTAGTCGTGTAATTGGCGGCCTTGTCCTAATCCAAGAAATCTTTGGCGTTAATGCCCATATCCAAGCTGTAGCAGATCAATACGCTGATGATGGATATTTAGT
>RFMZ01000215.1 GCA_009927445.1 Betaproteobacteria bacterium
ATGCGCGGCGGAACTTCTAGAGGCCCTTTTTTCCTAGCAACCGACTTACCATCAGACCAACCTACGCGTGACGAGGTTCTTTTAGCCGTCATGGGCTCAGCGCATGAGTATCAAGTGGACGGTATTGGAGGAGCAACGCCCTTTACCAGTAAAGTAGCCATTATTAGTAAATCTACTCGTCCCAATATTGATGTTGACTATTTATTTGCACAAGTATTAGTGAATGAAAGAAGGGTTGATACCAAACCGAATTGTGGCAACATGCTCAGTGCTGTTGGATCTTTTGCAATCGAAAGATTGTTAGTTAAACCCACTGGTGATAAGACAACTATCAAAATTTTCAATGTGAATACGCAAGCCATCGTCGAGGCCATAGTAGAAACGCCACATGGTGTAATTAATTATGATGGCGAGGTGAGTATCGACGGAGTTCCTGGGACAGCCGCACCAGTACTTTTAAATTTTACGAGTGCGATTGGTTCAGTCACTGGCAAACTATTACCGACTGGACAACCCACCAATATTATTCAAGGTATTACCGTGAGTTGTGTTGACGTCGCTATGCCAATGATGTTGATTGATGCTGAACAACTCGGTAAAACTGGTCATGAAACTGCCTCTGAATTAGATCACGATTTAGAATTCATGCGCAAAATTGAGAGTATCCGATTAGAGGCAGGGCATTTAATGGGGCTTGGAGATGTCTCTCAATCCGTGGTTCCAAAAATAGGCCTACTGGCCAAACCAGCCCATGGCGGAACAATTAGTTCCCGGTATTTTGTCCCCTATTCTTGTCACAAAGCACATGCTGTTACTGGTGCAGTTTGCGTTGCCTCGGCCTGCGCAATCCCAGGAACTATTGCGGCACGACTCTCTGGAGTTGCCGCATCATCTTCGCAAGGAATGATCGATATAGAACACCCTACCGGTAAAATTACGATCGATCTCGATGCTAGTCTTAGTAACTCCAATCCTGTTATTCGAAAAGCTGCGCTGGTTCGAACTGCTCGTAAAGTTTTTGAAGGGTATTCTTGTATCCCAAAACTGTCTGGGCAAATAATCTCACATGAAAACTAAAGAGATCCCATCTTTCTTGACTACTCTCAGTCGGCGCCAGAACGAGAGTTATGCACAGATTGTGGGATCTCCCGGACAACTGACCCTAAAAGATGTGGGACTGCCTGCCAATTTATTCATCCTCAATATGAATCTCTAGAACAAAAAATACACGGTAAAACGCGCACTGATCAGGGTGAAGATGCTCTATTTTTTGGCTCTTTTAGACAGATGTACCGGGCCAAATTAAAAAATCCACTGCCCGGTGCGCAGTGGTCTGGAATAACTACAAGCCTAGGAGAGAAGCTTCTAGAAACAAACCAAGTAGATGCTATTCTGACTATGGCACCAGACGCGCTTGACCCGTGGAAACCAACACCAATCTTAATTACCCAAAGTACAGATATGGCAAAGGCTAGAGGTATGCGTATGGGCTACGCTCCATTATTAGCTCTTCTAGATGTGGCTAAAGAGAAAGGTTATAAGCGTTTAGGTATTATAGGTATACCTTGTCAAGTCTATGCCCTACGCGCACTTGAAAAAGAATTATCACTCGAGCAGTTATTCGTGATCGGAACGCCTTGCTCCGACAACACAACAACCGCCAATTTTCATGAGTTCTTACAATTAATTGATCCTCAACCAGAAACAATTACCTATCTTGAATTTCGAGCAGACTATCAGGTGGAACTGCGATTTTCCAATGGTAAGAAAAAACTTATCCCTTTTTTAAAATTGCCCCTATCTAAACTTCGACCAGATTTTTTTCCACTAACTTGTAGAACCTGTGTTGATTACACGAATACCCTTTCTGATATCACTATTGGATATATGGGAGGAACCGGCGAGCAGTGGCTCATCGTTCGCAACGAACGCGGGGAGAATTTACTCTCGATGCTAGGTGATAGCATCACCTTAAGCTCTCCCGAAAGTGCTGGTAATCGATTCGGCCCAGTCAAAGGATTTATGAAAAATGTCGAACTCGCTGCTGGCGGACTACCCCTTCGGCAAATGCCTGATTGGTTACGCCCTATTGTGGCTTGGCTAATGCCTAAAATAGGCCCAAGAGGTCTTGAATTCGCTAGAGCTCGTGTTGAAATGAAAGCGATTGAAACAGTCTTACATTTACGCCGAGAGATGCCCAAGAAGATTAAAAATATGGTTCCTAACCATGTGTGGAAGTTAACGAAGCAGTATGGCCTACAGCCCAAATCTGATGAGCTGAATCAATGATTTCCTAGATCATCAATTTTCCTTACAAAAATTACAAAATCGGTTAATCTATCTCTATGAGATATTTAATTGGAGATCCTATGAAGGCCCTTAACTTTTCGCACAAAATGATTCTGACTCTGATCGGGATATTTCTAACTGGATCACTGCTGGCCCAAAATACTTTTCCGAATAGGCCAATTCGCTTTATTATTCCATTTCCGGCGGCCGGTGCAACAGATAACGTTGCTAGACCCGTCGCAGCAGAAATAAATCGCGCCACTGGTTGGAATGTTGTAATCGAAAATAAACCAGGCGCTGGGGCAAACATCGGAGCAGATTTTGTCGCTAAATCACCCAACGACGGTTATACCTGGCTCATGGCCTCCGTAGGTACTCATGGCATTAATCAACCCCTTTACAATCAAGGGAATTATCGATTACCCTTTGATCCAATTAAAGACTTTACGCCCATCACTCTAGTAGCTCAGCTACCAAATGTGCTCGTAGTAAATCCTGAATTTGCCACTAAAAATAAAATTAATTCTGTACAAGATTTAATCAATTACGCTAAAGCAAATCCTGGCAAAGTAAATATGGCCTCTAGTGGCAGCGGAACTTCGATTCATATGTCTGGCGAGCTATTCAAATCCCTCACCAAAACGTATATGCTTCACCTACCCTACAAGGGAAGTAATCCAGCACTAACGGATTTAATCGCCGGCAATACCGATATCATGTTCGATAATCTCCCCTCTTCGATCAATTTTATTCGCGCTGGAAGACTCAAAGCTATCGCCGTGACAAGCGCCAAAAGAACGCCATCATTTCCAGAATTACCGACTATCGCAGAGGCTGCAAATCTCCCAAGTTATGAGGCTTCGTCTTGGTTTGGTATCGTATTACCTGCCAATATGCCCCCAGAGTTAGCCAACCGAATCAGTACTGAGGTGATTAAAGCCGTTAAAAGTCCAGCAGTTCGAGAACAACTGATTGCGATGGGGGCCGAGCCAGTTGGCAATACCAATGCGCAATTTGCAGAGTTTATCAAACAAGAAATTGCGAAATGGACGAAGGTGGTGAAAGACTCTGGTGCAAAGGTAGACTGAGCAAGCAACCCCTAACTTCTGAGACTTTTCGCGCAAGCATAACAACCGCATGATCAAGGTCTCTGATTATGATTTAAATTAACTCAACTCCGATAGGCGTTTAGTGGGCGTAATCGCCTCAGGATCAGTTACTAGTTCAATAATTGAGCCCTGACTAGAGGCCAGCGCCTCTTGAAATGCAGCCTGAAACTGTTCCGTCTTCTTAATCTGAAACCCTAACATGTGATAACTGGCTGCTAACTGTACAAAATTCGGATTCGTTAAATTTGTTCCAGATATACGAGATTTATATTCTCGCTCTTGATGCATACGAATGGTTCCAAACATGCCATTGTTTAAAATAAGCACAATAATTTTTATGCCATAACGCATCGCTGTTGCCAGTTCTTGCGAATTCATCATAAAGTCGCCATCACCAGCAACGCATATTACACAACGATTTGGATAAGTCATTTTTGCAGCAATCGCTGCCGGTAAGCCATATCCCATCGAACCATTGACCGGAGCTAATTGCGTTCTAAATCCGCCGTAGCGATAAAACCGATGTACCCAAGTCGCAAAATTACCCGCACCGTTCGTAATAATTGCATCCTTAGGTATCCAGGTCGATAGATCTGAGAAAATTTGTGCTAACTGGATTTCCCCAACAATTGGTAAGGGTTTTGTAAAAAGAATTTGATCTTCTCTAGCGCTTTGGTAGTGTTCAGGTTCTGTCTGCATCCTCAAAGGATATTGCGCTAAGGCTTTGACAAAAAACGTTGGTGAACAGTTCAGAGCAAAGTCGGGACGATAAACGCTACCTAACTCCTGTGCACCAGGATGAATATGAATCATTGTCTGCCGAGGGCTTGGTATATCAAATAATGTATAGCCGCCAGTTGCCGCCTCACTTAAACGATCGCCAATGACTAAAACCACGTCCGAGGCTTGGATCCGCACGGTTAACTTGACATTTGCAGCAATGCCAATATATCCTGCAAATGATGGACTGTCGTTATCTACCAAGTCTTGGTAACGAAATGAAGTTGCTATTGGAACACGTTGCTGATTTGCCCACTGCTCTAAGAGCGCACAGGATTCTTCATCCCAAGAACTACCTCCCACAATGATAAACGGACGCTTTGCACTACTAAACACTGCCATCGCTTGCTCAAATGTCGTCTGGTCTAAGCCCGGTTGAATAATGTGCGCCATTAGAGTGGGTTTTTCTTCGCCTAATGCAAACAACATATCCTCTGGCAAAGCCAAAACTACTGGTCCTTTTCGGCCAGCTTGCGCAATATGAAAAGCCTTTGAGATATATTCATCGATTCGATCTACGCGATCAATACTACCAACCCACTTCGCGCATTCAGAAAACATCTGCCGAAAATCCATCTCCTGAAATGCTTCTCTACCAACCATCTCACTACTAACCTGACCAATTAATAAAACTAAAGGGGTGCTATCTTGATATGCAGTATGCACACCAATAATTGCATTAGAAGCGCCAGGCCCCCGAGTAACTAATAAAACGCCTGGCTTACCCGTCAGCTTGCCATAGGCTTCAGCCATGTAGGCTGCACCACCCTCTTGGCGGCAGGTAATAAACTGCATTTTTTCTGCGTGTTCAACAAAGCCGTCCAATAAGGGTAAAAAACTTTCGCCAGGAACACCAAAAGCAAACTCCACACCCTGTCTCGATAATGCATTCGCTAAAATCTTTCCGCCGTGCATCCTCATTTCTAAGCTACCGAAGATTGCAAAACGTTTTGGGCAGCAACTACCCCACTACTTTTTAATTGCACTCCAAAAATCTGCAAGCCCATCTCACAACCACTAATAGCAGCCATTAACGATAAAGCATTACAGTCACCTAAGTGTCCAATCCGAAATACCCGCCCCTTTAATTTACCAAGACCAGTTCCTAAGGATAAGTTAAAACGCTCTAGAATGAGTTTACGCAATGCGTCTGCGTCTACTCCCTCAGGCAATAAAACGCTTGTGACTACCGGAGAATATACTGCTGGGTCTTTACACAAGACTTCTAAGCCCCAAGCTTGAATGGCTGCTCGGCAAGCCCTACCTAATAATTCATGGCGGGCAAAGACTTGAACTAAGCCCTCAGCTAAGATCATATCAATCGCCTCACTCAAACCATACATCAAATTGGTAGCCGGTGTAGTTGGGTAATATCCCGTTTTATTCGATTCTAAAATTTCATCCCAAGCCCAAAAGGCCTTCGGCAATTTTGCAACTTTACTGGCCTCTATCGCTTTTTGAGAAACCACGTTAAAAGCTAATCCTGGTGGCAACATCAAACCTTTTTGTGAGCCACTAATTGTGACGTCAACAGCCCATTCGTCATGCCGGTAATCTGCAGAGCCAAGTCCAGAAATGGTATCTACCATGAGTAATGCTGGATGGCCAGCCCTTAAGATCGCGTCCCTTACAGCCGCAATGTCCGAAGTTATCCCGGTAGATGTCTCATTATGAACAACACAAACTGCTTTAATTTGATGCTGGGTATCTTGGCGTAAGCGTTCCTCAATTTTCTGAGCATCAACCCCGTATCTCCAACCTTCTAGGCCAGGTATGCCCAAAAACTCTGTTTGCAGGCCAAGTCGGTCTGCTAATCTTTTCCATAAACTGGCAAAGTGTCCAGACTCATACATCAAAACTAAATCACCTGGCGATAGGGTGTTTACTAAAGCAGCCTCCCAAGCACCAGTACCAGATGAAGGATAAATAATTACTGGACAGACTGTTTTAAAGATTTTCTTGATTTGAGTCAGCAACCTTAATCCAAACTCCCCAAATTCAGGTCCACGATGATCAATAGTTTGATAACTAATCGCCCTTAAAATCCGCGAGGGAACAGGACTAGGTCCCGGTATATGCAGAAAATGACGCCCAGATGGATGATTGTCGAGTTTTAACATGAGACCCCTCTTATTTTTATAAAATAAACCTATTTTGATAGACCCTTGGGTCAATCCAACACTTATAGTGGTTATTACTATACATCGTTTAGTGATTATTCCTATATATTGTGGTTGTATCCCAATCTTTTGAAGCTCGCCGCAATGAATAAACCAAACGAAATACCTATCTTAACTGCCCGCCTTTTACAGCAGACTTCTGGCCAACTATTCACAGACTCTGCAAGTCGGGGCCGATATGCTACGGATGCATCGATTTATCAAACGATGCCTAAGGCAGTTTTTATTCCCAAAACAGCAGATGATGTGGTGGCAGCGATTGGCATCGCTGCTGAGTTATCAGTCCCTATTTTAGCAAGAGGCGGCGGAACTAGTCAGTGCGGTCAAACAACTGGCGCCGCCCTAGTCATTGATAACAGCCCTCATTTTAGAAAATTACTGCATCTTGATTTAGAAGAAAAAACAGTTGAAGTCGAACCAGGCATGGTCCTAGACCATCTCAATCAATTACTAAAGCCCCACCAACTTTGGTTTCCTGTCGACGTCTCAACCTCTGGCCAAGCTACTATTGGAGGAATGGCCGGGAATAATTCCTGCGGTAGCCGGTCAATTCAATATGGCAATATGGTACATAACGTTCTGGGCATCGACGCTTGGCTAGCTGACGGGACTCTTGCACAATTTGGCAAGATAGGCCATGCCCAAGGCAGAGCTCTTGAGCTGGGTAATTTCGTACAGTCGCTTGCAAAGAAATACCAGTCCGAGATCATCACCCACTGGCCAAAAGTACTTCGACGTGTAGCGGGCTATAACCTCGATATCTTTGATAACCAGAGTGAAAAGCCTTACACAACAGACGGACATGTTAATTTGGCGCATCTTTTAGTCGGTAGTGAAGGCACTCTAGGTTACTTTAAAAAATTAAAACTACAATTATCTCCCCTGCCAAGTCACAAAGTACTTGGTGTTATTAATTTTGCAAACTTTCATCAAGCCATGCAAAGTGCGCAACATATCGTCAAACTAGGACCTTGCGCTGTTGAACTCGTTGATCGGACAATGATTGATTTAGCAAGGCATAATCCCGTCTTTAAAGAAGTGATTGAAACGGGTTTAATTGATAAAAACGCGCCAACTCCAGAGGCCATCCTACTAGTCGAGTTTGCTGGTGATGAACTCAAACCACTTATTCGGCAAGTGAATGATCTGACCGTTCTCATGAGTGATCTAGGTCACCCAAACTCTGTTGTTCAGTTAATCGACCCTTCTGCCCAAAAAAATCTTTGGGAAGTTCGTAAAGCTGGGCTCAATATTATGATGAGCTTAAAAGGTGATGGAAAGCCAGTAAGCTTCATTGAAGATTGCGCAGTTCCACTTGAACATCTTGCTGAATATACAGACGCTTTAACCGAAGTATTTACCCAACATGGTACCCGAGGAACTTGGTATGCCCATGCCTCAGTTGGGACTTTACACGTCAGACCAATACTAGATATGCGCCGTGACGGCGCCGCCAAAATGCGGGCCATTGCCGAGGAGGCGGCAGTCCTTGTCAAGCGCTTCAAAGGGGCCTTTAGCGGAGAACACGGCGATGGAATCTCAAGGGGTGAGTGGGTGCAATGGCAATTTGGCCCCAAACTGAATGAGGCCTTGATTGCAATTAAAAATGCCTTTGATCCAAATCAGCTCTTTAATCCTGGGAAAATCGTCCATACCCCTAAAATGGATGACCAGAGTCTATTTCGGTTTAGCCCACAGTACCAAGTCATCCCACTAAAAACGTCACTCAACTGGTCAGCTTGGAATGTACAAAATAATCCAATGACAGAGGAGGTTTCTAGTGCAGGAACTGGTCAAGATCCCGCCCAAGGTTTTGCCAAAGCAGTTGAAATGTGTAATAACAACGGGCATTGCCGTAAATTTGATACAGGGACAATGTGTCCGAGTTACCGAGTAACTCGTGACGAGCAACATGTGACAAGAGGCAGAGCCAATACCTTACGCTTAGCACTTTCCAATCAACTTAATACAGACGCCTTTATTGGTAGCGCTGTTAAAGAGGCTATGGATTTATGCGTGAGTTGTAAGGGCTGTAAAAGAGAGTGTCCTACGGGTGTAGATATGGCGAAGATGAAGATAGAATTCTTAAGCCACTACAAAGCAAAACACGGCTTTACGCTGCGTGATCGCCTCATTGCTCATCTTCCGCAATATGCCAGTTGGATTAGCCGAATTCCGTTTTTAGCCAGTTTAATGAATGTCCGAAATCGAATTCCTATCTTAGCGAAATTGATCGAAAAAATGACTGGAATATCAGCTTCGCGAACGCTTCCAAAATGGCGCAACGATACAATTTGGAAAAATCCGATGGCAAAGAATCCTCAGGAGATATTTAGTCAATCAAAAAAATCTGTTGTGCTCTGGGCGGATACTTTTAATGGATATTTTGAACCTGAAAATATTTTGGCCGTTAAAAATGTTCTAGAGGCAAATGGCTATAGTGTTCATATTCCAATGAAGTCTCAAGGACACTACTGTTGCGGAAGAACTTTTCTAAGTAGCGGTATGATCGATAAAGCCACTGCTAGCGCGCAAGAACTCTTAGAAGTATTACTTCCATTTGCAACTCAAGAGATTCCGATTATTGGACTCGAGCCATCTTGCTTACTGAGCTTGCGTGATGAATTTTTAGTTATGGGACTGGGTGATGGAGCACAAATTATCGAAAGAAATAGCTTCACATTTGAAGAATTCTTACTCAAAGAATACCAGTGTGGAGATTTCAAACCAAACTTTACCCCTGCAGCACAAGAAATGTTGATTCATGGCCATTGCCATCAAAAAGCCTTTGATGTTGTCACACCAATGCAGACCATTTTAGGGCTTATTCCAAACGCCAACCCACAAATAATCGAAACTTCTTGTTGTGGTATGGCTGGTAATTTTGGTTATGAAGTAGAACATCAAGAAATTTCTATGCAAATGGCTGAATTACAACTATTGCCGGCTATCCGAAAAGCGGCTGATAAATTGATAGTCGCTGATGGGACGAGTTGTCGCCATCAGATATTAGATGGTACTAATCGTCATGCTATACACCTTGCAGTAGTTTTAGAAAAACATCTCCCAACAAAAATTACTACATCCCAATAACAATTACTAAAAACAACCTGGAGACATCATGCAACTTATCAGACTGATCCTTTTTATCATCAAGTGTTTTCCTATTTTCTAATACTGCTATCAGTCAAACCTTCCCTGCTCCCAATAAACCAATTCGGCTGATTGTGGATTTGCCCCTGGCGGAGGAACTGATATTGTTGCACGAGCACTTGCCCCTAAAATTGGTGAGATCCTTGGGCAATCCGTCATTGTCGAAACGCGCTCCGGTGCTGCTGGCACAATTGCTGCAGATATGGTTTCTAAATCTGCTCCAGATGGACATACCCTACTGATGGGACACTCCAACTCGAATGCCATTGCGCCATTTGTTTTAGCTAAAGTGCCGTATAACGCAGCCAATGACTTTACACCGATTACCTATGTGGGCTACGTGCCTAATATCTTGGCAATCAATCCAAATATTCCAGCAAATACGGTTGCAGAACTAGTAAGCCTTGCAAAAAGTAAACCTGGGCAACTTACCTACGGCTCCTCAGGTACGGGCAGTACCCAACATTTAGCGGGAGCTCTGTTTGGGAAAATATCTCAGATCGAAATAAATCATATTCCTTATAAAGGTAGTGGCCAAGCAATCATTGATTTACTTGCAGGTCAAATTACGATGAATTTCGATACGATGCCGCCAGTCCTTGAGCATATTCGTGCTGGAAAATTAAGAGCATTAGCAATCTCAACGCCTAAGCGCTTAGACTTGTTATCTCAAGTCCCAACCTTTAGCGAGGTAGGAATACAGGGTTTTGATGTCACGAACTGGTATGCCATTATTGGTCCTAAAGGAATGGCTCCAGAGGTTGTTGCCAAAATAGACCGTGCCGTGCGAGGCGCTATGTCTGAGCCAGCGATTAAATCCACACTCGACTCTCAGGGTCTTCAAACAAGTGGTCCAAGCACTCCAGAGGCCTTTGGAACTTTTATCAAAGCTGAACTAGATAAATATTCAAAAATGGTTAAAGAGTTAAATATCAAATCTGAATAATTAA
>RFMZ01000063.1 GCA_009927445.1 Betaproteobacteria bacterium
GGCGTTGGTTCTGCAAAGTGGTAGTGCGAGCCCACTTGGATGGGTCGATCACCTGTGTTTTGCACAACAACAATGACAGTGCGTCGATCAGGATTGAGGACATGTTGGCCCTCGTCAATGAAAAGTTCGCCAGGTGTCATGCGCGCCTCACTTGCCGCGGCCGTTGAGCCACCAGATAAAAGCACCGATACACAGTGCCATGACAAATCCCCATACATCACTGGCGTGGTAATGGGAAGCGCCTTCTATGCCATGGCCTTCATGGGCTTTGGCTGAGAGTGCAAAGAAGCAAAGGAGTAATAGAGCAAATCGTTGCATAACAGTCTCGCTTTTAAACAATGGGTTGGTGCACAGTGACGAGCTTGGTGCCGTCGGGGAAGGTGGCTTCTATTTGGATATCGGGAATCATTTCCGCCACACCATCCATCACTTCTGCGCGAGAGAGAACGGTGCGCCCTTCGCTCATGAGCTGTGCAACGGTTTTACCGTCACGCGCGCCTTCCATCACAGCGGCGCTGATAAGGGCGATGGCCTCTGGGTAGTTGAGTTTCAATCCACGGGCTTGGCGACGTTCTGCCAACAATGCGGCTGTAAAAATCAGGAGTTTGTCTTTTTCGCGAGGTGTGAGTTCCATATGTTCATTTTGTTGCAACTTGTATGCCTTGCGATTGTGCAGAGATTTTTCTCGCATTTCGAGTTAGTGCACGAAATGATGCGCCAGAGTCCGCACGAACATGGTGCGTGAACCATTTTGATGCATTTTCTTGGTGCGAATTTCCTGAATGTTTGCATATTCATATAGAGAAAGATTTCAACCCCTGTGGTTCTCGAAGTTGGCACAAGGCTTGCAAAGAGTTCTGTAGCGAGTGATTTATACCCGCGCTTACCAACCTTTTTTGGAGTTCAACCCATGATGAATCGTCGAGGAAATCTCAAAGCCCTAGCCGCAGCCGCAGCGCTGTCGGTTGGATCGTTAGTAGTTGCGCCTAATGCATTGGCACAAAACACGATCAAAGTTGGCGTCTTGCACAGCTTGTCTGGCACGATGGCTATTTCTGAAACAGTCTTGAAAGACACTGTTTTGATGGCGATTGACGAGATCAACGCCAAGGGTGGCGTACTGGGCAAAAAACTCGAGCCTGTGGTGGTTGACCCGGCCTCTAATTGGCCTTTGTTTGCTGAAAAAACCAAGCAGTTGCTTGGTCAAGACAAAGTCTCTGTGATCTTTGGTTGCTGGACATCTGTGTCACGCAAATCAGTGTTGCCAGTTGTGGAAGAAATGAATGGCTTGTTGTTCTACCCCGTGCAATACGAAGGTGAAGAACTCAGCAAAAACGTTTTCTA
>RFMZ01000290.1 GCA_009927445.1 Betaproteobacteria bacterium
CCAAAAAAGAGGCTGTTACACCGATCCACGATTTGCGTGTCGCATTTCGCTATATGTCGCATAACCCGGTTTTATTGGGTTCTATGGGGCTTGCATTTTTAGTAAATCTACTTGCGTTCCCACTCTTTTTGGGTTTATTGCCTTATGTGGCAAAAAATATCTACCTCACCGATCAGGCTGGGCTTGGTCTGTTGGGTGCCAGTTTCGCATTTGGTGGGCTTTTGGCCTCCATTGTTTTAAGTAGCAATCGGTTTAAATTACGTGCATCGCAAACCATGATTATTTCGGCTGGGGTTTGGTTTGTTTTAGATTTGTGTTTTGCGAATACTAACGATATGCAACTCGGCATGGGGCTGTTAATCGGTGCTGGTTTTGCACAAAGCCTGTGTCTTACCCCCTTGGCCGCTGTCATGCTCAGAGGCACTGAGCAGGCGTATCGTGGACGCGTCATGGGTATGCGTATGTTGGCGATCTGGGGGCTACCCCTTGGGTTGTTGTTATCTGGGCCTCTTATCAATATTGTGGGCTTTAGCTTTACTGCTACTGCTTATTCATTGTGTGGACTCCTTTTAACCGTTACCATGACTTTTTATTGGCGCAAGCATTTGTGGCGACCGTCTTCTCCTGCAAATGCATATATGTGACCCACGTTGAAATGGAGAAAAATAAATGACGCAAATTTCACTACTACGCAGGCGTATCACCACAGCCATTTCGCTGTCACCACTAGCTCTTGGCGTATCGGCAACGGCGCAAACATCTCTTCCAAAAACCATTACCTTTCTAGTTCCTCAAAATGCTGGCGGCTCTAATGACGTGATGGCACGTGCTGTTGCCGCAAGATTACCGGCTTTGATTGGCTCCAATGTGGTTGTGGAAAACAAAACAGGTGCAGGCGGAAATGTGGGATCTGCCTTTGTTGCTAAATCTGGTTCAAAAGACGGAAGTATGTGGTTGGTAACTATCAACAGCACGCAAGCCATTAACCCTGCTCTTTACAAAAATACTGGCTTTGATCCCATCAATGACTTTGAACCAGTGGCAGGAATTGCGCTAGTACAAAACATAATTGTTGCTAGCCCCAAGTTGCCCGTTAACAATCTCTCTGACCTTATTGCGTTAGCTAAAAGGGACCCAGGTAAATACAGTTATGGTTCTTCAGGCAACGGCACCTTCTCTCATCTGTTGATGGAGATGCTAAAAAAATCCCAAGGCATTAATTTGACGCATATTCCTTATAAAGGTGTCGCACCTGCATTGACCGATGTCATCGGTGGAAATGTGGATTATTTGTTAAGTACCATTCCCGCATGCATTCAATTTATAAAGAGTGGTCAAGTTAAGCCCATTGCAGTTACATCGATGCGACGTGCGCCTGCTTTGCCAGACGTCCCTGTAGCCAATGACACAGTTGCTGGCCTAGTGGGTGATTTATGGGTTGCAATCTATGCCCCCAAAGGCGTTCCAAAAGAAATGATTGAGCAAATGCGTAAAGCCATCGCTACGCTCCAAACGCAGCCGGATATGGAAACGTTTCTTTCAGCACAAGGTGCCACTGCATTCAGGATGGGTCCTACTGAATTAATGGCAACAACGCGAGAGGAAATTGCCAAATGGGGTGCTGTTGTCAAAGAGTCCGGCATGACGGTTGATTAACCGCCCTAATTTTTTGATTAAATAACTTGTTAATTATTGAAGGAGAAAAAATGCCTGCCTATTGGATTTCACGTTGCGTTATCAACGACCCAGTGAGTTATAAAAAATACACCGATCAGGTGCCGGGCATCATTGCTAAATATGGTGCAAAAGTTCTGGCGCGAGGTGGTAAATACCAAATCATGGAAGGCCCAGAAGTTTTCAAGCGTTTTGTAGTGCTTGAATTTCCAACTTTTGAGTCAGCCGTGAACTGCTTTCAATCAGAAGAGTACACAGCAGCTGCTTCCAATCGAAGAAACGGAGCAGGTATTGTTGAGAATGTGATTGTGGATGCTGGTGAATTTACGAAATAAGTTGGCAAACGGCTAGGATGTATTTAGATTTGAGGTGCATGTTCGCTTGCATAGGAGGAAATTTTGCTAGTCGACGCGAGCGCCAGACTTTTTAACAACCTCAGCCCATCGAGGTAATTCATCAGCAAGAAAACGTTTGAAGTCTTCAGTTCCTAAATAGGCCGGGTCGGCACCTTGGTCCACCATGCGTTTATTGACCTCTGGTTGGCTGAGAACAGTTTTAAAAGCGTTGCTCAGTACTTCAACCACTTCTTTAGGCGTACCCATTGGCGCCATAAACCCATAAAAGCCTACGACCACAAAATTTTTAAAACCGCTTTCTTGAACTGTGGGCACGTCAGGTAGCGCAGGACTTCTTTCCCTGCTAGTAACGGCTAATGCACGGACCTTGCCTTGCTTGTGATAGTTGGCAGCTTGTGGAATGCTCTCTGCCATGAACTGCACTTGCCCACCCATGAGGTCAGTGAATGCAGGTGCACTGCCACGGTAGGGGATATGGACCATAAAAAGGCCACTGGCAGATTTGAACATTTCAGGTACCAAGTGGCTGATACCGCCATTGCCAGCGGAACCATAGTTGATTTGTCCTGGCCGACTAGCAACATAGTCGGTAAATTCTTTTAAATTGCGCACAGGTAATTGCGGGTTGACTAGTAAAGCCAAGGGCTGCATGGCTGTGCGAGCGATAGGCACAAAGTCTTTTAACGTGCCGTAAGGTAAACGGCTGTAGAGAGCGGGATTG
>RFMZ01000074.1 GCA_009927445.1 Betaproteobacteria bacterium
AGGTGACGAAGATCACTTAGGTGATATGGACTTTAAAGTTGCAGGAACGGCCAGTGGTGTTACTGCCTTGCAGATGGACATTAAAGTACAGGGTATTACGAAGGAAATTATGCAAGTTGCTTTAGAGCAAGCCAAAGAGGGGCGTTTGCACATTCTTTCGAAAATGCAAGAGTCGATGTCGAGTATTCGTACTGAATTGTCAGAGCATGCTCCACGCATGGTCACTATAAAGATTCATCCGGATAAGATTCGTGAGGTCATTGGTAAAGGTGGCGCGACAATACAAGCATTAACCAAGGAAACGGGTTGCAGCATCGATATTAAAGACGATGGTACCGTCACAATTGCTTCGACGAGCGCCTCTGGTATGGAGGAAGCTAAGCGTCAAATTGAGGGTATAACTGCCGAGGCTGAAGTTGGTAAAACATACGAAGGTCCAGTAGTAAAAATCTTAGAGTTTGGTGCGCTTGTGAATATTCTTCCTGGTAAAGATGGCCTTTTGCATATTTCGGAGATCGCCCACGAGCGGGTGAAGGAAGTAAAAGACTTTTTACAAGAGGGGCAAATTGTTAAAGTCAAGTTATTAGCCGCAGACGATCGTGGTCGCTTAAAACTTTCGATGAAAGCTCTCTCTCCTGAAGAGGGTGGACCGGCTTTAGCGCAACCAGCGCCAGTTGCTTCTAATCATGAAGCCTCGGGCAATACTGAGCAGTAATTTACTGAGGACTGTGGGATGCGCACGCAATTAGTTGTTGCTAATTGGAAGTTAAATGGTAATTGGGCTTTTAATGAAGCGATGGTGGGTGCGCTAACCCAAGGTTTAAGTAAGGAGCAATTACCGCAGCGAGATGTTGTTTTGTGTCCGCCAGCAGTCTATTTACATCATGTCAGTGGTCTTTTAGGAAGTTCATCGATTTGGTTGGGTGCGCAGGATCTTTCAGAGGAAGTCTGTGGAGCATTTACCGGAGAGATATCTGGGCAGATGATCAAAGAGTTGGGTTGTCGCTATGTTTTAGTTGGACATTCTGAAAGAAGACAGCGGCATGCTGAAAGTGATTCCTGGGTGGGAAAAAAGGCCTTGGCGGCCATTGCTGCGGGTTTAACGCCCATTATTTGTCTTGGCGAGACCTTCAATGTTCGTCAGTCAGGCTCTATGCAGGGAGTTATTGAAGGACAGTTAGATAGCATCTATGCGGTTTTAAAGGACGATATTTTCAAGGCAGTGATTGCTTATGAGCCGATTTGGGCGATTGGAACGGGTTTAACTGCCACAAGTGAGCAAGCGCAAGAAGCGCATCGTATTTTAAGAAAAAAACTAGCATTGATTGATTCGATGTATGCCCAAAGGGTCTTGATAATCTATGGTGGGAGTGTTAGAGCTAGCAATGCAGCGGAGCTATTGAGTATGCCTGATATTGATGGTCTTTTAGTCGGAGGGGCTTCTTTAGTCTCTGAGGAATTTATAACAATTTGTCGAGCTGGCATGAATTTGTAAGGAAAAGAGAGAAATTATGGAATGGTTAAAAACTGTATTAATGATTGTGCAAATTATTTCTGCGCTAGGCGTTATTGCACTGGTTTTAGTTCAACAAGGC
>RFMZ01000001.1 GCA_009927445.1 Betaproteobacteria bacterium
ACAGCTAAGGGATGGATTCGCTCAGTAAATACTTTTAAATGAACAAAGGCGCTTGTTAGCGCCTTTGTTCTCAATCGTCCTGTTACTAGACGATTACTTACTGGTTGTACTTACTTAAAAATCAAGCAGCAGCTGCGATTGGGGTGGCTCAAATTTGGACGCTATTCAACAAGGATAAACACACATTAGTAAGAAGGTTTTATAAAATTACTTGTAAATGAGATTCATTCGCATTTAGAATTGGCTTGTGTCCACATCTACAAGTAACCGAACATGAAGATCCGTACTGCTAAGTCAATGGCTATCGCCCTGTCTATTTCAATAGGTGGTTATTTGGCAGTCTGCCCAGCTCACGCAGCTGATCTAGAACTGTCCATGGCGATAAAGAACCATACCTTTGAGCCATCGGTCCTGAAGGTACCTGCCAATCAACGCATCAAACTCACTGTTCAAAATTTAGACACCACGCCAGAAGAATTTGAAAGCCATGCACTAAATCGGGAGAAAGTCATTCCCGGCGGTGCAAAAGCGGTGATCTACATCGGGCCATTGAAGCCAGGCCGATATGAGTTCATGGGTGAATTTAATCCCACCACCGCCAAAGGCGTTGTGGTTGCAGAGTAAGGGAGCCATTCAATGTTTGGAACTGGACTGATCGTCTTTAGAGAGACCTTGGAGGCTGCGCTATTCGTTGGCATTGTTGCCGCTTCAACTCGTGGAGTGATAGATCGATCTCGCTGGCTCTCGTTTGGCGTAGCAGCAGGAGCCTTTGGTTCAGTACTGATGGCCTCGGCCATGGGCCGGATAAGTTCTTGGGCTGATGGAATTGGTCAAGACATCGTCACGACATGTATTTTGATCATTGCACTTTGTATGCTTGCGTGGCACTGCATCTGGGTGTCATCAAATTCAAGTCAAATGGTTCACGATGCAAAACAAATTGGAGCATCTACCTCGAAGGGAAACCAGAGCCTTTGGGCGTTAGCGATTGCTGTAGCTTTGTCAGTCTTGCGCGAGGGTGCAGAAACAGTACTCTTCGTGTCCGGTTTGATAACAGGCTCCTCTGAAAGTCTAGTAGCAATCATCTCAAGTGTCGCCATAGGACTCATACTCGGCACCCTCGCTGGGTGGTTGATTTATGAAGGACTTGGCCAAGTCAAACCTCAACGTCTATTTGCAGTCACCAATATTTTGATATTGATGCTGGCCGGTAGTTTGGCAAGCCAACTTGCAAAAACTGCTACTCAAGCAGACTGGGTATCTCTATTTGGCGAACAGGCTTGGAATATTTCTACCCTACTCCCCAACGACTCTGCAATCGGTATGGTGTTACATGGCGTGATCGGATTTGATGCCAGTCCAACTCAACTGCAAGTGCTCTTCTATCTGGGCGCGACCTCACTCATCTGGATCGCAGCAAGGCAAATGAAATTGCTTATTTCGCAACGCCGAAGCGCTCTGATCACAAAAATTTAATCAAAGGATTGTTATGTTGAAAATGAAATTGGCAATAGTTGCCATGGGATCGCTTTGCCTATTTACAGGTGCTAGCGCTATTGCTGGACCCAACGACTACATCAGAACCCCAACGTTGAATACGGAGAAAGGGAAATTGACTTCAAAAGTGGGTACCAAAGAAATCGCGATGGAAGCAGTGAGTCAGCTACATCCATTGGCTATGGTTTCACACCCAAAACATGGTGGTTTACTGAGTTCTATGCCAAGTATGCAAAGCCGCCGGGCGTATCGCAGAGCTTTGATGCATGGGAATGGGAAAACCGCTTTCAACTTACAGAAACTGGCAAGTATCCGGTAGACGTTGGATTTTTGCTTGAAATTGAACGCCCCAAAGACAGAACCGAAGGCTACGAAATAACTTATGGACCTATGTTTCAAGCTGAGTGGGGAAAGATACAAGGCAACTTGAATATATTCATCCAAAAACACGTTCGCGCAACAGAGACTTTTTGATACCGAATTGCACTATCAAATGCAAATCAAGTACCGAAACTCAGAACAACTTGAATGGGG
>RFMZ01000124.1 GCA_009927445.1 Betaproteobacteria bacterium
ATCGGAGAAAAGTTGGGACATTGCAAATGAGATCGCAAGAAAGACAAAGCCTAATGTAATGCATCTCCCAAAACTACCCGTCGCACCTAATCATCCTCACGCTTACCTCGCTTTCCCTCCTTAGATGCTTTTTCCCCCCTTGATGTCGTGCTTGTTGCCACTGCCATGGCATTCAACGCAATTGTCAAACTGCCTGATGCCCTCCTCCATGCTCACTTCGAATGTTGGCAGGCGTATGCTCATGGCAGCCATAGCAGGTATAGCGCTTGTAGTCATTGGCCAAGTGGCAAGTTACGCAAGTGGCCACGTGATCTTTATCTAACGCGAAATACGCGTTGTGATCAAAGCTTGCTGGCCGCCACTTGGTTTGGCTGTGACACTGCGTGCAGTTGCCCGTCATTGCCTTGTGAAGTGAATCGGATGGTAATTGATGACAAGCCTGACACTTGGCATTGGTTTCAGCCTTCAACAAGGCGTGGTTAAATTGTCCTTTTGACTTGTAACGCATCACACCCTTGTGATCGCTGTGACACGTGACGCAGTTCTGAGCATTCAACTCTTGGTGAAACTGAGTCGAAGGCTTGGCCTTCAAAATTGGCGTACCTTTGGAACTTAAGAGCCCTATCTCAGACAGTTTGTGGCACGTCACACATTTGCCAGAATCAGCACCCGTCAAAGCCGAATGGCATGCGAAGCAATCGGTATTAAGTTGGGCATGACCTGCCATCAAATCGCCCGGCGCCACCATCCAATGCGCAAAACAAACGTCAACGCAGCAATCATGACCAAGCCAATGATCAAACTGATTTTGAGTGTGCGGCTCATGCCCACCCCCAAAACAAAAAGATGCTGAAAATATGACCCAACGCGAGGGTCGCAAATATCAAGAAAATAGGGATATGCACCTTGCGCCACTGCATCATGGTCTTGAGCGCTAAGGCATCCCAATACATGGCGCGCTCAATGTCAACTTGCGATTGGCCCTGTTGCTCAAAAAACCCAGCTTGTCTTTGACGTGCTGCTGCGATTGCTTCAGCAAAATTTTGCCAACCAATCCGCTCACCACAATGGCAGACATGGCCGCAGTGGCAAGCCACGGCAATACAGCATTGATATGAATTCCAGAATGAATCAAAACCATGGCCGATCCAAGCCAAGTGCCAAACTCATGCAACCTAATGAGCGTTCTAGGATTGCCCTTGCTCACCCACTTGCGTTTGCGTGCTGAGTAATAAAGTGCGCAGATGATCAGCAGGGTGCCTAGAATGCCCAAATAGCGCCCTACCCAAACCAAATCGAGTCGGTGTAAAAAGTAATCGCCCGCCAGAGTCACAGCCGCTAGGAGCCCCAGCAAAAATGCAAAGGGCAAAATGTGTGATTTCCAAAGAGAGCTGTTCATTGGCCTTGAGCTTAGAGCGGCTGAAGGAAATCAAGTTGATCTGAATCATGCCCTTTGCAATTCGCACACATTCATTGGGGTCATCAATTGGGGGTCAGATCACAATTTTTTGATCGTTCAACAATGATGTAATTGCCATCATCAGCACCCCAATTTATCTGCTTTAGACCGTGCACCACACCATCCCCCTCTTCCCA
>RFMZ01000286.1 GCA_009927445.1 Betaproteobacteria bacterium
CCAAGTCCATCAAGCCTTGGGGCAATTGGTGGGACGCATGCGCGACCAAGGGATGAGCTCACAAGATCAAGCAAACCTCGAAGCTCTGACAGCGGATGTCCTCAAAACCAGTGAAATCGAAGGTGAGCACCTTGACGCAGAAACCGTTCGATCCTCCATCGCAAGAAGACTTGGGGTAGATGTTGGGGCACTTATGCCTGCAGACCGTCACGTGGACGGTGTCGTGGAAATGATTCTTGATGCCACAAGCTTGCACGGCACGCCTCTCACCATCGAAAGACTGGCAGCATGGCATGCTGCATTGTTTCCAACGGGTCGAAGTGGTTTGACCGCCATTCGTGTGGGCAATTGGCGCAATGATTCAGATGGGCCCATGCAAGTTGTTTCTGGGCCGATGCACCGACGGCGTGTCCATTACGAAGCCCCCCAGCACAGTTGCTGCTTGCGGAGATGACTGACTTTTTGATTTGGTATGAGAACTATCAAGAAGTTGATCCCTTGGTGAAAGCTGGCCTTGCCCACTTATGGTTTGTGACCATCCATCCGTTTGATGATGGCAACGGTCGCATTGCGCGCGCCATTGGTGACATGGCCTTGGCTCGAGCAGATCAAAGCAAGCAACGTTTTTACAGTCTGTCTGCTCAGATTCAAAAGGAGCGCAAAGACTACTACGAATTACTAGAGAAAACTCAAAAGGGAAATCTAGATGCCACCGAGTGGCTGTCTTGGTTTTTGTCCTGTTTGCTGCGCGCACTGCAAGAGGCTGATCAAGTCCTCACGGGTGTTTTGGTGAAAGCCAACTTCTGGCGTCAGTGGGCAGGCATACCGCTCAACGAGCGACAGATCAAAATGCTCAATCGCATGCTCGATGGATTTGATGGCAAGTTGACGAATCAGAAATGGGCAAGCATAGGCAAATGCTCATCTGACACTGCGCTGAGAGACATCAACGATTTGATTGCACGCGGGGTACTGCGCCGAACTGAAACAGCGGGACGCAGCACGAGCTATGTGCTGAATTCAAATACAGATAATTAAAAAAAAGCCAAGCGGTTAAGCTTGGCTTTTTAGAGGAGTG
>RFMZ01000183.1 GCA_009927445.1 Betaproteobacteria bacterium
TTAATTCAGTTAGAGGAGCCGGTGCGGGTGCGTGGCGATGTATCGAGTCAGTTTTTGACAGCCTTATTGATGGCATTACCATTAACGCGTTCGACCAAGCCGATTCAGATTACAGTAGTCGGTGAGCTTATTTCCAAACCGTATATAGACATCACATTGAATTTATTGCAGCATTTTGGTGTGGCGGTAAAGAACGACGCATGGCAAACTTTTACTATTCCCCCGCTTGCCCCGGGGATGATTAGCCCCTATGTCTCTCCCGGGGATTATTGGGTTGAAGGGGACGCATCATCGGCATCTTATTTTTTAGCCGCAGGTGCTTTAGGTGGCGGTCCATTGACTTTACGAGGAGTCGGCCGAGATAGTATTCAAGGGGATATGGCTTTTGCCAAGGCCTTATCCATGATGGGGGCCAATATTACGCAAGGTAATGATTGGATTGAGGTCCGTGGCATTGATCATCCCGATGGCCAATTGCAGGGCATTGATTTAGATTGCACGGCTATTCCAGATGCGGCGATGACCTTAGCTGTATTGGGCCTTTTTGCTAGTGGTAAAACGCGTTTAACTGGGATTGCCAGTTGGAAAGTGAAAGAGACGGATCGTATCTTAGCGATGCAAACCGAATTACGTAAATTTGGTGCGCTAGTCGAGTCGGGCGATGATTTTATAGTGGTGCAAGCTCCAACTGAGTGGCAATCCCCTGTTGCTGGGGTAGATACGTATGACGATCACCGTATGGCAATGTGTTTTTCCTTAGCGGCTTTTGGGCCATTGCCGGTTTTAATTAATGATCCAGACTGTGTTGGCAAGACTTTCCCAAATTATTTTTCAGAATTCTTAGCCTTAATTGGGCAATCACCTACGCTGGAGCAATAGTGGTTTTCGATAGTCAAGACTTGCTTAATCATCACCAGTTGCCGGTTATTGCTATTGATGGCCCTTCTGCTTCAGGCAAGGGTTCAGTTGCTCAACTAGTTGCTAAGCGTTTGGGGTTTCATTACTTAGATAGCGGGGCTTTATATCGCTTGGTTGGCTTAGCTAGTCTTTGGCAAGGTATTGACTTAACTGATGGCATTCGGTTGGGTGCGGTGACGAGCCGATTACAGATTCGTTTTGATACAGATCTGATTTACTTAGATGGACAAGAGGTTAGTGCGGCGATTCGGACTGAAGAAATGGGTAAGAGAGCGTCTGCAGTGGGTGCGCAACCCTTAGTAAGGCAGGCTCTACTTGCCTTGCAACGGAGTTTTTTACAGGCTCCGGGATTAGTTGCTGATGGCCGGGATATGTCTACGGTGATCTTCCCGCAGGCGAAGTTAAAGGTGTTTTTAACAGCGCGTGTGGAAATTCGTGCACAAAGAAGACATAAACAATTGATATCCAAAGGAATTTCTGCTAACATAGATGTTCTGACGAAAGATTTAGTAGATCGTGATGGCTTAGATACATCGCGCCAAACAGCTCCACTAATAAAAACGGCAGATGCCTTTATGCTTGACACGAGTGAGATGGGTATAGAAGAGGCGGTTCAAACCATCTTAACTTGGTATAAGTTGGCGCAGTAAGTCAGTACAGTCAGTGCAGTCAGTCAGTGCTAGTAGGTTGATAGTAGCAACACAAGTAATAACACAAGCAATAACACAAGTAGTAACACAAGTAGTAACACAAGTATTACAGCGGTAACAAATATTAAAGAAGTATTAAAAGCCCCTTTTTGAATCCTGGTGCGCCTATTTTAGGTTCATTAATGCGCCACAAGAAGGGATTTACAACCTAACCCGTTGGCAATGCCAACTAGATAAGTGAAATTCATGTCCGAATCTTTTGCAGCCCTATTTGAAGAGTCTCTAGCCCGATCCAATATGAAATCTGGGCAGGTGATCTCTGCTGAAGTGGTCCGTATTGACCATAATTTTGTAGTTGTAAATGCAGGCTTAAAGTCTGAAGCATTTATTCCCGTGGAAGAATTCCACAATGATCAAGGTGAAATAGACGTTCAACCGGGTGATTTTGTTTCTGTGGCGATTGACGCCTTAGAAAATGGTTACGGTGACACGATATTATCCCGTGACAAGGCCAAGCGTCTGGCTTCTTGGATGAATCTAGAAAAAGCTCTAGAACAAGGAGAGATTGTCACTGGAGCCGTTACTGGTAAGGTTAAAGGTGGTCTGACTGTTATGGTGAATGGTATTCGGGCTTTTTTACCTGGATCCTTATTGGATACTCGCCCCATTAAAGACACATCGCCATTTGAAGGTAAGACGATGGACTTTAAGGTTATTAAATTAGACCGTAAAAGAAATAACGTTGTTTTATCTAGACGAGCAGTGGTTGAGGCAAGTCAAGGAGAAGAGCGTCAGAAGTTAATGGAAAACCTTAAAGAAGGTACTGTTGTTCAAGGGATTATCAAGAACATTACTGATTACGGAGCGTTTGTTGATTTAGGTGGGATTGATGGTTTGTTACACATCACTGACTTAGCTTGGCGTCGCGTGAGACACCCGAGTGAGGTTCTCACAGTTGGACAAGAAGTAACGGCAAAAATTCTACGTTACGACCAGGACAAAAACCGTGTTTCATTAGGTATCAAGCAATTAGGTGATGATCCTTGGGTTGGTATTGGCAGACGTTATCCACCCAATACGCGTTTATTTGGTAAAGTCACCAACTTAACTGATTACGGTGCGTTTGTTGAGATCGAGTCGGGTATTGAAGGTTTAGTGCACGTTTCTGAGATGGACTGGACCAACAAAAATATTGCTCCTGGTAAAGCGGTGCAATTAGGTTTAGATGTTGAAGTCATGGTTTTAGATATTGACGAAGACAAGCGTCGCATCAGTCTTGGAATGAAGCAGTGCAAGACGAATCCATGGGATGAGTTTGCTAGAACCCATAATAAAGGCGATAAATTATCTGGTGCAATCAAGTCGATTACAGACTTTGGTGTCTTTATTGGGCTGGACGGCGGCATTGATGGGTTGGTGCATTTGTCGGATATTTCTTGGAATGAAGCTGGCGAAGAAGCTGTGAAGAAGTTCAAGAAAGGTGATGAGATTGATACAGTTGTCCTTGCTATTGATGTGGAAAAAGAGCGGATTTCTTTAGGAATTAAGCAGCTCTCTGGCGATCCATTTAATAACTACACAGCAGCGAACGACAAGGGTGCGCTAGTGACAGGGACGATTAAAACTGTCGATGCTAAGGGTGCGACTGTGCATTTGGCAGACGAAGTCGAGGCGTATATTCGGGCATCGGAAATCTCAACGGATCGGGTTGAGGATGCGCGTAATATATTAAAAGAGGGTGACTCGATTTCTGCGATGATTATTAATGTTGACCGTAAATCACGCAGCATTAATTTGTCGATTAAAGCCAAAGATAGCGCTGATCAGCAGCAGGCTATGAGTAAGTTACAAACTGATGCTAGTTCAGGCACAACGAATTTAGGTGCCTTGTTAAAAGCAAAATTCGATAATCAAGGGTAATCAGCCAACACATCACTGCCTTAGGCAGTGATGTTGTTTTTATTCAGGACTAAACGTATGACAGACTCTGCTTCTTCGACACCCACATCTCAGTTAGTAGAGACATCTATTACTAGATCGGAGTTAGTTGATTTATTGGCTGAGCAGTTTCCTCAGCTATTGCCAAAGGATGTTGAGTTAGCGGTTAAAACTTTGCTTGACACGATGACGAGTTCTTTGTCAAAGGGTAAGCGAATTGAGCTTCGTGGGGTTGGTAGCTTTGTATTGCATCAGCGACCAGCGCGGGTTGGTCGGAACCCGAAATCTGGGGAACAGGTATTAATTCCAGAAAAAAAGGTACCTCATTTTAAGCCTGGGAAAGAACTTCGGGAGCGGGTTGACTATAAGGCGAAGCCGGTTAAAGATGGCCAAAGTGAATGATGCCGATTTTGCATCTAGTATGGCGATTCCTACTGATTGCTAGTCGGATTGGGTTTTTTGTAGTATTTTTCATGATGGCCTTACTGAATTCTCATCCAGTAGAATTCAATTGGTTTGTAGGGCAAACCTTACAAGTTCCACTGATCATTCCTTTACTTGGCGCTTTTTTATTAGGCTTATTGCTGGCGGGCCTAGCCTTTTACCGTTTCGCTCGTAAGGCACAGTAAAGATGGAAATTGAGGTTCATTGGTTAGGTGTATTGCCGATTGTATTTGGTCTAGGCTGGCTAGCTGCGCGTTGGGAAAAACGCCTAGAGGATATGGAGGACGATGTTGCGCAACAAAAAAAGCAAAGATCGACTTTTAGAGGCCTGAACTTACTCCTCAATGAGCAACCTGATAAAGCAATTGATGCCTTAGTTGAGGTTGCTAAATTAGACCCTGAAACCACCGAACTCCATTTTGCTTTAGGAAGTTTATTTCGTCGACGTGGGGAGACCGAGCGAGCGATTCGGGTACACCAACATTTAGTAGGTCGGGAGGACATTGCCGCGCGTGATCGCGCTCACGCTGGGTATGAATTAGGCCGTGATTTTTTACGAGCAGGCATGTTAGATCGTGCCGAAGCAAGCTTAAATCAAGTAGGTGATGGCCGATATTTGATTCCTGCTAAAGTGGCTCTGCTGGAGATGTATCAGATCGAAAAAGACTGGCGTAAAGCGATCATCGCGGCATCTGAATTAGCTCAACTAGAGAAAAAGGATTACCAAGATCAGATTGCGCAATTTGATTGTGAAATTGCTCTTGAGGCGATGCGAAGGCAAGATTTGGCTGCCAGTCATCTGGCCTTAGACCATGCTTTCATCGCAGTACCTGAGCATATTCGAGCCACGATTTTACGTGGTGAAGTGTATATTTTAGGACAACGTCCCAAAGAGGCGATTACTACTTGGAAGTTAATTGAAGAAAAATACCCTGCGTTTTTACATTTAGTGGCTGATCAATGGATTTTGGCTCACCAAGAGTTAGGACAGGAGTCTGTTGGACTTGAACGCTTAGTTGCACAATTACCTGAGCATGGTTGGGGCGAGTTACTCGATATTGTTTATAAACACGTTTTGAGGCTTCAAGGAGCAGAAGCTGCTGAACTGCTCATGTCCCAAGTTTTATTAAAGACGCCAACACTAACAGTGCTCGCCAAGCGCTTTGAAGCGCAATATCAACTAGCTATTACACAGGAAGCACAATCATCGGCAACGGACTTAAAGGCCTCGGTTGACTTACTCAAAAAACGTTCTAGTAGTCTAGCGAGATATACCTGTAGTAGTTGTGGTTTTCGGGCTAAGCGGTTTTACTGGCAGTGTCCAGGTTGTAATCATTGGGATGTATACTCCCCCAAAAGAAGCGAGGGGTTGGCTGGGCTTTAAGCGATATTAATGAACGCTTGGTCGTGTGGAATATTTTATTGGTTGTAAAAGTTAGGAGAGATTTTTGAAAGTCACAATTATTGGAAGTGGTTATGTTGGTTTAGTGACTGGCGCATGTTTAGCTGAACTTGGTAATGAGGTATTTTGTTTGGATGTTGACACCCAAAAAATAGCCATCTTAAATCAAGGTGGAGTACCGATTTACGAACCGGGTTTAAAAGAGATGATTGCCCGCAATATCGAGGCAGGTCGGTTGCAATTTTCTACCGATGTCCAAGCGAGTGTTGAGCATGGTGAACTGCAATATATTGCAGTTGGCACACCCCCAGACGAAGATGGCTCTGCGGATTTACAGTATGTATTGGCTGCAGCGAAGAATATTGCGAAGTATATGAATGGCTTTAAGGTAGTGATTGATAAATCGACAGTTCCGGTGGGTACCGCGCAGCAGGTTAAAGATGTGATCTCGGCAGAGTTGACTAGACGTGGGGTAGTTGATGTATCGTTTTCAGTTGTATCTAATCCAGAGTTTTTGAAAGAAGGTGCAGCGGTTGAGGACTTCATGCGCCCAGACCGGATTGTGCTTGGGACGGCAGATGATGCTGCAGGCCAGAAGGCTAAGGCGATGATGAAAAAGTTATACGCCCCTTTTAATCGCCATCACGAGCGGACCTTTTATATGGACGTGAAGAGCGCTGAATTAACCAAGTATGCCGCGAATGCGATGTTAGCAACCCGGATTTCTTTCATGAATGAGTTAGCCAATTTAGCCGATATGGTTGGTGCTGATATAGAAGCAGTCAGGCAGGGAATTGGCTCGGACTCCCGGATTGGGTATGGGTTTTTATATGCTGGGACTGGTTATGGTGGATCTTGTTTTCCAAAAGATGTGCAAGCTTTATCTAGGACTGCCCAGGAGTTCCATTTAGATTTACAAATCTTGCAGGCGGTCGAGTCCGTCAATCAAGATCAGAAGAAGGTCTTAATTAAAAAAATTGTGAAGCGCTTTGGTGAGGATTTGAGTAATCATCAATTTGCTTTATGGGGTTTAGCCTTTAAGCCGAATACGGATGATATGCGAGAGGCGCCAAGTCGAGTCATTATTCAGGAGTTAGTGCGCCGGGGTGCGCGAGTCGTCGCATTTGACCCAGTTGCAACCCCAGAGGCCATCAAAGCTTTGGAACTTGATTTTCAAGAATCAGCCCATTTATTATCAAAGATTACCATGGTTGATAAGCCGATGGATGCTACAGTAGGCGCTGATGCATTAATTATTGCGACGGAGTGGAAAGCTTTTCGAAGTCCAGACTTTGACGTATTAAAAAAACAGTTAAAAAATCCGATTATTTTTGACGGTCGGAATTTATTTGAGCCGCACGCATTAGCTGAGCTAGGATTTACTTATTACGGGATTGGTCGACATAACTAGGTCGCCGCATGCAGAGTAAAACAATGAATACCATTCAGTTACAAAAGAGCGACATCGAGTTGTTTCGTGCGACGACCATCTTAGTTGTAGGCGACGTGATGTTGGATCGATATTGGTTCGGGGATACGCAGCGTATTTCGCCTGAAGCGCCGGTGCCTATTGTTCAGATTAATCGGGTGGATGAGCGCCTTGGGGGAGCTGCAAATGTGGCTAGAAATGCTGCCTCATTAGGCGCAAAAGTCGCTTTACTCGGACTAGTTGGGGATGACGAATCAGGGCGACAAGTAGGACATTTATTAAATCAAGAGGGTATCGATAGTCTGTTGCAGATTGACTCCAGTGTGCCCACGATTGTGAAGTTACGGGTAGTAGCAAGGCAACAGCAATTAATCCGCTTAGACTTTGAACAAGAGCCCGATCAGCAGGTGTTAGCTGCAAAATTAGCCAGCTTTGAAGAGGTGTTGCCGCGGGTGCAAGCGGTTATTTTTTCGGACTATGGTAAGGGAGCATTAAAGCATATCAGTCAGATGATTGAACTTGCTAGGCTGGCTGGTAAGATTGTTTTAGTAGACCCCAAGGGCAGTGACTACAGTAAGTATCGCCGGGCGAATATCATCACTCCCAATCGGAGTGAGCTAAGGCAAGTCATTGGAAGATGGCAAAACGAAGACGATTTGGCGCGTAAGGTGGAAGATTTAAGAGTTGCTTTAGCTGTAGAAGCGATTTTATTAACTCGATCTGAAGAGGGGATGTCCCTTTTTGAGCAAGGTGGGGTAACTCACGTCTTGGCGCAGGCGAGGGAAGTTTTTGACGTTTCAGGAGCTGGTGATACGGTGATTAGTACACTAGCGGTTGCGCTAGCCTCGGGGTGGGATGCGCACCGTGCAATGGCCCTTGCTAATCGTGCTGGCGGTATTGTAGTTGGAAAGCTAGGTACTGCAACTGTTTCTTGGGAAGAATTGTTATGAGATATATTGTGACTGGTGCTGCTGGTTTTGTAGGCGCCAATCTCGTGGCGGCTTTGAACGAGCGTGGCGAGAAAGACATCATTGTTGTGGATCAATTACGCGATTACCACAAGTATCGTAATTTAGTTGATTTAGAGATCACAGATTACTTGGACCAAGATGAGTTTTTAGCGAAGTTCCGAGGTGGTTTTTTAGGGCAGATTGCTGGTGTATTGCATGAAGGCGCTTGCTCTGACACGATGGAGATGGATGGGCGCTTTATGATGGCCAATAACTTTCGTTATACCTGTGATGTGTTGGATATTTGTACTGCGCAAAAAGTTCCATTACTGTATGCATCTTCCGCTGCAACTTATGGTGGTTCCCAAGTGTTTAGTGAAGACCGTGCCTTTGAAAAACCTCTCAATATTTACGGTTATTCGAAGTTTTTATTTGACCAAGTATTACGCCGACGTTTTGCAGAAAAATCACTGACTAGCCAAGTGGTTGGTTTTCGCTATTTCAATGTATATGGACCTAAGGAATCACATAAAGGTCGGATGGCCTCAGTTGCCTTTCATCATTTTCATCAATATAAGCAATCAGGTGCGGTGCAGTTATTTGGAGGCTATGATGGTTATGAAGCGGGTGAGCAAAAGCGTGACTTTGTTTATATTGATGACGTCGTGCAGGTGAATCTATTTTTTTTAGACCGGCCTGAACTTAGTGGAATTTTTAACTTGGGTAGTGGCCGCGCACAAACTTTTAATGATGTAGCCAGTTCAGTCATTAATGGGCTTGGCGGCATTGGAGCGCTGGATTATCAGGATCAAAGCCTTGCGCAGCTTGTTTCCCAGGGGGCAATTCGGTATATCGATTTTCCTGAGGCTTTAAAGGGTAAGTATCAATCTTTTACGCAAGCCAGTTTAGAGCGTTTAAGAGCAGTTGGCTATGCACAGCCATTTCACACTGTAGAAGAAGGTGTAGGAAAATACATGCAGTGGTTATCAGATAACACAGACTTTCTGGCAGTCCAAGCCTGATTTAGACAACGCCCGTCAACATACTTTAATTCCTTCCGTTATGGACAGTTCATAGCATTTGCTATGAATTTTTATTATGGAGGATTTATGCGATTTTCAAGAATTGGTTTGAAAGGTAGTAGTTTAACGAAAGGTTTATTAGCTTTAGCTATCAGTGGGGCTTTATTATTTCAGTCACCTGTTTTTGCTGTGAGTATTAATTCAGCGACGCAGGAAGTTTTACAAAATGTAAAGGGTGTTGGTCCTGCAAAAGCTCGGGCTATTATTGCTGAGCGAGAAAAGCGCGGAGCTTTTCAAAGTCCAGAGGACTTAAGTAGCCGTGTAAAAGGTATTGGCATGAAGACAATCGTCAAAATAACTGATTCGGGGATTACTTTTGAACTTCCAGAATCTCCTCCTGCTTCGAGGTCGGTTCGCTCTCGGTCTAGGGATTAATGACTTCGTAGGGGATATGAATTTTTAAAATAAATTGGTAGGCACTTTAGGCAGGATGTGAGTAGGTGTATAAAATAGACCTCAGCATTCTGCCTTTTTTAGTTATGATGTTTAGATACTTAGCATCAATGAATCAATTCGCAGTTTTGTGTAGCCCTCACTATATTGGGCAGACTTCACTATAAAGAGTAAACCTAGATGAAAGAGCAAACCTAGATGACTAATTCTAATATTTTTTATCCGACGATTGCTGACATTATTGGTAATACCCCTTTGATCCGGTTACAGCGTATTCCAGGTGAGGGGAACACTGTTCGTAATAATATTATTTTAGGTAAGTTAGAGGGTAACAATCCAGCAGGTTCGGTCAAGGATCGACCGGCGATTTCGATGTTCCGAAGAGCGCAAGAGCGTGGTCAGATCAAGCCAGGTGACACCTTAATTGAGGCGACGAGTGGCAATACGGGCATTGCCTTAGCGATGGCAGCTGCCATTTTGGGTTATAAGATGATTTTAGTGATGCCGGAAAATCAAAGTATTGAGCGGCGTCAAAGTATGACTGCTTACGGGGCGCAATTAATGCTCACTCCCGCATCTGGCGGTATGGAATACGCCCGCGACTATGCCCTGCAATTGCAAAAAGAAGGTAAAGGATTAATCCTAGACCAATTTTCAAATTACGATAATCCTTTAGCCCATATCGAAGGGACAGGACCAGAGATCTGGCGAGATACCCATGGGCAAGTGACTCATTTTGTATCTTCGATGGGTACCACGGGAACGATTACAGGGGTATCTACTTTTTTGAAGGAGCATAATCCCCGAATTCAGATCATTGGTGTGCAGCCAGAGGATGGCTCCCAAATTCCAGGAATTCGAAAATGGGCGCCAGACTATTTACCTAAAATTTATGATGCAACACGGGTTGATTCTTTAGAACATGTCTCTCAAATAGAAGCAGAAGACATGTGTCGCCGCATGGCACAAGAAGAGGGTATATTTTGTGGGGTCAGTGCAGCGGGCACTTTAGTAGTTGCCTTGCGGATTGCGCAGCGGATTGAAAATGCAACGATTGTTTTTATCGTGTGTGATCGCGGTGATCGGTATTTATCTACGGGTATTTTTCCAGCTTAATAAGGTCATTTATTTCTTGGATTTTTTAGGTTTGATTGGTTGTGCTCCAGCAAGGTTTGTTGGTGAAATCACTGCGGAGATAGCTTTGGCAAAATCTAATACTGCCATCGCGTAAAAGAAGCTACGGTTATATTGCGTAATGACTTCGAAGTTTTTAAGACCAACAATATATTCAACCTGATCATTACCGGCTTTATCGGTGCTTGGCAGATCGACGATAAGAGCAGGACTTTGATCATTGAGTGTTTTTGGCCAATCGCTAACAATACCGGCTTTTTTCAGCATATCCAAACTCAGCTTGGGGTTGGGATCACCATCGGCCAATTGTTTCGTTATATCGAGTGATTGTGCCCCTTGGGTAATTGGTAAAGTAGCTGGTTGGCCTATTTGCCAACCATGCATTAATAAGAAGTTTGCAATACTAGCCATGGCATCTTGAGCTTGGTTGCGCAAGTCAATCAAGTTATCGCCGTTACCATCCAAGGCATACTGCAAAATACTGGTTGGCATAAATTGTGGCATACCGATTGCACCAGCAAATGAACTTGGTTGGTTGAGACATTTTTTAAAAGTTACGGGTATTGGAGTATTTTGATGATCTAGTGCATGGCTTGCGCCATAGTTCGGTTTTTTAGAACAGTAAATAATTAGGTCGCCGAGTTGGGATTTAAATAAAGCTTTTCTGGCAACTTGATTAGGGCTTGGGGGGTAATCAAAAGCGAGTGTAGTGAGGACATCTTTGACGACAAAATTACCCATATTTTTGCCATAAATGGTTTCTATACCTAGAATACTGAGGATGATTTCTGGTGGGATGCCACGCTCCCTCTCTAGCTGTTTTAAAAATATTTCATGTTCGGTCCAAAACTTTTTACCAGCAGCAAGACGGTTTGGGTCGAGGACATTGGCTTGATAAGTGCGCCAATTTTTTTTAGCTCTAGCACCTACTGGCGCTACATATTGTTTCGCAGTGGTTTGAGTTTTGAAATCTTCAAAGGATTCGCGCAGGAGGTTTAGTGAGAGATTTTGTTGGATTGACAGTTCGATTAAGAAAACATCCAAGGATTCTTGAATCGTTGGAGGATTATTGGGGGTGAAGCTTCGGGAGTTGCTCAGAGGATTACTTAGAGGATCAACTATAGTTTGAGACAGTAGCTCAGAGCAAAAGCAAATAGCGATTGTGAGTAAGCACAAATTGCGAGTGTATTTCATGATGATTTGTTAGTTTAAGCAATAATAGGATTATTAACTATTTTTTTGAAGGGACATCTATATGGCAACTGGTTTTATTTTGCACTCGGATTGTTTGCTCCATGAGATGGGCCGGGGTCATCCCGAATCACCAGCTCGGCTAGATGCAGTTCGGGCAGTGATGCAGTCTTTAGAACTCACGCAGATAGAAGCAGCATTAGCCACGCGTGAGCAACTAGCCTTAGTACATACCGAGCGGCATATTGACTTTATTGAAGAAAGCGCCCCGGCTGCGGGTTATTTTCAAATTGATGGCGACACGACGATGAATTCTGCAACTTGGCAAGCTGCTCTTCGCGCTGCGGGTTCTGGGATTGCAGCGGTTGATGCCGTGATGGCCGGGCGAGTCGATAATGTTTTTTGTGCGGTAAGGCCACCAGGGCACCACGCTGAGCCAGACCGGTCTATGGGGTTTTGTCTGTTTAATAATATTGCTATTGCTGCCAAATATGCATTGACCCACTATGGACTTGAGCGCGTTGCGCTTATTGATTTTGATGTGCATCATGGCAATGGCAGCGAAGTAGCTTTTCAGAATGATCCGGCAGTATTGATGTGTAGTTTTTTCCAATCCCCCTTGTATCCATATAGTGGCCTGAATTCCAAAAGACACAATATGGTGAATATTCCTGTGCCAGCACACAGTAATGGCGAGATGATTCGTGCTTTAGTCAGGAATTCTTGGCTACCGGCATTAGAGGCTTTCCGTCCCGAGTTTATCTTTATTTCAGCTGGTTTTGATGCGCACGAAGCGGATATGTTGGCTCAACTTGAGTTAGTAGAAGAGGATTATGCTTGGATTACTACAGAATTAGTTCAGGTAGCCAAAAAGCACGCTCAAGGACGGATGGTGAGTTGCTTGGAGGGTGGTTATCACTTAGGAGCTTTGGCCAGTAGTAGTTTGGCCCATGTGCAAGCGTTAATGAAGGCTGTGAGTGAATGATGTGAGTGGATGATGTCGCGGCCTCAATCCATGAAGCTTAGAGGGCAGAGTTTTACTCGAGAGTCTAGGCTTGTAAATTAGATTAAAATGGATGTTTATAGTTTATTTGCACCAGGAAAGATTGCATGAAAATTTTGGTAGCGGTGAAAAGAGTGATTGACTACAACGTCAAGGTACGCGTGAAATCGGATCAGTCCGGTGTTGAGACTGCGAATGTGAAGATGAGCATGAATCCTTTTGACGAAATTGGTGTTGAGGAGGCCGTACGGCTCAAAGAGGCTGGTGTCGCAACTGAGGTCGTTGCCGTATCTATTGGCTTAGCGCAAGCCCAAGAGACCTTAAGAACAGCGATGGCAATTGGTGCAGACCGAGGAATTTTAGTTGAAACGACGGCCGATATTCAGCCCTTAGCTGTTGCCAAGTTACTCAAAGCGATCGTCGATCAAGAAAAGCCTGAGTTAATCATTTTAGGTAAGCAGGCAATTGATGATGACTGTAATCAGACTGGGCAAATGTTGTCAGCTTTATTAGCTTGTTCGCAGGCTACTTTTGCTTCCAAAGTGGAGTTGCAGGGCGACCGAATTTTGGTAACGAGGGAGATTGATGGTGGTCTTGAAAATTTAAGTTTATCGATACCAGCCGTTATAACCACTGATTTACGCTTGAATGAGCCACGTTATGTTACCTTGCCAAATATCATGAAGGCCAAGAAAAAAGAATTAAAAATGATAAAGCCAGAGGATTTGGGTGTTGATGTTACGCCACGTGTCCACACGCTCAAAGTGGTAGAACCACCAACGCGCAGCGCTGGCGTGATCGTAGCCGATGTCAAAGCGTTAGTTGATAAATTAAAAAATGAAGCAAAGGTTATATAAATGGCGATCCTAATTTTAGCTGAGCATCAGCACAGTGCATTACAGGCAGGTACTTTGAATGTGTTGACAGCGGCCTTAGCAATTAATTCCGAGGTTCATATTTTAGTCGTTGGTCATCAGGCTCAGGGCGCGGCTTTGGCAGCGGCACAATTAGCTGGCGTGACTAAAGTATTACATATAGACGCCCCGCACTTTGAAAGTCATGGCGCAGAAAATGTGGCGGCGCAAGTCCAAGCTATTGCTGGTTCGTATACCCATATATTGGCAAATGCTAGCGCTTATGGAAAAAATATATTACCCCGCGTTGCTGCCCTATTAGATGTGGCGCAAATATCCGAGGTTACAAAAGTACTTGCTCAAGATACGTATGAGCGCCCTATTTACGCAGGTAATGCGATTGCGACGGTACAGTCCACGGATGCCATACAAGTATTAACGATTCGTTCTACCAACTTTGAAGCTGCCCTCTCATCTTCGCAGACGGCTCCGATTGAGTTGCTTGGTCACATTGATGAGCAAGGTTTAACAATTTGTAAAGGTCAAGAGACGGTACAGTCTTCTAGGCCAGAGTTAACTGCGGCGAAGGTGATTGTTTCAGGTGGTCGCGGCCTTGGTTCAGCCGAGCAATATAAATCGATATTAGAACCCTTAGCCGATAAGATGGGTGCTGCCATGGGAGCGTCTCGCGCCGCGGTGGATGCTGGTTATGTACCCAATGATTATCAAGTTGGCCAGACGGGCAAGATTGTCGCACCGGGTTTATACATTGCGGTTGGTATTTCAGGGGCGATTCAGCATTTAGCAGGGATGAAGGATTCAAAAATTATTGTAGCGATCAATAAAGATCCAGAGGCTCCAATTTTTGCTGTGGCGGATTATGGTTTAGTAGCTGATTTATTTACTGCAGTACCTGAGTTAGTTCAGGAGTTGTCTTAAGCACGTTAGCTTGAGATCACTTGTGAAGGTGGCTCTCCAAGTAGCCGAACATTTCCGAAGTTATCTGAACTGCATGAACCACATGAACTGCATGAACCCCATGCTCCTCATGCAGTCAATGTAGGCCTGTCACAGACTGGCGGGCTATGCATTCACTCGCGACAAGAAATGAGAAATTACTGAGAGATTTTTCTAGCAGCTTCAATTTGTCCATTGAAGTACTGTTCAAAAATAATAGCCAGTCCGGCCATTAAAATAAAAGCACCGACCATCAGCGAGATAATGACGCACAGGATCACAGGCCAGCCAGATTGATTTTTTTTGTGGTCGTTGGGTTGAAATACGCATCAAAACGTGGATCTGGGCGTAAGCCTAGGACAATGCTGGTAAGCCAGCTTGTTAATAGGGAGATTTCGCCCAAGCTAACAGCAAACCAGGACAGAAGTGATTTATGTTCTGAATGCGTTAAGTCAAACCAACCGAGTGTTCCAAGGGTGATTGTGATGAGGTGCAGATAGAGCCATGGACATTGAGGACCTTTGAGGTAGAGCCAGTTGAGGCCAGTACCGGGTAAAAAAGTACCGAGAACGCACGCTAGAAGTTTGGATTTAAAGTGAATGACCATAACTTGAAATGATAATCCTCAATTGAATCGCTTGTTTAAACCCATAATGAGTATGGACTTGTGACAAGCCGGTTGGGGCTAAATGGCTGAGCGCTCTACCTGCATAAGATCGAGTTGAATTATTTAGATGGGGAGTGCCTTTCAAAAAGAAGGACATCGCCAGTTCTGGCGATGAGGAGTAATTGATGATGTTGCTGTTTCCAGGACCGGTAATCTGTCAATATGTTCATCAAATCACGCTCAAACTCCATTCGTTGGTTTTCGGCGCACATTTTTCGGGTAAGGGCGATATGGCCAATGACGATTGCCCCTTTGCTATCCTCGGTCAGTTTGGATGAGAACTGATTACAACCAGAAAATCCGCTGAGGATTTTTTGAGATGGATCAAACACCATGGCGATGATTGGACCCTCTGGGTTGCTGGGGATATTTCGAAGGCGAATTTGTCCTGATTGGTTGGGTGGTAAGTTCCAGCGAACCAGTTCCCACTTGCCGTTCAGATCAACTAATGGGGGGCTAGAGCAAACATTGCAATCTGGTAATAAGTTCGAGCATGAAATAAGCCCCAGGAGGGGCAATAAGAGTATGAACGGATAAAAAATACGAAAAAAAGGGTGTTTTTTAGAATATCTATTTGTCGTCATGGGGGTTTTAGGCTAAAATAATGGGTTCTCAGGGATATGTTCTAAATTTTGTTTTTAATGCGTTGATCTTGGATTTAGTATTGCAATATTACGATATTCGGGGGGTGCCCTTCGTGGTTTTGCATGAAAGATAAAGACAGATTTGAATATGACTAGTTGTTTTTTTAATTTGATTGTAAGGAATGAATATGGTCGTTATTCGACTTGCCCGTGGTGGTTCAAAAAAGCGTCCTTTTTATAGTGTTGTGGTTACTGACAAGCGTAATCGTCGCGACTCCAATTTTGTTGAGAGATTAGGTTATTACAATCCTCGCGCAGTTTCTACTGAGCAGGCATTTCGGGTGGCTGCAGATCGCTTGACATATTGGTCTGGCGTTGGCGCTGAGTTGTCTCCAACTGTTAAGCGCTTGATTAAGCAGCATCAAGCCAGTTAATTATTTTTGCAAGCACCCATATAAGGTGGGTGTTTACTCCTTATGAGCGTGGAGTTGCCGACTTTACATCAAGAATTAATAGAAGTAGGAACGATCATCGAGGCGTACGGTATTCGGGGAGCGCTCAAAGTGCGACCATTTGCTACAGACCCAGTTGCGCTGTTAGCGGCTAAAGAGATATGGATTAAGTCTGCTCCCGGATCGTTGGTATTATCTGTCAAAGATTATCAAGTTTATTTATCCAAATTCCATAGTGGTTCTGTTATTTTGGAATTAGTAGGACTAACCGATCGTGATCAGGCATTGGCCATGAAGTCTGCGCGCATTGCTATGGCTCGAAAACATTTTCCAACACCTGGTGAAGATGAGTTTTATTGGACTGATTTATTGGGTGCGCAAGTAGAAAATCAGGCTGGTGAACCATTTGGTCAAGTTGTTGAAATGATGGATAACGGCGCACAGTCGGTTTTATCTGTTGTGAATGATGTAAAAAAACAACGATTAATTCCATTTGTAAAAACTTTTATCATAGATGTTAATTTGAGTGATCCGATGGCCAAAAAAATCATTGTTGATTGGCAAAGCGATTGGTAATTTTGGGTGTCCAAAGCTAGTTACAAAACAAAGGGGAACATCTGATGCGATTTGATGTGCTGAGCATTTTTCCCGAAATGATGGCTTGTGTTACGGATCATGGGGTAGTTGGTCGCGCATTTGAAGAGGGTGTTGTCTCGTTGCAGTTATGGAATCCGCGTGATTTTGCACAAGATCTGCGCCGGACGGTAGATGACCGGGCCTATGGTGGTGGCCCGGGCATGGTGATGATGACCGGCCCTTTAGAGGCAGCCTTACAAGCATCAAAGATAAGCCTTCAAACATCTTCTGAGCCCAATACTCATGCGCCTGGCCCGGTTATTTTACTTTCCCCACAGGGGCGCGTTTTTAACCAAGGCATAGCCAATGAGTTGGCTAATTTACAGCAAATAACTCTTGTTTGTGGCCGGTATGAAGCCGTTGATCAGCGCTTTATAGATCGCCAGGTCGATTATCAGCTTAGCTTGGGTGATTTTGTTATTTCTGGAGGGGAATTTGCGGCAATGGCCGTGATTGATGCGGTTGTTCGTTTACTACCTGGTGTTTTAGGCGACGAGCTCTCCGCGACTCAGGATAGCTTTATGGAGGGTGTTTTAGACCATCCGCACTATACCAGGCCGGAAAATTATGAAAATTTTTTGGTGCCGAGCGTGCTTTTATCCGGACATCATGCGAAAATAGAAAGTTGGCGTCGTTTTGAAGCATTAAAGGCGACCCAAAGGCTTCGACCAGATTTAATTATTTCTGCTAGAAGTCATGGTTTGTTAAGTCATCAAGATGAACTTTTTTTGGCGCAGTTAGTCAATGGCGTCGATAAAAGTTGATTAAGATCTTAATTTTTTTAACGTATCCTCTTTCGGGTCCCTGGAATATTGACCTTCGGATATTGAATTAGTGAATAGTGTTTATAAAAGTGTTTTATAAAAAGCAATATTCGGATGTACTAATTGGATGTCAATGAGTTCGAAGATGTGGTTGTTTTAGAACTAGTCATTCTTGGGAATACAACGCCGAAACGATGCATAAGGAGTCATCATGAATTTAATTGAGAAGATAGAGCAAGAAGAAATTGCTCGTTTAACAAGTAGTAAAGTAATCCCTGTGTTTGCACCTGGCGACACATTAGTGGTCAATGTAAACGTTGTTGAAGGAACTCGTAAGCGGGTGCAAGCCTTTGAAGGTGTAGTGATTGCAAAGCGTAATCGTGGTTTGAACTCCAGTTTTATCGTTCGCAAAATATCTTCTGGAGAGGGCGTTGAGAGAACTTTTCAAACGTATTCGCCACTCATTGCCAGCATTGAAGTGAAGCGTCGAGGTGATGTTCGTCGTGCCAAGTTGTATTACTTGCGCGAGCGATCAGGCAAGTCTGCACGGATTAAAGAAAAATTAGTTTCTCGCACGAAAACAGCTAAAACGGCTATTTCTGCAGAGTAATTCAATACGCTGTGCAACTCGTAAAGGCAGCGCAAGCTGCCTTTAGTATTTTTAGGTTGATTTTTTCCTGCCTAAGGCCTAGTTTGTTATTTACGGACTCAGCATTGAAATAATAAATGCCTATCAGATTACTTATAATCAAATGATGACTGCTCGGTTGCCTCAATCTGATCCCCGTTTAGCTGCTATTTCGATAGCGGCCATGTCTACGCCTGCGGTGTGCAAAGAGCAGTTGCATTCGCAGGCCTTAAGAATGCGCTTTACACAGCAAAAAGTATGGACTCCAGAACTGACGGATGAGACGATACAATCAGTTGCTTATCAAGACCCAAGCAAACGAAAAATTGCTGCCGTCTTAATTCCGTTGATTCAAAATAAGGATCAATTGAGTGTCTTATTAACGCAGCGAGCGGCCCATTTAAAGGATCATGCTGGGCAGATTAGTTTTCCAGGTGGTCGCAAGGAAGCGACGGATCAGGATGCTTTGGCAACTGCGATGCGTGAGGCAGAAGAGGAGATTGGGCTAGCCTCCTCTTGTATAGAGCCTTTAGGGCATTTGCCGGATTACTTTACAGTGACTGGATATCAAGTCACGCCGGTAGTTGCTTTAGTTTCTTTACAGCAGCAATTAAAAGCGGATGCCCAAGAGGTCGATAGTATTTTTGAAGTACCCTTAGATTTTTTGATGAATCCTGCCAATCATCAGGTGCGTGAGTGGGATGGACCAAGGGGGCGTCGGCGTTTTTATGCGATGCCTTATGAAGATCGTTTTATTTGGGGAGCAACTGCTGGGATGTTGCGTAATTTGTATCATTTCTTAAATGCCTAGGACTACATGACCTTTTTTTCTGTACTATTTGCACTCTTTGCAGAGCAGTATCGCCCAGTAGGACGCGATCATTGGATTGGTCGCGTTTTTAGGCAATGGGTCTTTGTGATTCCAAATTATTGCGATACAGGTGAGCCGACTTCGGCGAAGATTTCCTTATTTGTCCTTTTATTTCCGCCGGTGTTCTTCGTTTTTTTAGTGCATTTATGGCTGATCTACCACTACCCTCTTTTCGCTTTGGGGTGGAACATCGTGATTGTCTATTTTTGTATGGGGTTTCGACAATTTAGTCATCCTTTTACGGTGATTCAAGAAGCGCTTAGAGAGCGGCAGTTAGATACGGCTCGACAAGAATTAGCCAATTGGGCAGGGCCCAGTTTGGTAACTGAAAATATGTCGGAGACGGAGGTGGTTCGTCATACCTTGGAGCGGGCTATTCTAGCGGTTCATAAACATGTTTTTGGGGTATTTTTTTGGTTTTTATTGCCAATTGGCCCTGCTGGAGTAATACTTTATCGGCTCACTATTTTGGCTGAAGAGCACTGGCGTTTTGGCTCTGCTAGTCCTGCCTTGATTGCTTTGATTAAGAGTTTTCGTGAAGTAATCGATTGGCTTCCGACGCGCTTAACCGCGACTGGCTTTACGATTGTTGGGAATTTTGAGCAGGCTGCGTACGCTTGGCGTTTTCATCAAAAAAAATGGGTGACCCAATCGGAGGCTATTTTAATTGGCACTGGTGGCGGTGCCTTAGGCGTTCAGCTCGGTGAGCCGCTTCCAGAGGTTGATAGTGCTGAGGCCATTCGGATGGCTGAGCAGGGTGAGCAGCCGATCCATGAATTTGGTATGCTGCCCTTAGCTGCGCACCTTGATGCTGGCGCATCTTTAGTTTGGCGGGCAGTCGTTTTATGGATGATTCTTTTAGCAATGCTAACAATTGCAGTTTGGATTGGGCCGATCTAACTGGATCTTTCTAAAACTTGTTGGGTTGCATTCCGGCTTTCGTGGACGAGTTGCGAAAATAATTGCAAGCGGAGGGGCGAAATAGTACCTAGCTTTACACCTTCTTGGACTGCGCAGCCTGGCTCATGAGCATGACTACAATTATTAAATCTGCAATTGCCTAAAAATGGGGTAAATTCTGTAAAGGCATGTTGTAATTCGCTTTCTGAAAGATGCGCTAAGCCAAACTCTTGAAAACCAGGTGAATCGATGAGGGCGCCACATTGGTTATTTAACTCCCCCCAAGCTTGCGGTAGGCTGTAATACTTGCAGGCTGTCGTAGTATGTTTGCCAGTGTCAAGCTTGGTGGAATGCTCCCGTGTTTGAGCGCTAGCATTTGGGACCCAATAATTGAGGAGGGTTGATTTACCCATTCCGGACTGACCAACTAGAACCGACACTTTGCCAGCTAATAGGGGCTGCAGACTCGCTAGGCTTTGAGCTCCATGGACATCATATTTTGCGGATATTTCATGAATGGGGATTTGTAGTGTTTGGTAGGGTGCAAGCAGAGTTCGGGCTTTTTCTAGAGAGTCATGCAGATCGACTTTATTGAGTAGAATCCGCAGTTCGATACTTGCGTGCGCGGCCGCAATCGCTGCGCGGCCAAGTAAGTCAGGCGAAAAAGCTGGTTCGGTCGCTAAAACGAGTAAGATTTGATCGACATTCGCAGCGATTGATTTTGAGCGAAATGCATCCGAACGAAACAACAGATTTTTTCTTGGCTGGATAGCTTGAATAACTGCTTGATGATTGGATGTTGATTCGAGTAGGAGCTCATCACCGACGGCAGCTTCTTTTTTTCTTCCCCTAGAGATAACCTCGACATACTCTGGGAGATTCGCATCTAGTTGATGGATTGGTTTTGCTAAGTAGTTTCTGCCATATGAGGCTACCAAAAGGGCTTTGAAGCAGGTCTTAGCCAAGGAGGTTTCCTAGCATAAGACCATTATGTCGCGAGCCGATTGAGATGAGCAATCCGAATTGGTGCTGGGGGGTGAGAGTCGTAAAACGCTGAGTACCAGGTATCGGGTGTTAAGGTGGCGGCATTGTCTTGGTAGAGCTTAATGAGAGCGGATATGAGGTGTTTAGGATGGGTTGTTTGTGCCGCAAAGGCGTCGGCCTCGAATTCATGTTGGCGCGATAAGAGGCTTCCTATGGGGGTAATGAAGTACGTAAAGGTTGGGATGACTAGAGAGAAGAGTGCGAGTGCTAAGCCGGCATTATTGCCATCCATAGCAGGCGTTACGCCCAGACTTTCATAAAACCACATCTGTTCAGAAAGCCAGCCTAAAAGTGCCAAGCCAGCAAGACTCATTAGAAAAGTCATGATCATTCGTTTGCGGATGTGATTTTTTTTGAAGTGACCTAATTCGTGCGCTAGAACTGCTTCAATTTCTAGGGAGCTTAACTTTTCAATTAAGGTATCAAAAAACACAATCCGTTTATTTTTCCCAATACCGGTGAAGTAGGCATTGCCATGGGCACTGCGCTTACTACCATCCATGACAAAGAGGCCTTTGCTAACAAAGCCACAACGATCGAGTAAGGCCTGGATCGAGGTTTTGAGGTTACCATCTTCAAGGGGTTTGAACTTGTTAAATAGCGGTGCAATCCAGATTGGGACGATCCAGGTCGCGATGAGGATAAATCCGATCAAAAAGATCCATGCAAAAAACCACCAATATGTTCCAGCTTTGGCCATTAGGGTAAAGACAACCCATAACAGTGGAATACCGATTGCTAGACTGAGAAGAGTTCCTTTGAAAAAATCAATCCAAAATATTTTTTGGGACATGCGGTTAAAACCAAACTGCTCCTCGAGTCGGAATTGTTTGTACCAAGAAAAGGGGAGATCAAGAATACTTGTTAGGATACTCAAGCCAAGAAGAAGGGCAATTTGTTGCCATACGCCGGGTGCAAAATACGCTAAAAGTTCCAAGTGAATAAAATAAATCAGTCCCAAAACTGTGAGGGCGATCAGTAAAATTTTAGAGAAAATATTTTCCAGTAAGCCAAAGCGTAATTTGGCTACGGTATAGTCCGCGGCCTTTTGATGGCTCTCTAACGAAACAAGGAGTTCAAAGCCTTTTGGCACGGCATGACGATGCTTCAGAGCCGATTGCACTTGGCGCTGCGCTAAGTAAAATTGGGTAAAAAGTCCAAGGACTAAAAAAGCGAGGAAAATAGAAGTAAATATCATTTATCAATTATAGAAGTGAGTTACGATTTGAACACAGAACTGAAAAAAGATCGACTGATCTGGTTGGATATGGAGATGAGTGGCCTTGATCCTCTTAAAGAGCGTATTCTAGAAATAGCCATGATTATAACGGACGGTGATTTAGAGATTATTGCTGAAAGTCCGGTGATTGTGGTGCATCAGGAGCAGTCTTTACTGGATCAAATGGACTCTTGGAATCAGGGGACGCATTCCAAATCTGGGTTGGTTACGAAGGTGTTAGCTTCAACAACCAGTGAGGAGGAGGCACAAAAAATAGCTTTAGATTTTTTGTCAAGCCACCTCAAGTCAGGCTTATCTCCCATGTGTGGCAACACAATTCATCAAGACAGGCGATTTTTGGCAAAGTATATGCCTGCATTAGAAGCTTTTTTTCATTATCGCAATTTAGATGTATCCACAATTAAAGAATTATGTAAACGATGGCAGCCAGAAATTGCAAAGAATTTTACAAAACAGCAAGCGCATACTGCTTACGCCGATATTCTGGAGTCGATTGAGGAGTTGCGTTATTACCGGAAACATTTTTTCCGAGACCAATAGCAGGCGTTTTACCCAGAGAGGCCCTTTTACTTCGCCCGTATAGCAGATTTGGGGCGAAAGGCTTTAACAGTCGTTGCACACGTTTCGATATAAGGCCCCCCAATCAAGTCGATACAGTAGGGTACTGCTGCGAATATGCCAGGCGTTAGGGTTTGACCTGCTTCGTCTTTTAGGCCCTCCAAAGTCTCTTGAATGGCCTTGGGTTGGCCTGGTAAGTTAATTATTAGACAAGCATGGCCATCGATTTCTCGCAGAGCGCCAATTTGTCGCGACAAGATGGCGGTTGGAACAAAGCGAAGGCTAATTTGGCGCATTTGTTCGCCAAAGCCAGGCATTTCTCGCGTTGCCACTGCTTTAGTGGCTTCTGGTGTGACATCTCTGCGACTAGGGCCAGTGCCTCCTGTTGTGAGGATTAAATCACAGCGTTTTTGGTCGACGAGCTCAATCAGTGTTTGAGAAATCAATTCTTGTTCATCGGCGATTAGCCGAGTATGGTAAACACAGGCGGGGCTTAAGATGGTTTTTTTTAACCACGCTTCAAGGGCGGGAATCCCAAGGTCTTGGTAGACGCCACTTGAAGCGCGATCAGAAATAGACACAATACCAAGGTGGATGGGGCGGTCTAAGTCTGGGTTTATAGGCGACGTAGTAGGTTGGTTGATGGTCATTTTGGTAACTTGAAGAAATAATCGCTATGATAAGGGAATGACGAAAAAATTATTTACTTATTCTGCAGCAAAATTCCAAGAAATGGTTCAAAACACGCTGCAACAGGCTACTACTTTAGGCGCCACAGACGCGGCTGTGGATGTCTCTGAAGGGCATGGATTATCTGTAACAGTGCGTCGTGGCGAGGTTGAAACGATTGAGCAAAGTGTAGATAAATCATTAGGCGTTAGTATTTACCTTGGTCAGCGTCGAGGTAATGCGAGTACAAGTGACTTTTCAGAAGAGTCCGTAACGCGCACGGTGCAGGCCGCTTATGATATTGCTCGGTATACGGCACCAGATCCATGTGCGGGTTTAGCGAGTGAGGATGTATTAGAAAAAAATCCGCTGGATCTAGATTTGTTTCATCCTTGGACAATTTCTGCTGCAGGGGCCATTGAAATTGCTCAGCGGGCAGAAGCCAGTGCTTTTGCGGTAGACCCGCGTATTCGGAATAGCGACGGGGCGAGTATTAGCGCTAATCAGGCGCATTTTCAGATGGGTACGACCCGGGGATTTTTAAATGGGTATGCCTTTTCGCGGCACTATATTTCTTGTGCGCCGATTGCCAGTCAGGGTAAGCAGGTAGGCGCTCCGATGCAGCGTGATGACTGGTATTCATCTTCTAGAGTACCTAAGGACTTGGCTCAGCCTGAAGCGATTGGTCGGTACGCTGCCCAGAGAGCTTTATCAAGGCTTGGTGCACGGCCTATCAAAACCCAAAAATGTCCGGTTATTTTTGAAGCGCCCTTAGCGGTTGGTATTTTAGGTGGTTTTGTGCAAGCCGTATCTGGTGGATCCTTGTATCGTAAGTCGAGTTTTTTACTAGACTCGATTGGTCAGCAAGTTTTCCCCAAGCATCTGGATATTTCTGAAAATCCCCATCGTCCCCGGCAAAGTGGTAGTACACCATTTGACGATGAAGGCGTTCGAACAAGTCCCCGTCAGGTGGTAGAGGCAGGGGTGGTGAAGGGCTATTTTTTATCGACTTACACGGCACGTAAATTAGGGATGCAAACGACTGGGAATTCAGGCGGGTCGCATCATTTAACCCTAACTAGTCGGAATACCCAACCGGCCGACGACTTAGCAGCACTGCTTAAGGAGATGGGGACTGGCCTCTTAGTTACTGAGTTGATGGGGCAAGGAGTGAACTATGTAACTGGCGATTACTCCAGAGGTGCTTTTGGCTATTGGGTTGAAAATGGGGTCATTACCCACCCGGTAGAGGAGATTACGATTGCTGGGAACCTAAAGCAAATGTTTTTAGATATTGTCGCGATCGGATCAGACTCTTTGCTGCGAGGAACAAAAGAAACTGGCTCTATTTTGATTTCAGAAATGATGGTTGGGGGTTCTTAATCTGAATTCCTAGCCCCTTGAACTGCATAGTACTTTGACTCAGGCACGCATAGTTTGAGACGAATTGCATTTAAGATATATTCCCGCTAGCCCTGTTGATATCCTAGCCAAGTTGGATGGTAGGTGCCATCTATGAGTTGGTCTGTGCCGTGGCTCATATCCGAGTGGGATCCACTTGCTTTGTTGCAAAAACCCGATTTTATTTGAAAATAAATGCACTATTTGAATAAATAGTGCAAAATACTTATTTATTAGATTAATAAGAATAGTTTTATGTTGATTGAATTCAGAGTTAAAAACTTTCGATCCTTGCGAGATGAGCAGACCTTGAGCCTGGTTGCAGACAAGGACAAGTCGCTACAAGAGTCCAACACGATGCCATCGGGTATTAAGGCTGCGCCTACACTCCTGCGCAGCATGGTCATCTTCGGGCCAAATGCTGGCGGCAAATCCAACCTGATTAAGGCCTTACAGTTCATGCGGGCTGTGGTAGCTGAGTCGGCATCCGTGATGCAGCCAGGCCAAACATTTCATACACAGTCCTTTCGGTTTGAGGGCACATCGGTTGCCCAGCCAACCGAGTTTGATGTTTCATTTGTTCTAGATGGTATTCGCTACCAGTTCGGCTTTGCGCTCACCGCTCAGCGGATCACTCGGGAATATCTGCTTGTATACAAGGCTTTTAAGCCTCAATTATGGTTTGAGCGGTATTTTGATGAGGAAAGTGGCAAGGATCTATACGATTTTGGTACTGGCTTAAAGGGGCCAAAATCTGTCTGGGAGGGCGCGACACGCCCCAACGCACTGTTTCTCTCAATGGCAGTGCAACTCAACAGTGAACAATTACAGCCGGTATTTGCTTGGTTTGTGAACCAATTGGCCATCTTCAATGAGATTACCCCCTTAGGACAACATTTCTCGATCGAAATGCTACGTAAGCCGGAAGGCAAGCGAGCAATCTGTGACTTTTTGACTTCGGCTGATATCAGTATTTCTGACATCGAAGTCGTGACCCGCAAGGTATCTGGTCAAGCCGTTCATTTTGATGTGGCTGCAGAAAAAACAGAGGTCCGTAACGAAGAGCAAGAGGTTCACGAGTTGCTATTTCATCACGTCACCGATCATGGTGAGGCCGTGTTCAGTTTGGGTGATGAATCGATGGGAACACGTAATCTACTTTTCCTCACAGGGCCGGTGCTTGAGATTCTTGACAAGGGAATGGTTTTGGTAGTTGATGAGTTAGGTAGTAGTTTGCATCCATTGTTAGTGCGCCGACTCGTGGAGCTTTTTCAGAACTCTAGGTTTAATAAAAAGGGGGCCCAGTTAATTTTCACAAGCCATGACACCTCATTGTTGGATCAGGATTTGTTTCGGCGGGATCAAATTTGGTTTGTAGAGAAAGATAGAGACCAGGCTTCAAAGCTGTACCCGTTATCAGACTTCAGTCCGCGTAAAAATGAGGCACTTGAACGCGGATATTTGATGGGGCGTTACGGCGCACTTCCATTTCTTGGCGATTGGAGTGGGTGATATCGATGGCCCGCGACAATCCACCCAAAATCCGACAGCGCTCTCAGTTGGAGCGTAAAAAGACTCTGCGAGCCAGCTATGATCGCGTTTTGATCGTGTCTGAGGGGAGTAGGACTGAGCCACTTTACTTCAAGGAAATTAGGAACACGTACAGATTACAAACGGCCAATGTTGAAGTTCATCCCAGCGCTCTTGGAACTGAGCCTATACAAGTAGTGCGTTATGCAAAGCAGCTTTTTATGGCGGGGGATCCAAATAAGCGCGTGCGCGCGAAAGCTTTTGAAAAGGTTTTTGCTATTTTTGACCGTGATGAACACAAGTCATATTTTGATGCTCTCAAGCTTGCAGAGTCACTAGATGGCAAGCTACGTAACGATGCCAAACAGCCTGTAATCTTCAGGGCCATCGCTTCTGTCCCTTGTTTTGAATTGTGGCTGTTGTTGCACTACGAGGACATTCGGCATCCACTTCATCGTGCTGAGGTTTTAGCGCGCCTTAAGCAGTTCATTCCCTGTTATGTCAAGGGAGCTAGCGGTAGTTTTGCTATAACCAAGGCAAATCTCGGAATTGCCAGTCAGCGTGCACGTAGCTTAGCTGCCCTAAGTAGCGCGTTCGATGCCACCGAGCCTTCCACAGATATTGTGGAGCTGGTTATGTTACTGATTGCGTTGGGCAAGTAGCATTGTGGGTGAGGGTGAATGATCCGCTGACGCATATTTAAGGTGGATTGATTCAGTATGAAGGTAAGTGTTTGAAATACTGATGTCATGGCAATTTTAATGTGCGCTAGGCTGTAGCTTATATTTGTCGGCTATAGTTCACGAAAGCATAGGCTGGTAGAAGTCTACTTGGATCTTTGGGGTCAGCCGCGCTAGGAAAGCTGGTGCGCGAAGTTTCATGCCAATCGGCCTGATTAAAATTGGGAAAATGGGCGTCTCCAACGACATCGATATCGACTTCCGTAATGATCATTTGGTGGACCACATCTAATTCTAGGGCTTGTTCGTAGACTTGGGCGCCTCCGATAATGAACGCTAATGAATCATTTTGACAAGCTGCGATTGCTCCCTCTAAAGAATCAAAGCATTCTGCATCGGTTGGGTCAAAGCTTTTTGTTCTAGAGATCACAATATTTCTTCTCCCGGGGAGGGCGCGGCCAAGAGACTCCCATGTTTTACGTCCCATGATGATGGGGTGTCCGGTCGTGATTTTTTTAAAATGTTGCAGGTCCGCAGGTAAGCGCCATGGTAAGGCATTATCTTGACCGATAATACCTTGTTTAGAGCGGGCGACGATAATCGTTAATTGCACGTTTAAATAGCAACTGGTGCTTTAATGGCGGGATGTGATTCATAGCCGACGACTTCAATATCCTCATACTCATAATCAAAAATGGATGGGGGATGACGTTTGATCGACAGTTGGGGAAGAGGCAATGGTTTACGCGAGAGTTGTAATTGAACTTGCTCAAGATGATTCGAGTAGAGGTGACAATCTCCCCCAGTCCAGACAAAATCACCGACTGATAAATTAGTTTGCTGAGCGACTAGGTGGGTGAGTAGGGCGTAGCTGGCAATATTAAAAGGCACACCGAGAAATATATCAGCGCTACGCTGATAGAGTTGACAGGATAATTTACCGTCGGCAACATAAAATTGAAAAAATGCATGGCATGGAGCTAAGGCCATCGTAGGGATATCTGCGACATTCCAAGCCGAGACAATTATTCGGCGTGAGTCGGGGGTGGTTTTTATTTGTTCAATAATCTGAGCGATTTGATCGATATGTTGACCGCTTGGGGTTGGCCAAGAGCGCCATTGGTAGCCATAAATAGGTCCTAAATCGCCATCAGGTTTAGCCCACTCATTCCAAATCGAGACTCCGCGCTCCTTGAGCCATTGATTATTTGTACTGCCTTTAAGAAACCAGAGCAGTTCGTAAATAATTGATTTGAGGTGCAGTTTTTTGGTCGTTACCATGGGAAAGCCTTGCGCCAGATTAAAGCGCATTTGATAACCAAATACGGATAGCGTTCCGGTACCTGTTCGGTCGGTTTTTTTTGTGCCGTGTTCGAGCACGTGACGCATTAAATGTTGATAGGAATCCATCAACTTATTGTAGGCGAAAATAGCAGTAGTAGGATATTTTTAGTCGTTTCTAGGTGTATTCACGCCCAATAGTTGATGAATTTTTGGGGGATGTGGTGGTGTATTGCAAGTGCACTTTTTTTTCTGGGTAAAGATATTCTTTTGCGGCGAAGGCTGCAAGAGTTGCCTCATGAAATCCGCAAAGGATTAATTTCTTTTTGCCTGGATAGGTATTGATATCACCTACTGCAAAAATTCCTGGGGTGTTGGTAGAGAACTTTTCCGTGTCGACCAAGATTTGTTTGCGATCAAGTTGGAGTCCCCAATCTGCGATAGGACCAAGTTTTGGAGATAGGCCAAGAAAAGCTAGGAGAATGTCTAGTGGGATACGACGAGTTAGGCCGTCTTGGCCGGTGATGATGAGTGCACACAAGAGTTGATTTGCTTCTTCAAAGCCAGTAATTTGTCCGACCGTAAAGCGCATGGACGAACTGTCGCATAAGGCGCGGATTTTGGCAATAGAATCTGGCTTAGCTTTTAATTCATGGCGCCGATGAATCAGCGTCAGGCTTTGGACCTGGTCCACTAGGTTTAGGCAAGAGTCAAGGGCGCAGTCGTTATCGCCAAGTACGACGATATGTTTATTGATATATCGGGAAGGGTTGGTATCTTCAAAGAAAATTTGTTGCTGATAAAAGCGTTCGATGCCGGCAATTTTCAGGGTGCGCGGCTGGAACGAGCCGACTCCTGCGGCAATAAAGATTGTTTTAGTCAGGAAGTTTTTACCTAGCGAGGTTGATAGTAAAAAGCGCCCATCTACTTGTTGGCTTAGTGTATTGACCACTTGGCCTAAATGAAATTGGGGTGCGAAGGGTTGTATTTGTTGGAGGAGTTGATCGGTCAATTCTTGACCTGTGCACAGTGGTATTGCTGGAATATCGTAAATCGGTTTATCTGGGTATAGTTCGACACATTGGCCACCTGGGACCTTCAGGGAGTCGATGACATGGGCTTGTATTTCGAGTAGGCCAAGCTCAAATACTTGAAATAAACCAACTGGTCCTGCGCCGATAATTACAGCTTCAGTTGCAATGGCATGCGGAAAAGAGTTTGGCATAACTAGTCTTTAGGATGTTGCTGGAACTATTTGTTGACTCAGTGTTGACTTCGTGTTTACTTAGTGAATCTCTCCAAGTGATTGATCGGAGGTTCTCGTTAGTGCAAAATTTGCAGATAACAAAATATTCGAAACAGGCGATATGATCTATAAAAAAATAGGAAGCATCAAGACAGGTAAGGCGGGTAAAGCGAGTAAAACGAGTAAAGCGGGTAAAAAATTAAAACAGCTATAGCAATACTGGGTGCCAAGATCCCTTTTTAGCGAATCAAGTGTTCGAGTTTATCTTTAACATCTTTCCAATCATCCGCATCCGGTAAAGAACCTTTTGATTTTGTAATCGATTTCCAATTACGTGATAATTCAGTATTAAGTGCGATGAATGCTTGCTGATCGCCTGGTACATCGTCTTCGGCATAAATTGCATTGACGGGACACTCGGGCACACAAACAGCGCAATCAATACACTCATCTGGGTCAATTGTCAGAAAGTTAGGACCTTCTCGAAAACAGTCCACTGGGCAGACATCAACACAGTCTGTATATTTACATTTAATACAGGCTTCGGTAACGACGTAAGTCATAATTGTTTTGTAATCATTAAAAGATCTATTTTAGCTGAGAAATCCCGCAATGAAAAATTGTCATTGTAGTTTGGCCGCCACTTAGATAGCGGCGATGGTTTATTTGGCAGGAGGGGGAGGGTCCTTGGCATTGTCTTGATACAGAATGGCATACAATAACTATTTATATTGTGTCTAGGAAAATACCATGTCACTTAACCAATCACCGAGCCAAGCACCGAGTCAAGTTCGCCCCAAAGTATTAGTAGCCCGCAGAATTTTCCCTGAGGGTTTGGCGCGTTTAGAGGAGCATTGTGAGATTGACTACAACGATCAGATTCACCCTTTATCGAACGCTGAGTTAGCTAACCGTTTAGCCGATAAACAGGGTGCTTTGGTAACGGGTAGTGAGCAGGTTGGTACTCAGACCTTAAGTCAGGCTAGTCATCTGCAAATCATCTCCAATATCGCAGTTGGATTTAATAATTTTGATGTGGCAGCACTTAACGCAAAGCATATTTTTGGTACAAATACACCGGACGTGTTGACTGACACGACTGCTGATATGGCTTTTGCACTCTTAATGGCAACGGCCCGGCGCGTTTGTGAAACTGAGCATTGGTTAAGGGCAGGTCATTGGCAAAATTGGGAGTTAGGTGGGATGCTTGGGGTAGATGTCCATCATTCCACAATGGGTATTATTGGCATGGGGCGTATTGGTCAGGCAATTGCAAAACGTGGCTTAGGTTTTGGGATGAATATTTTGTATCACAATCGAACGCAATTAGACGCTGCTACGGAGCAGGCGTGTCAGGCCCAATATGTTGATTTAGAAACTTTATTGCGACAGGCCGATCATGTTGTTTTAGTGATGCCTTACTCTGCGGCGAGTCATCACCTCATTGGTCGGGAGCAATTGGCTTTGATGCGGCCTACTGCCACACTGATTAACATTGCCAGAGGGGGGATTGTGGACGACGCTGCCCTCATTGAGGCCTTACAGAAAAAAGTGATTTTTGCGGCCGGTTTAGATGTTTATGAGGGGGAGCCAAAGCTCAATACGGGATTTTTAACTGTGCCAAATGTGGTATTAACACCACATATTGGTAGCGCAACTGCCAAGACGCGTCATGGCATGATGAATTTAGCGATTGATAATTTGCTCGCGGGCTTGGCGGGTAAGAGACCCCCCAATCTAATTAATCCGGAGATCTGGAAAGCCTGAAACGGCGGGGGCTAGGTTTGTGTTCTTCAAGAGGGATTTCTTTGAGGTCTAGTTCAATACCGCCAAAGTTTGTAGCGACCCAGTTATAAACTTTACAAGCCAGCCACAAAATAGCGAAGCCAAAAACAATATTGAGAAATACCCCGTAGAGAACGATAAACAGGGGTATTTCACCATATCGAAAGTAGGCGTCAATAAAAAATAAGCCGATAATAGGCAGTGAAAAGCACATATAGACAAGGACTAATGTTTTGGCCGTATGGATTGGGTCAACATAGATAATTTCTCTTTTACTACTGGGCATATGTAATTTCTAGAAGTGGTATTGTGAATGATTCAAAGGGAACAGAAATTATTTCTTGATTGTAATCTTTAGAAAAATTATATGTGAATTATCTTTGAATTGCCACAATGTTGACGAGGTCGCCGTCTTCTACTTGGGTAAGTTCTGGGGGTAGGATCACCAGGCAATTAGCCTGACTCATCGAACTTAGTACGCCAGATCCTTGATTACCAATTGGTTCTACGCAATTTAACCCAGCCGTATTTTGGTGTAAAAAGCCCCTTAAAAATTCTGTTCTTCCAGAGCGTTTTTTGAACTTTCCAACCCAGTGGGCTTGGTGGATCAGTTGTTTAAAGTTACTTGCACCACCCATCCAGTTTAGGGTATCTTGGACGAACTGGTAAAAAGTAATCATAACTGCTACGGGGTTGCCGGGTAGGCCAAAAAGTACGGCTTCATGTTGGTTTTGCTTGATTTTTCCAAAGGCCATGGGTCGGCCTGGTTTGATGGCTAGGGTCCAAAAGGCCACATCGCCCAGTTCGCGCATGACTTGTTTAGTGAAGTCGGCTTGTCCAACAGAGACGCCACCGGAGGTAATAATTGCATCTGCTAAAGACGCGGCTGAGGCAAATGCATTACGCAGTGCTTCTGGGTGATCGGGGATGATTCCAAGATCGATCGTATTTACTCCCAAATTTTGCAACATTCCCAGGAGGGTATAGCGATTACTATCAAAAATTGCACCGGGAGTTAATTCGGAGCCGAGGGCTTTGAGTTCGTCCCCTGTTGAGAAAATGGCCACGGTCAATTTTTTATAGACCCCGATTGTTGAGAAACCCATCGAGGCGATTAGACCCATATCACTAGGTCCAATGATGCGGCCTTTGGGGATGCAAACTGTTCCGATGCGCAGATCTTCACCTTGTAGTCGGCGATTATCACCCGCTTGGATACGTCTTGGATCAAAGCCAATAGTTTGTTGGATTTGCTCGGTGAACTCTTGGGGAATGACCGTATCACATCCAGCGGGCATGACTGCGCCGGTCATGATTCGGTAGGCATGTTGACTAGGATCAAAAACAACTGTGTTGGTGGATTTGATCTCTTGGTTTTTTGCTTCCGTCGAGTCGGCACTAGTTGCTAGGCGAGTTCCAATAATATCAAGGCTAATTGGATTTGCTTGGTGGAGAGCTTGGCTATGAAAAGCAAAGCCATCCATGGCTGAGTTATCCGCTGGTGGGACATCCATTAAAGCAATCATGTCCTTGTGAAGAACTCTACCTAGGGCGCTTTCTAGGGGGATTGTTTCAGTTCCTAAAGTATGGCGACGATTTGCGGTATAAGCTTGCATAAACTCCAGGGCTGCCTCTAATTGCAAGGCCTCTGGGTTAAAGAGATCAGTCCCTTGACTTTTGATCCACTGTGTTTGGAAATCCACTAAGGGTGGGAGAGAGTTTACGCTCATGCGAAGAGAGATTCTGTGTGGGCTAATTCTGCGGGTGTATTAATATTAGCAAAAGCTTGCACATCTGGAAAAAGTACAGCACTATTTTTTTGAGTTGCAAACCAGCGGTCTATTTTTCGTTCACCCTGATCCAAATACGCGCACAAACTCGTTAAGAGGTTTGCCCGCATTAAACAAAAGACTGGGTAGGCTTGTGGTCGGTGATCGATTGGTGCTGTGATGGCATAAGCTAGATCTGTTTGTTGCGCAAGTAAATTTTGCAGCAGTTCGCTCGCAAGGTTACTGGGAAATAGTGGCGAATCGCAGGGAATAACCAGCAGGTATTCGGTTTGACAATGGCTTAGTCCAGTATGAAAACCTCCGAGTGGCCCAACAAAACCTGGGTAAGTATCCGAATAAACTGGTATTTGGCCACCAGTCTGGAGTGCGAAGTGTCGACTGATTGCTTCGTAGGCAGGATGATTCCGATTAGCGTTGATGGCTAATTGCGATACTTGCGGCAGGAGGCGCTCAATTGCCCAGTGCGCCAGGGTTTGGTGTTTCAGTGGTAATAGGCCTTTATCTTGGCCTTGCATCCGCTCGGCTTTACCGCCGCAGAGCACAAGACCGCTGATTAACTGTTGATGGGAGTTCACCTTAGCCACCGATATAGGACATTTCAACCTTATGATGGCTGACTTGGCCGGTTTGTACTTGCCCCCGAATTTCGGAATAATTATCGGTGCGTTTTTGCCAAATACCTGCTACCACATTGGATATAGCGAGGTCATCCACATGACTTCTTAAGAGGGCGCGTAGATCATAACCGGTATTGGCAAACAGGCATAAAAAAAGTTTCCCTTCCATGGAGATACGTGCACGCGTGCACGAACTACAAAATGCTTGGGTAACGCTGGAGATGACTCCGATTTCTGCCGAGCCATCCAGATGTTGCCAGCGCTGCGCCACTTCGCCAGGATAATCCGGCTCAATTGGCACTAGTGGATATTGGGATTGAATCAGATCAAGGACTGCTCTAGAGGGGAGTACTTCTTGCATTTGCCAGCCATTGGTATTACCCACATCCATATATTCAATAAAGCGAACGACAATACCGGTGTCTTTAAAATATTTGACCATGGGTAATATTTCTTGATCGTTCACCCCTTTTTTAACAACCATATTGACTTTGACTGAACTAAAACCCATTTTTTTTGCTAATTCGATACTTTCTAAGACATCGCGCTGGGCAAAATCAACATCATTCATTTGCCGAAATACAGCATCGCTCATTGCATCTAGGCTAATCGTAATTCGTTTAAGTCCAGCATCTTTCAGTGCTTGGGCTTTTTTTTGTAATAGACTACCGTTCGTGGTGAGCGTCAGATCAATTGGGCGTCCATCTGGTGTATGCAGTTTAGCGAGCATCGCCACTAAATCTTCAATCCCTTTGCGTAAGAGGGGTTCACCACCTGTTAAGCGAATTTTTTGCACGCCATGCGCAATAAAAATCCGAGCGACTCGGGTAATTTCTTCAAAGCTTAATAGTTCTTTTTGGCCAAGGTAATTATATTGGTTGGTAAATATTTCTTTTGGCATGCAATAAGGACAGCGAAAATTACAGCGGTCTGTCACTGAAATCCGCAGGTCATGTAGCCCTCTTTGACGGGTATCTTGTAAGGTACCCGTTGGTTGCAAGAGCTTTTCTGGAATAGTTAATTGTTGGGTGATGCTAGTTAGTTCAGCCAAACTCGTGATGGGTACTATTTTTTTCATAACGAGTTTGGTTCAATCTTGGCAAACATGGTTAGTTAATGTTGGTTAGCAATTAAACGTTCATTGCCGCCGGTTTCCACAAGGACCATTGGGCCAACTGGGAGTGCTTGTGCGGGTTTGGCTTGGCGCGGAAGATGCACAGGTTTCGGTTCGGCGGCGATTTGTCGACGGACTTCTTCGAGTTTTTCGGGAAGCGTATCGACCCAAATTAACCCTACTGAAGAAAGGACTTCGTCTAGAGGTTGGCGGTTTAATTGCGCTGGGGTAACGATTGGTAGTGGCGCATGAACTTTGGCAATTACTTCAAGGGTAGGGACTTTTGGTGAGCTGGCCTTATCGTGGTTTTCCAAGGGGCTTTGTACATTTGGTACAGAACTTGGATTGAAGGTTTCTTGATGAGGTGCTTGGTTACGAAGTGATTCGGCGCGCGAGCTATCGGCATCCGCACGCGTTGAATCAATTGGATTGTACGCATCAGTTCTCGGAGAAGCACTATGTACAACAGATGCTTCATTTGGATGAGTAGCGTTTTCTGCAGTACTTGCTCCTTGATTTTCATCATTCTCTGGGCGATCGTTCCGATCTCGTTGGCGGCCACGATTACGACGATTTCGACCCCGGCGTTTTTCCTCACTACTTGGCCATTCTCGGCGGATGCTTGCGTGGTGGGGGTGTTTTCTAGAGGAGTTTGGTCTAGGTTTGGCTCATTAGCGGGAGCGCTGGGAGCACTCGCAGAGGTTTTGCCATCTTGGCGTTGACCTCTACCCCGACGTGGTTTTTGGCCATTTTGATCTAGCTGATCAACACCTGCTTCAGACGCATTGTCTGCTGTATCAGATCGGTTTTGGTTGGTGTGACCAGGTTGGCGACGTGCATCATTTCGACCCCGACGTGGCTGATTTCCTCTGTTAGGGCGAGCTGGCGTTTGCACCACCTCAGGCGTTGGGGTAGTTTTATTGGGGCTACCAAATAAACTTTTAAGCCAAGCGAACATCCCCCCTGAGCTTGCAGGGCTGGCGTCAGTTAGCGTTTTTTCAACGCGTGAGCTTGGTGGCGCTGGCTGGCTTGGAGTAATACCTTTAACAGCTGCCACTTGTCGTGGTTTGATATCTGTCGCACTTTTACTAACGATCGTATCCTGTTCCATTTCTTTTGCGACTTCTTCGGCGATGGCATAGCTTGCTTTTTGGCTATCAAGACGTGGGTCATCATGCCGCAGACGCTCTAACTTGTAATGGGGCGTTTCCAGATATTTATTGGGGATGAGTAGGACATTGACTTTTGAGCGCGCTTCAATTTTGATGACTTCTGAGCGTTTTTCATTGAGTAAGAAAGCGGCCACATCTACCGGGACTTGGCAGTGCAAGGCGGCGGTATTTTCTTTCATACTTTCTTCTTGGATAATCCGCAGCACTTGTAGCGCAGAGGATTCCGTATCCCGAATATGACCAGTGCCCGTGCAGCGTGGGCAAGTAATATGACTTCCCTCTGACAAGGCAGGGCGCAGTCGTTGACGCGACAGTTCTAACAGTCCAAATTTAGAGATTTTGCCAGTTTGGACACGGGCGCGATCATGGCGTAGGGAATCTTTGATACGGTTTTCGACATCCTTTTGACTTTTAGGAGATTCCATATCGATAAAATCGATTACGATTAATCCACCCAGATCGCGCAGGCGCATTTGGCGGGCGATTTCATCGGCCGCTTCTAGATTAGTTCTAGTTGCCGTTTCTTCGATATCCGAGCCGCGGGTAGCCCGAGCAGAGTTAACATCCACTGAGACGAGCGCTTCGGTATGGTCGATAACGATTGCTCCGCCCGAGGGCAAAGACACTGTTCTAGAATAAGCTGTCTCGATTTGATGTTCGATCTGAAAGCGTGAAAAGAGTGGCACATCATCTTGGTAGCGTTTGACTCGGGACATATTATCTGGCATGACCACGGACATAAATGCTTGAGCTTGCTCGAAGATATCATCTGTATCAATTAATATTTCACCGATATCCGGTTGGAAGTAGTCGCGAATTGCCCGAATGACGAGACTTGACTCGAGGTAAATGAGCAGTGGTGCTTGATTTGTTTTCGCGGCGCTATCAATTGCGGTCCAGAGTTGCATGAGATAGCTAAGATCCCACTGGAGTTCTTCGGAGTCTCGACCGATTCCGGCGGTTCGAGCGATGATGCTCATGCCATCCGGAATTTCAAGTTGACCCATTGCTTCGCGTAACTCTTGGCGATCCTCACCTTCAATCCTGCGCGAAACTCCACCGCCGCGAGGATTGTTTGGCATTAAGACTAGGTATCGTCCGGCTAAAGAGATAAAGCTAGTCAGTGCAGCGCCTTTATTGCCACGCTCTTCCTTTTCAACTTGGACAATAATTTCTTGGCCTTCTTTGAGGGCTTCTTTAATAGACGCTTTGCGCACATCCACACCTTCGGCAAAGTAGCTCCTGGCGATTTCTTTAAAAGGTAGAAAGCCATGGCGTTCTTCACCATAGTTGACAAAGCAAGCTTCTAGAGATGGTTCAATCCGGGTAATGAGGCCTTTGTAGATATTCCCTTTACGCTGCTCTCTACCGGCAGATTCGATATCGATATCAACTAGTTTTTGACCATCGACGATCGCAACCCGCAGTTCCTCTTGTTGGGTTGCATTAAATAACATTCTTTTCATAACAATTTCCTATTCCGAAAGTGCGCATGTCAAGAAAGATAAACAGATTGGGTGGGGATGGTTTTAAGAAGATTACTTAGAAATAATCTGAACTCGGCAACACCATGGAATCATCCTTTGGCTACGTCAAGAGCTTTACGCTTGCACAGCCTTCGGTTTGGACCTTTGGTATTTCAATAGGTTATTTAGTTAGACCTATGTTTTACCGATGTTTTTACTCACCGCTACACACCACTACTCAAAGTGCGCGCTATTATCGATTAATTGTGTCAATCAAGTAAGGAGCGATCACTTATATATCTGTTTTTACATCTTTGCTTGCTTCGTGCTAGCTTTCAATTTCTGCTCCTCATTTCAAACAAGGGGGGAGCTACCTTGGGGAATATTTGCCTTCCCTCGCTATAATTAGTGCAGTTCAATCTGACTTTGGAAATATTTAAATTCGAATTCTTCAACAAAGCACATTTGTAACATTGCAATAACCCCTTGATTATATGGCAAAGAAGCCAAGAAAAGTAAATCTTAAACGGTTACTATGGTAAAAGTGGCAATTAAAGTACTCAGAAAACGTAATTTATGACCGAATTAGCCGTTCAATTAGTAACCATTTCTCCGGAAGAAGAGGGGCAAAGGCTAGACAATTTTTTACTCAAGTGGGCCAAGGGGGTACCTAAAAGTCATATTTATCGAATTATTCGATCCGGCGAAGTTCGTATTAATAAAAAGCGCGCTTTAGTTACTAGTCGCATTTTGTCGGGTGATATCATCCGGATCCCACCAATTCGGATAGCTATCCCTGAAATTGTTCCAAATGCCCATAAAAATACATTAAATGCTATTAAAATTGATAAAAATTATCTATCTTGCATGAAGATGATCATTTATTAATTGTCGATAAGCCCTCAGGTTTAGCCGTGCACGGGGGTTCGGGTATTTCTTTAGGACTGATTGAGGCGCTGCGCGAGTCTAGGCCTGAACTGAAGTTTTTGGAGTTAGTGCACCGTTTAGACCGAGACACATCAGGAATTTTGATGTTAGCCAAAAAACGGCTTTGTTTAACGACCCTGCATGAGGATATTCGGGAGGGTCGGATGGATAAACGGTATTTATTTGTTGCCCATGGAGATTTTGACGGTGGGTTGGGGCATGTCTCTTTGAAGTATCCCTTGTACAAGTATTTATTACCCAATGGGGAGAGGCGCGTGAAGGTTGAGGATTTTGGTCAAGCCAGTTTAACGACCATTAAATGGCTGGGAAGTTCTTATCAGGGGCGCTGTTTTGTTGGAGAGGCACAATTAAAAACTGGTCGAACCCATCAAATTCGGGTGCATTTACAGCATCATGGATATCCCATTTTGGGCGATGATAAATATGGCGATCGTCTCATGGATAAAGCCATTGGCCCGAAAAGATTGATGCTGCATGCACATCGCTTAGTGATTACGCATCCGCAGACCAAGGAGCGTTTGACGATTGTTTGTCCTACCCCAGTTGGCTTTGACTTTGATCGCACTTTAAAACAGGAATTGTTATGACAGATCAGGTAGGGCAGATTTAATGGTGGAACAAAATAGAGCCGCTTTAAGATACGACATGCTTGTTTGGGACTGGGACGGCACCATCATGAATTCCACGCCAACCATTGTGGAGTGTTTACAAAAAGCCTGTGAGGAGTTGGGTATTGAGCCTCCTAGTGATCAAATTGCGAGTCATGTGATTGGTCTTGGCTTGTATGAATCGCTCAAAATAACCTTGCCAAGCGTTGCTGAGTCTGAGTATCCGATTGTTTTAGAGCGTTTTAGAAAGTATTACTTAGTGAAGGATCAAGATTTAATTTTGTTTTCTGGGATACGGGATTTATTACATGACTTGAAAAACCGTGGATATTTAATGGCAGTGGCCACGGGTAAGCCCCGGATTGGCTTAAATCGTTCTTTACAAAATCATCAGTTAGAGCATTTTTTTCATGACACCAAAACAGCGGATGAGGCCCGTGCCAAACCACATCCGCAAATGCTATTAGAATTGCTAGAAGCGCACCGATTAACGCCGCAACGCGTTTTAATGATTGGCGATACGACGCATGACCTAAAGATGGCCCAAAGTGCTGGGGTAGATGCTTTGGCGGTAAGTTATGGGGCGCATCCTGCGCAGGAGTTAAAGGCTTATCAACCAATTGCTTGTGTTGCTTCAGTAGAGGCTTTACGACAGGTATTGGATGAGCTAGTAGTTTAGAGAGTTCTTTTACTAAGAAAGAGATTTAATGAGTAATGACACGAGTTGGGAAAAAAACGCTTTAGAAGCATTATTGCTTGATAATTTAAAAGATAAACGGAGTGAGCGTCGCTGGCGGACTTTTTGGCGAATTGTTTGGTTGCTCATTTTTGGCGCTGCGCTGTATTCTTTTTTTGGACCACTCAAGAGTAAATCATCCAGTGTGCTGGGCAAACATACGGCTTTGATTAAGATTGAGGGCGAGATCTCGAGTGGTACACCGGCTAATGCTACCAATCTGATTGCCTCTTTACAGGCCGCGTTTGATAGCCCTGATAGTCTAGGGATTATTGTACAAATTAATAGTCCGGGCGGTTCGCCCGTTCAGTCTGGCTTAGTCTATGACGAGATTATGCGTCTTCGACAAGCAAATCCACAAAAGAAATTATATGTCGTGGTGGAGGATATTTGCGCGTCAGGAGCTTATTACATAGCGGTTGCTGGCGAGAAAATTTATGTTGACAAGGCTAGTTTAGTGGGCTCGATTGGTGTCATCATGTCGGGTTTTGGCTTTCAGGGGGTGATCGACAAGTTAGGGGTTGAGCGCCGCGTGTTAACTGCTGGTGAAAACAAGAGCATGTTAGATCCTTTTGTGAAACAAAATCCCAAGCATCGCGAAGCCTTACAGATGATGATTGATGAAGTTCATGGTCAGTTTATTCAGGTGGTTAAAGAGGGTCGTGGCGAGCGCTTGAAAAATCAGCCAGATCTTTTTTCTGGGATGGTTTGGGTTGGTACTAAAAGTATTGAGCTTGGCTTAGCTGACGAAATTGGTAGCGTCGATTTTGTGGCGCGCGAAGTCATTAAAAATACGGACATTATTGATTACAGTCAGACGGATAATTATGCCGAGCGCTTAGCCAAGCGTTTTGGCGCTCAGTTTGGTGCGTCGCTATCAAAAGCTTTACAGCAGTTTAGTTGGCATTAGGAGCTGTAGTTTTTTCCAGCCCATGTCTCATGGGGTAGGGAGTTGCATAGAAACTTTTTTAAAATCAAAGGCCCATAACAGTGTCGGTTTTTGTTGGGCGTGCTGGACTGGTTTTCAGCTTACGGTTCGGCGGATAGCAAAAAAACAGCGGGTCTTTTATCGAGGTTCAATGGATCGAGTGCGCTTGGTGTGAGCATTTTCTGCCATTGCTGGATTGTTTTGCGCAGGATTGTTTCTGTGGAGAGTGACAGATCAATGGCCAGGCAAAGTGTGGTGTTTGGACTGAGCGATTGCAGGATCGTCTTGAGCATGCTGGCATTGCGATAAGGCGTTTCAATCCACAATTGGGTCATCTGGAGTTTTTTTGATTGCTGCTCAAGCAGGCGAAGCTCTGCAATACGATCTGGTATTTTGATGGCTAAGTAGCCATGAAACATAAAGCGTTGGCCATTCATGCCACTGGCCATGAGGGCCATCATTAAAGAGCTTGGTCCAACGAGTGGCTGGACTTGGATATGATGGCGATGCGCCAGAGCAACAATTTCTGCGCCGGGATCTGCGACAGCGGGCAGGCCAGCCTCTGATAATAGACCAACATGTCGCCCTAGCAAGAGGTCTTTGAGTAAGCTTTCTGGTGCTATGTTGGATTTGGCTCCGCGCCATTCTTGCATTTGGATGTCTTGGATGGGGAATGCTAAGGGAGTGATTTGGTTAACAGCGCTTAAGAATGCTCTGGCTGTTTTAGCATTTTCCACAATCCAAAATTGCAGTTCTGCTGCCCGCCTGGCAACGTTGTTGGGGATCACCCAAGGAATTTGTACTTCGCGAGTTTGGCTACCGAGCGTATTGGGTACTAGATAGAGTGTGCCTAGGGTTGTCATTTGGAGGAAGTTCTGTTTAATGGTGTGTGGGAATGACTAGGGATTTTAAATCCGACAGACAGCAAAAAACTTGTTAAGCGAATTAGCGGCAGGCCAATGAGGGCGGTTGGGTCGACACTTTCCACAGCGCTGAGTAGGCTAATACCCAAACCTTCGGATTTAGCGCTCCCGGCGCAGTCATAGGGTGTTTCGGTAAGTAGGTAGTTTTGTAGAAACTGGTCGTCGAGATCTCTAAAAGTGACGGCGGTATGAACGCAGTCATACAAGACCGTATTCGTTTGTTGCTGATACAGGCATAAGCCAGTACGAAAGATCACGGTATGACCGCGCATGCTTTGAAGTTGAGCAAGGGCCTTAGAAAAATTACCTGGTTTACCGATAGCGGTACCAGCAAAATCAGCCACTTGGTCAGAGCCAATTACCCAAGCGGAGGGATTTTGATCTGCAATCAGAGCGGCTTTGGCCAGAGAAAGTCGTTTGACTAACTCAGTGGGAGACTCTGTGGGCAAAGGGCTTTCATCCAGATCTGGGGAAAGAGTGGTAAAGGGAATATGAAGGCGTTTTAAGAGCTCTTTTCGGTAGACTGATGAGGAGGCTAAAATGAGGGGGTGCGGTTGATTCATTATTTTTCAAGTGAGGTATATTGTATGTCTCAAAAATCCCGTAGCATCCAAATCTTACATGCCAGCGAGGCGGCTTTGCGACAAGTTGATTTTAAGTCAGGTCAGACTTATCAAGGCGAGGGCTCTTTTTCTTTGCAGCATTTTCCACGCATTTTGAGTGAGATTTGGCCTGGTTCGATGAAAGAGCTAACCAAGGAGTCGCCCGAACAGGCGGGTATTGATTGGCAGGTTGTCACCTGGTCAGATGATACGGTTGCTGGACATACGGACTATCGTTTACGCGTAAAAATAAGGACTGCTCTTCATTTAGAATGTCAGCGCTGTTTGGAAGGGTTTTGGCAAAAAATGGATATTTCTGCACAATTTGTCCTATTAGAGAGTCCTCAGGAGGTTGAGGATTTTCCGATAGATAATTTTGATGAGGATGCATTACTCCAGAGTGACGCGTTTGATGTAATGGAGCTTATTGAAGACGAAGTTTTATTAGCGCTGCCATTGGTGCCCAAACATCCGCAGGGGGAATGTGTCTTATTAAAGAATTCCGCAGGGGTGTTGGTGGAGACAGACGACAAGTCAAAAATAGCACCAATAGAGTCGCAAAAAGGCCATAAAAACCCATTTTTAGGGCTAAAGAAGCTTAAATTAGACTCATAATCGCAATTTCCCCTTGGGTAAAGGGGTAAAACATGTTAAAATAAAAAGCTAGCTTAGGAGTTACATATATGGCCGTCCAACAGAATAAAAAATCCCCATCCAAACGTGGTATGCACCGTTCCCACGATTTCTTAGTCAGTCCTTCATTGGCTGTTGAGCCAACGAGTGGCGAGACGCATCTACGTCATCATATTAGTCCGAATGGCTATTATCGTGGGCGTAAGGTAGTAAAGACTAAAAACGATTAATCGTCACTTTTTATTCACACGAATAATTTAGTTTGAATGATTTGATGGATTCTCTGCAAGAATTCATGCCCACTAAGGTGTCGTTGTTGTGCTTTAGGCGGAGTGAATTGTTGCATGTTCGTGTAATACTGACTAGTAAATGACTGTCACCATCTCCGTAGATGCAATGGGTGGTGATTTTGGTATTTCTGTCACGGTTCCTGCTTGTTTAGATCTATTAAAAGAGCATGAAGACTGTCAGATTATTCTTGTAGGAAAACCAGATCTCATTGAAGCTGCCCTTGGGACAGCAACCAGTGAACTTCGATCTCGGATACGCGTTCTATTAGCTACGGAAGTCGTGCACTCGGATGACTCGATAGAAATCGCTTTGCGTCGAAAAAAAGATTCTTCCATGCGAGTCGCCATTGAGCAGGTCAAGGATCGGATGGCCGATGCAGTCGTTTCCTCTGGGAATACTGGAGCCTTAATGGCTATTTCGCGTTACGTTCTAAAAACCTTAGAGGGGATCGATCGACCTGCCATTGCCTCGCGCATGCCAAGTCAAAAATCTGCTGGCACAACTCTTTTAGATTTGGGCGCGAATGCCGATTGTGAACCTTGGCATTTAGTGCAGTTTGCACAAATGGCAGATATCATGGTGCGAGTTACTCAAGGGATTGAGCGCCCGACGATTGGTTTACTCAATATTGGTGAAGAGGTTATCAAAGGTAACGATGTAGTCAAGCAAGCTGGGGAGTTGCTTCGGCAGAGTCAATTAAATTTTGTTGGCAATGTTGAAGGCAATGATATTTTCAAAGGCACCACCGATGTAGTTGTTTGTGACGGTTTTGTTGGTAATGTTGCGCTGAAGACGAGCGAAGGCTTAGCAACTTGGATTTCGCAGATCATTAAGGAGGAGTTTGGCAGATCACTATTTACGAAGTTCTTAGCGATTTTAGCCTTACCTGTTTTATTGCGTTTTAAAAAGCGCGCTGACCACCGACGTTATAACGGTGCGATGTTACTGGGTTTGCGTGGGCTAGTTATTAAGAGTCACGGCTCGGCTGATCGTTATGGTTTTTTTATGGCTCTAACCAGAGCATATGAAGCTGCCAATAATCAGATGGTTGATAAGATCGCGGCAGCTTTTGCACAGGCAGATTTTGTCTTGGAGGGTGCTACTAATTCGAGAGTCGATCATGTCGCCACGAATTAATATTAGTCAGTTTTGGTTCTATCTGCCAGTTCGCCTAAATATTTCAAGATTCACTAGGGCACCCCAAGAGGATAGCCAGATATGAATCTTTCCCAAAGAAAATTTGCTCGCATGATTGGCACGGGGAGTTATCTTCCAAGCAAGCGAGTTGATAATTTTGAGTTAGCTCAGCAATTAAAGCTTAGCGGTATAGAGACAAGTGACGAGTGGATTTTTTCTCGCAGTGGTATTTCTGCGAGGCATTTTGCATCTTCGGCAGAGAAAACCAGTGATTTAGCGGTGCTTTCTGCGCAGCGCGCTTTAGATGCTGCTGGTTTAGTTGCTGGGGATATTGATTTAATTATCTTAGCCACTTCTACACCCGATTATTTAGGGGGTTTTCCGAGTACAGCGTGCGTTGTTCAACAAAAATTAGGAATCCAAACCCAATGTGCGGCCTTTGATATTCAGGCAGTATGTTCGGGGTTTATTTATGGGTTACATTTAGCAGACTCTTTAATACAGACGGGAGCCCATAGGCGGGTTTTGGTGATTGGCGCCGAGGTGTTTTCCCGTATTCTCGATTTTCAAGATCGCGCAACGTGTGTTTTGTTTGGAGATGGGGCGGGGGCGGTTATTTTAGAGGCGTCGAATGCGCCTGGCATCCTCAGTTCGGCTTTGCATGCGGACGGTAAATATAGCGATATTTTATGTATACCCGGGCAAGTAGTTGACGGGCGCGTAGCCGGTTCAGGGTTTTTGACGATGGATGGCCAAGCGGTATTTAAATTAGCCGTCAAGGTATTGGAGCAGGTAGGCTTAGAGGCTTTAGAAAAAGCTGGTTTAGTGGCCAATCAAATTGACTGGTTAGTACCCCATCAAGCGAACATTCGGATTATGGAAGGTACTGCGAAAAAACTTGGCATTGCCAATGAGCGAGTGCTTGTGACCTTAGGTCAGCAAGGCAACACTTCGGCGGCCTCGATACCGTTGGCATTAGATGACGGGATTCGCAGTGGCAAAGTTCTGCGGGGGCAGAACTTACTCTTAGAAGGGGTTGGTGGGGGATTTACTTGGGGGGCTGCGTGTGTTCGTTACTAAAACTGACTCATTGCATCGACTTTGGCTGACTTTGTGCGGCACTCTAATTAGTCCAAAATAGCTTAAAAATAGACCAAATCATTGATGAAAAAACACATTGCATTTATTTTTCCAGGTCAAGGTTCCCAAGCGGTTGGCATGCTTGATTCTTTTGCGCAAAACGTCTTGGTACAAGACACCTTAAAAGAGGCTTCAGAATCGCTTGGGCAAGATCTCGCTCAGCTGATTCATCAGGGGCCGGCCGAGCAACTTGCGCTAACTGAGAATACGCAGCCGGTGATGCTCATTGCAGCGATTGCGATTTATCGTGCTTGGATTGCGGCCGGGGGGCCGGTTCCCAAGATTTTGGCGGGTCATAGTTTAGGCGAGTATTCAGCTTACGTTGTGGCCAAGTCGCTGCGCTTTGCAGATGCAGTGCCTTTGGTCCGATTTAGGGCTCAGGCGATGCAAGAAGCGGTCCCGGTTGGGACGGGCGGGATGGCAGCTATTGTCGGTTTAGATGACGCAGCGGTGATTCGACTGTGTCTAGAGGCGGCGAGTGTATCTGGGTCGGTGGTTGAGGCGGTAAACTTCAATGCGCCAAGTCAAGTTGTGATTGCGGGGTCCAAGAACGGGGTCGAGACAGCTTGTGCGATGGCTAAGCCTGCTGGCGCCAAAATGGCAGTACCTTTAGCAGTTTCTGCGCCTTTTCATTCTTCGCTGCTTCAACCTGCAGCGCTACGTTTGCAGGAGTATTTGGGCGGTATTGAATTATCTAGCCCGCGGATTGAGGTGATTAATAATGTCGATGTGAGTATTTTATCGGGCCCAAGCGCAATTAAAGAGGCCTTAACGAGGCAGGCTTGTGCACCCGTGCGCTGGGTTCAGACTATTCAGTTGATGGTAGAGCAGGGTGTGACACATATTGTTGAATGCGGCCCGGGTAAAGTTTTGGCTGGGATGGTGAAGCGGATCGATAGTCAGGTACGCATTTTGGGTATTTCTAGTCCGGAGTCAATTACTCAGGTGCTTGGCGAATTACAAGAGAATTAAATACTCCAAGAAATAACAAGCAAGAAAAACAAGAAACAACAAGAAACAACAAGAAACAACAAACAAGCTAGAGAAACTGATGACATCATTATTTCAAGACCAGATCATATTAGTAACAGGAGCTTCGCGCGGTATTGGTCAGGCGATTGCCCAAAACTTTGCCGAGCAAGGTGGTTTCGTGATTGGAACAGCCACCACCGAGCCAGGTGCGCAGGGAATTACTCAGGCGCTAGCAGCCAGCTCTGCAATTGCGGTTGCTGGGCGAGGACTGGTTTTGAACGTAAATGATCCGAAGGCGTGTGAGGCGATTATTGAACAGGTTGTGAAGGAGTATGGCGGCTTAAACGTCCTGGTTAATAATGCAGGGATCACGCGTGATCAATTAGCGATGCGTATGAAGGATACAGACTGGGATTGCGTGATTGACACCAACTTAAGTGCCGTATTTCGGCTATCGCGGGCTGTTTTAAGGCCCATGATGAAGGCTAAGGGGGGCAGAATCGTTCATGTAACCTCAATTGTTGGTCATATGGGCAATGCTGGGCAGGCAAATTACGCTGCAGCCAAAGCTGGGGTAGCTGGCATGAGTCGCGCTTTAGCTCGGGAAATTGGGAGCAGAAATATTACGGTAAACTGCGTTGCACCCGGTTTTATTGACACGGATATGACACGTGAATTATCCGAAGATCAGCAAAATGCCTTAAAAATCAACATTCCTTTGGGGCGTTTAGGGACCCCACTCGATGTTGCTCAGGCGGTATGTTTTTTAGCTTCTAGTCAGGCAGGATATATCACTGGAGCTACTTTGCACGTTAATGGCGGTTTATATCTCGCATAAGAGCTCCCGATACTGATAAAATACTTGTAATTTAACAACGCCCTTGGAGGGAACAGATGGACAATATTGAACAACGCGTTAAGAAAATTGTGGCTGAGCAGTTAGGAGTCACAGATGCAGAGATTAAAAACGAATCTTCATTCGTCAACGATCTTGGCGCGGATTCGCTTGATACTGTTGAATTAGTAATGGCTTTAGAAGATGAGTTTGGAATTGAAATTCCTGACGAAGAGGCTGAAAAAATTACTACTGTGCAATTAGCAATTGATTTTGCAACTTCGAAAGCTCAAGGCTAAGTTCTGTGCCTTACGCAAGAGGCCAACGCCGGGTAGTAATCACTGGTTTAGGGTTAGTTAGTCCTGTTGGTAACCAAGTTGGTATCGCTTGGGAAAATTTGTTAGCTGGTAAGTCTGGTATAGCCAATTTAACCAAGTTTAATCCGCAGGGTTTATCAGTCCAATTCGGTGGTGAGGTCAAAGACTTCCAAATCGAGGACTATATTTCTGCTAAAGAAGCGCGCCACATGGATAGTTTTATCCATTATGGAATTGCCGCTGGGACTCAGGCCTTTGCTGATAGCGGCCTTGTGATCTCTGAAGAAAATACGCAACGGGTTGGGGTGATGGTTGGGTCAGGCATTGGTGGTTTACCGATGATTGAAGCCACGCATCAGGATTACACCACGCGGGGTGCGCGGCGGATTTCACCTTTTTTTGTTCCTGGATCAATTATTAATATGATTTCTGGGCATTTAAGTATTAACCTCAATTTGCAAGGGCCTAATTTGGCCGCGGTAACTGCTTGCACGACTGGTTTACACAGTATTGGTTTAGCTGCTCGCTTAATCCAGTATGGTGATGCCGATGTGATGCTAGCAGGTGGTGCGGAGTCGACGATTTCACCTTTAGGGATTGGTGGATTTGCAGCGGCTCGGGCGCTATCTATTCGCAATGATGATCCGATGACCGCATCAAGGCCTTGGGACAGAGATCGGGACGGTTTCGTTCTTGGTGAGGGTGGTGGCGTCATGGTTTTAGAGGAGTATGAGCATGCTGCAGCAAGGGGTGCTCGTATTTATGCAGAGTTAATTGGTTTTGGCATGAGTGGTGATGCGTTTCATATGACAGCGCCGAACTTGGAAGGCCCTAAGCGGTGTATGGTTAATGCGCTTAAAGATGGCGGTATTAATCCTGATCAGGTGGGATACATTAATGCCCACGGAACATCTACCCCTTTAGGTGATAAGAACGAGACTGAGGCCATTAAAGCGGCTTTTGGTTCGCACGCAAAAAAGATGATTGTGAACTCGACGAAGTCGATGACTGGGCATTTGTTGGGCGGTGCGGGTGGCTTAGAGTCGGTGATTACAGTCTTATCGTTGTACCATCAAAAGTCTCCACCGACGATTAACCTCTTAAATCAAGACCCGGAATGTGACTTAGATTACTGTGCCAATGAGGCAAGAGACGTCCAGATGGATATTGCGGTTAAAAACAATTTCGGCTTTGGTGGAACGAATGGCACGCTAGTGTTCAAAAGAATTTAAAATAGAATCTTTATTTTAATTATTGACGCTATCAAATCTTTTTTTATGAAACTCTCTGACTGGCTGTATAGTCCATTGCGACTTGCTTTTTTACGGCACTGCTAATTTTTGCTGGGACCATGCCGGTTTTGGCCCAGCTTGATGTTAATAACCCGAATAATCCCAACAGCCCTAATTTTAGGCGTTTTCCCGATTTTGCAGACTTAGTAGAAAAAGCGAGTCCAGCAGTTGTCAACATCCGGACCACGGAAAAAGTTGCGGTTTATCAGATGCCTTCGAACATCACCCCGCAAGATCAGGCAGAGTTTTTAAGGCGTTTTTTTGGAATTCCATTGCCGGCGCAACCCAATCCAAGTCCCCCACCCAAAGGGCAAACACCAGGGGGGCAGTCTCAAGAACAAAATCGGGGGACTGGTTCAGGTTTTATCATGGACTCAAATGGGTATATCCTGACTAACGCCCATGTGATTGAAGGGGCAACGACGATTTATGTCACTCTGACAGACAAGCGCGAGTTTAAGGCTAAGTTGATTGGCTCAGACCCTCGGACAGATGTTGCCTTAGTAAAAATTGAGGCCAGTAATTTGCCGAAGTTACCAGTTGGGGATTCTTCTCGAGTGCGGGTTGGCGAGTGGGTTTTAGCGATTGGGTCGCCGTTTGGGCTTGATAATACTGTAACAGCCGGGATCGTATCTGCTAAGGGACGCGAGACTAACGATAGCATTACGCCCTTTATACAGACGGATGTAGCGATCAACCCGGGTAATTCCGGAGGGCCGCTGATCAATACGCGGGGCGAAGTTATTGGGATTAACTCACAGATATATAGTAAATCGGGCGGGTACATGGGCATTTCCTTTGCCATTCCGATTGATGAGGTGATCCGTATTTCTGAGCAGTTAAAGGTGAATGGACGGATTGTTCGAGGCCGAATTGGGGTGACTATTACTGAGCTCACCAAGGAGTTAGCTGAGAGTATTAATTTCGTTGGTCGGCGAGGTGTTTTAATTCGAGCGGTTGAGCAAGGTGCTCCAGCGGCCTTAGCAGGCTTAGAGGTGGGTGATGTAATCACCAAGATTAACGAAAAAGAGATCGAGCGAGGTGTTGATTTAACCCGCTCGATTAGTGAAATTAGGCCTGGTACTCGGGCCAGATTACAAGTTTGGCGCAAAGGCAGCAACCGTGAGGTAAATGTCATGGTTGTGGAGATAGAGCCGCCACGTAGTCCTAAACCATTACAATAACCTTAGACGTCTTATTGCAGCCCAATATGGTGTTGTGTTGTGGCAAGCCGTTTAAAGGAATTCATGAAACAAATACGAAACTTTTCTATCATCGCCCATATTGATCATGGCAAATCAACCTTAGCAGATCGCATTATTCAATTATGTGGGGGTTTGTCTGATCGCGAGATGCAAGAGCAAGTGCTCGACTCGATGGATATTGAAAAAGAGCGCGGGATCACGATTAAGGCTCAGACAGCTGCTTTGAGTTATCAAGCCCGAGACGGGCAGCTATATTATTTAAATTTGATAGATACCCCGGGCCATGTAGATTTCTCCTACGAGGTGAGTCGATCTTTGTCGGCATGTGAAGGTGCTTTATTGGTTGTTGATGCTAGCCAAGGGGTTGAGGCGCAGACCGTTGCGAACTGCTATACCGCTATTGAATTGGGTGTTGAAGTAGTACCTGTTCTCAATAAAATTGATTTACCCTCAGCCGACCCGATCAAAGCGAGTCAAGAGATTGAGGACATTATTGGGATTGATGCCACGGACGCCGTGACTTGTTCAGCCAAGACTGGCCTTGGCGTAGCGGACGTGATTGAGCGTTTAATTGCTTGCGTGCCTGCGCCGATTGGAGATCCGAGTGCGCCATTGCAGGCTTTATTAGTCGACTCTTGGTTTGATAATTATGTTGGTGTGGTGATGTTGGTTCGAATCAAGAATGGCACCTTGCGTCCCAAAGAACGTATTTTGTTGATGGCAAATGGCTCGTCACATTTAGTGGACCATGTTGGGGTATTTACACCAAAATCGATTGATCGAGCAGAGCTTTGCGCTGGCCAGGTAGGCTTCATCATTGCTGGTATTAAAGAGTTAAAGGCTGCCAAAGTGGGTGATACGATCACACACGCTCCAGGTCAGCAAGGCCGAGTTCCGGCGCTTGAGCCTTTACCAGGATTTAAAGAAGTCAAGCCACAGGTCTTTGCGGGTTTATATCCAGTGGAAGCTAATCAGTATGAAGCCTTACGCGAGTCCTTAGAAAAACTCAAATTAAATGATGCCTCTTTGCAGTACGAGCCAGAAGTTTCTCAAGCCTTGGGCTTTGGTTTTCGTTGTGGTTTTTTAGGTTTATTGCATATGGAAATTGTGCAAGAGCGGTTGGAGCGCGAGTTTGATATGGATTTAATTACGACTGCCCCGACGGTGGTTTACCAAGTCGAGTTAAGTGATCAAAGCAAAGTAACGGTTGATAACCCGTCCAAGATGCCAGAGCCTAGTAAGATTGCAAACGTTTTAGAGCCGATTGTCGTTGTAAATTTATACATGCCCCAGGAGTATGTGGGCGCGGTCATTACCTTATGTACTGGCAAGCGTGGGGTACAGACCAATATGCAATATTTGGGTCGGCAGGTGCAATTAACCTATGAAATCCCGATGGCTGAGATTGTGATGGATTTTTTTGATCGCCTGAAATCGATTTCGCGGGGATATGCTTCGATGGATTATGAGTTCAAAGAATATCGCCCATCGGATGTAGTGAAGGTTGATATTTTAATTAATGGCGATAAGGTTGATGCCTTATCGATTATTGTGCATCGAAGTAATAGTCAGTATCGTGGCCGAGAGGTGGTTTCTAAGATGCGTGAGATTATCCCCAGACAGATGTTTGATGTGGCGATTCAGGCGGCGATTGGGAGTGGGATTATTGCTAGAGAAAACGTGAAGGCCTTACGTAAAAATGTTTTAGCAAAGTGCTATGGTGGCGACATCTCGCGCAAACGTAAGTTATTAGAAAAACAAAAAGCGGGTAAGAAGCGCATGAAACAAATTGGCAACGTGGAGATTCCGCAAGAGGCATTTTTAGCGATATTACAGGTGGAGGATAAATGAGTATTTGGGCGAATATTGGCCAGCATTTTGCGAAGATTTTATTATTTTTATTTGTCTTTTGCGGTTTGATTTGGGTCATTGACAAACTTTTTTTGGCCAAGAGGCACCGCGCACTAGGGATTCAAAAGCGCCCTATCTGGTTGGAGTTTACGGCGGATTTATTTCCAATTATTGCGTTTATCTTTGTCTTACGGTCGTTTTTGTTTGAGCCATTTAAGATTCCTTCGGGCTCGATGATACCGACCTTACAGATTGGTGATTTTATTCTAGTGAATAAATTTACGTACGGAGTTCGATTTCCGGTAGTTAATAAAAAAATCATTGAGGTAGGCGAGCCAAAACGTGGGGATGTAGTTGTCTTTCGATATCCAGTGGACGAGTCGGTTGATTACATCAAACGGGTGGTTGGTGTGCCTGGAGACGTTGTTGAATATCGCGATAAACGTTTGACAGTGAATGGAATGGCATTGACTTATCAGTCGGTGCCTTATGTTGCGCCGGTTGGCGAAATAGAGCAAACCCAATTGATACAGCAGTTTACTCAAAAGCCATTACAAGCAACGCAGTGGCTTGAATCATCTCCGATGAGCTTAGGTGGTACGGCACATACGATTGAAAATGATCCGCAACGCTCGGGTGGTTTTGCGAGTAATTTTTATCCGGAGCCGCCTTTTGAAAATATGGAAAATTGTCAGTATTCCTATACTGGCTTTACTTGTAAGGTACCCAGTGGGCATTATTTTATGATGGGCGATAATCGGGATAATAGCCTTGACTCCCGATATTGGGGATTTGTTCCTGAGAAGAATTTAGTTGGGCGAGCATTTTTTGTTTGGCTTAACTTTAGTGACTTAAAACGCATTGGTAGTTTTAAATAACGATGGGCGGCCGAATTACAATTGATACTTCGCTTTTGCAAGAGCGTTTAAATTATCGATTTGTCAAACCTGAGTTATTGATGCAGGCTTTGACGCACCGTAGCCATGGCAAGAAAAATAATGAACGCTTAGAGTTTTTGGGTGATTCTATTTTAAATTGTATTGTGGCGGAAATTTTATTTGAAAAATTTAACGATTTAGATGAGGGTGACTTATCCCGGGTACGCGCTAACTTAGTGAAGCAACAGGCTTTATATGAAATAGCGCAGAGTTTATCTTTATCGGATTACTTACGCCTAGGTGAGGGCGAATTAAAAAGTGGCGGCTTTCGTAGGCCATCTATTTTGGCAGACACTCTAGAGGCCATCATTGCGGCGATTTTTATTGAAGCGGGATTTGAAGGTGTGCGCGTGATTCTAAGAAAACTGTACGCGCAAATTTTAGAAAATGTTGATCCAAGAACATTAGGTAAAGACGATAAGACACTCTTACAGGAGTATTTACAGGGGCATCAATTGCCTCTGCCGGTGTATACCGTCACAGCGACTACTGGTGTGGCGCACAATCAACGGTTTGAAGTAGAGTGTGTAGTAGATAGTTTGCAGATTCATGTCTTTGGAGATGGTGCGAGTAGGCGATCAGCCGAACAGTCCGCTGCTAAATTAGCTTTATTAGCAGCTCAAAAAGCGATACCTCAGACTGGTCGAGCGGCCAAGAAAGTATCTTCCAAAAAGAAAAAGAGTTTATTAGAACCTAGTCAAGGTGATGAGCAGTTAAATCTGACCCTGAAAGGGTAGTATGACATTTCATTGTGGTTCCATTGCTTTAATTGGTCGCCCAAACGTTGGTAAATCGACTTTACTCAACGCCTTAGTTGGTCAAAAGATCAGTATTACCTCCCGTAAAGCGCAGACTACTAGGCACCGCATAGCGGGGATTACAACGACAGAAGCTGCACAATTTATTTTCTTAGACACGCCGGGCTTTCAGACAAATTTTATTAGTACCTTAAATAAGTCATTAAACCGGACCGTAACGAATACCTTAGGAGATGTAGACGTCATTTGTTTAGTGATTGAAGCGGGGCAGTTTTCAAAAGATGACGCGCAGGTTTTAGCGATGTTGGGTGCTGATATCCCAGTCATTTTAGTGGCCAACAAATTAGACGTATTTGCCAGCAATTCGGACTCTTTGCACGATCGTGACTACCATTTATTAGAGTTTTTAAAGGAGATGGCAACACGTTTTGAGTTTGCGGAGATTGTCCCGATGACGGCTAAGCATCCTGACGATGTGGCACGCTTGATGGGAACCATTGAGTCGTATTTACCAGAGCGTCCAGCGCTGTATCCAGCGGATACGTTGACCGATCGGAGTGAGCGGTTTTTAGCAGCAGAGATATTAAGAGAGAAGGTATTTCGCCATACTGGCGCTGAGTTGCCCTATGCTAGCTCAGTGGTTATTGAGCAATTTTCGATGGATGGTAAGATGCGTCGGATTGCGGCCACAATCTTAGTGGATCGTGACAGCCACAAGCCAATGGTGATTGGTGAAAAGGGAGAAAAGCTCAAGCGTATTTCAACTGAAGCAAGACTGGATATGGAGAAATTATTTGCTGGTAAGGTGTTCTTAGAGACTTGGGTAAAAGTCAAGCGTGGTTGGGCGGATGATCAAGTTGCATTAAGAGAGCAGGGTTTGGAATAGCGCATGCGGGTGTTTAATGAGCCGGCTTTTGTTTTACATTCGATTCCGTACAAAGAGACGAGTTTGATTTTAGATGTATTTACTAGGCAATTTGGTCGCGTGGCATTAATTGCCAAGGGTGCGAAACGGCCGCATTCTGCTTTGCGGCCAGTTCTTTTACAGTTTCAACCTTTACAAATTCATTTTACGGGTCGTGGTGAGCTCATGACGTTGACGAAGTCAGAATGGATGGGTGGGGTTGTACCATTAATTGGTGATGCCTTGTTGTGTGGTTTTTATATGAACGAGTTAATTGTGAAATTCTTGGCTAGAGAAGACGCCCATGAAACCTTGTTTGATGATTACCACCACACTCTTTTTCAATTATCGATTGAGAAGAGTTCTTTTGAGAAAATTTTGCGTCCATTTGAGATTCGGTTATTACAGGAAGTGGGTTATTGTGCTCCATTAGACATATGTCAGGAATCGGGTGGACCACTAGATTTAGAAAGATATTATGTGTATCAACCTGAGCGCGGTTTGCGGCCAGCTCAGGATCAGGACCCAGCGCATTGGCCGGTAGTTCAGGGTAAATATTTAAATAACTTAGCGCAATTTTGTTTAGAAGATCAGGAGACTTTATCGATGAGTAAGTTACTCATGCGATTTTTACTGGGGCTTAACTTACAGGATCAGGTCTTAACAACGCGCCAAATATTGATTGACTTAAAAAAGATCTAGGTTAACTTGATAGGGATTGTGATGCCAGAAAATCAGATAAAACAGCCGCCAAATAATACGATTGCCTTAGGCATTAATATTGACCATATTGCAACGCTGCGTAATGCTCGGGGCACGTCCTATCCCGACCCGATTCGTGGCGCTTTAGAGGCGGAGGCCGCTGGCGCTGATTTAATCACCTTGCATTTAAGAGAGGATCGCCGGCATATTCGGGACGCAGATTTATTTGCTTTACGACCATTAATCACCACGCGGATGAATTTAGAATGTGCCTTGACTGCAGAGATGCTTGATATTGCCTGCCGGGTAAAACCTCAGGATGTATGTTTAGTCCCTGAAAAAAGAAGTGAGGTCACTACTGAAGGTGGCTTAGATGTGTTTACGCATCAAGATGCGGTTGCTAGCGCAGTGCGGCGTTTATCGCAAGAGGGTATTACGGTATCGTTATTTATTGATCCGGAGGAATCCGTTTTAGACTTAAGTGCTGCAGTAGGGGTGCAGGTTGTCGAGTTGCATACAGGTGCTTACGCGAATGCCGAGGGAGATGCACAACTGTTCGAGTTAGAGCGCATCAAGCGGGCCGCGCAGTATGCATCTAGTTTGGGTTTAAAGGTCAATGCGGGACATGGCTTACATGAGGCCAACGTGGAGCCGATTGCGGCAATTATGCCAATTGTTGAGTTAAATATTGGGCATGCGATTGTTGCACAGGCTTTATTTAAAGGTTGGCGCCAGGCGATTGGCGATATGCTTGCCATTCTGCGGGTAGCAAGAGCTGGGCTTGGATCATGATGATTGGCATTGGTAACGACTTATTACAGATTTCGAGGATGGCCGCCACCTATGAGCGCACGCAGGGCAGAATTGCCAGTCGTATTTTAGGACCTCTTGAATATGCCGTTTTTCAAGCCAGGTTCAATCGCAACCGTGCGCGAGGAATGGCTTATTTATGTACCCGTTTTGCTGCTAAGGAAGCTTTTTCAAAAGCGATTGGTTTAGGTATGCGTACGCCGATGACTTGGCGCTCTGTACAAATTTTGAATGAGGCGAGTGGCAAGCCCTATTTATTGTATAGTGGCATGCTGGCAAATTGGATGCAGGAGCGGGGCTGGGTTGGTAATGTTACATTAACTGATGAGCAGGAGATGGTTAGTGCTGTAGTGATTGTTACGCGTAGTTAACTTCTAGTATGTAACGAATTTTCGGTGAGAAAATTCGGTTAATTTGATGAAAGAGAGTGTCATGAAGAAAAAGAACTTTGCTCCTGGCCCAGTCCTATTAGATGTTGCAGCTGGTCAATTAAATGCTCAAGATCGGATACGTATTAAACATCCAAAGACTGGTGGGGTCATTTTATTTGGCCGGAATTACGAAAGTAGAGAGCAATTAACTAGCTTAACTCAAGAAATTAAAGCGATACGCCCAGATGTTTTAATTACGATTGATCATGAGGGTGGTCGAGTACAGCGATGTAAGACGGATGGTTTTACCCATTTGCCGGCGATGCGCCGATTAGGCGATATTTGGAGTGGTAGACATTTGCCAGCTGGGCGGAATACGCCAGAGCAAATGGCATTGTTAGCGATTCGAGCGGCGACAGCTGTGGGGTATGTTTTAGCTGCCGAATTACGTGCTTGCGGCGTTGATTTTAGTTTTACTCCGGTCTTAGACTTGGATTATGCCCATAGTCAGGTGATTGGTGATCGAGCGTTTCATGCAGAAGCTAGCGTTGTAACCCTACTTGCGAAGGGTCTTTGTCATGGACTGTTATTAGCAGGAATGAGAAATTGCGGTAAGCATTTTCCGGGACACGGATACGCGAGTGCTGATTCGCATACGCATGTGCCTACGGATGACCGTCCGTTAGAAATGATTTTGCAAAACGATGCGAAGCCCTATGAGGACTTTGGCATGATTTTAGATGCGGTGATGCCTGCCCATGTGGTGTATCAGAAGGTGGACTCCTTACCAGCGGGTTTTTCGAAGAAGTGGTTACAAGAAATATTACGTCAGAGACTTGGTTTTCAGGGGGTGATTTTTAGTGACGACTTATCGATGGAGGGGGCGTCGGTCATGGGGGATGTAGTGGCCGGTGCTAAGGCTGCTTTGGGAGCTGGGTGTGATGCTGTTTTAATTTGTAATCGGCCGGATTTAGCTGACTTATTACTTGATCAATTACCAATGAATAAGACTTCCATGGCTGTCTCTAGGGAGCGCTTAGTTGGTTTATTTCCTAGAGGTCCTGCCTTGGAATGGAAGTCTTTGCAAAACGCGTTGCAATATCAAAAGGCAAAGATGTTTTTACAAAGTTTAGGACTTATCGCAACTATCTCAACTGAGAGCTCCTAAACCCGAGCGTACTTGTCCCCAAGAAAATGCTTGCTAGATGCTTGCTTTAAGTCAATCGCCTGACGGACTAGGTTTGAAGATGGGGCAATACAGTAGATTTGGCAAGCGTTAACTTGGGTTAGATTAATCCAGAGAAATGCTAGTAAATGAAATGCCTGTAAATGTTCACTTGCTAAGGAAACATCAGCAAATGGTAAATTTGCTATTGAAACATCAGCAAATGATATGCTAATAGTCCTAGGTTTTTAGTTTTAAGGTTCTTACGGAGCTGTGCAGTCTTAGTTCGCTCGACTTCGATATTCACCAGTACGCGTATCAATTTCGATTTTATCGCCCGTACCGCAAAAGAGGGGAACTTGCAGTTCATAGCCAGTTTCAATTTTGGCCATTTTCAGAACTTTTCCGGAGCTAGTATCCCCTTTAACAGCTGGTTCGGTATAAATAATCTCACGGATAATCATGGTTGGTAAATCAACAGAGAGCGCTTTACCTTCATAGAACACTACTTCGACTGCCATGCCGTCTTGGAGGTAATGCAGGGCATCCCCCATGTTTTCTGCTTCGACTTCGTACTGGTTAAAGTCCGAGTCCATAAAGACATACATCGGATCTGCAAAATAAGTGTAGGTGCAATCCTTTTTCTCGAGCACCACAATATCAAATTTATCGTCTGCTTTATAAATTCCCTCATTAGGTGCCTCGGTCATTAGATTTTTAAATTTCATCTTCACGACAGCGGAGTTTCTACCTGAGCGATTGTATTCGGCGCGTTGCACTACCATCGGTTCGTTATTGATCATGACCACATTCCCTACACGAACATCTTGAGCGATTTTCATCAAACTATTCCTTGAATTTACCAAACATATTATTTTAACTCTGTTTCAATTTCTGATTCATGAAAGTACGAAGTCGATCGGCTAAATCGTCTTTTTGGAAATTTTTTTGAAGAACTGATTGCCAGGCTATTGTATGTTCTTTTAATCTATCTAAAGATTTCCACCATGCGCTTACAGGGCCATTTTGCATGGCTAAACGACCAAGTGTTTGCAGTTCTTTTGGGCTATTTTGCCAATAGATATCTAAAAAAGCAGCCATTTTTTTTTGATGTACTAGCTCAGTTTGCGGGTAGATATCCCAGATAAATGGTTTACCCGCAAATTGGGCCCGAACAAATGAGTCTTCACCACGAACCCAATTGAGATCGCAGGCCAAAAGGAGCCAATCGTAGTCCTCTTGGGGGATAAATGGGATAGGTATGAGTTGCAAGTAATCGCGTTGTTGGGGAGAGCAAAACTCGGATATTTCGAGCCAGTCGCGGGTGCCTTTTGTTGGTAGGCCAGCACAAATGAAGCAAGTAATGGGTTTTTGTAGGGTTTGTAATTGACTTAAAAATGGCGCAAGAGTATCACCTGCGTAATTAAAAATAGATATTTTTTGAGTGGCGGGATGTTGGATTTGTTCCCAAAAGGGTTTGAGAGTATCTGGAGGATGTGTTAGCTTTGCCTCAAAGCCGGCAAGCACGCCGCCTGATTGGGGGGTAAGTCCTGGGAAATAAAAATACCTAGAAATGTCTTGTGCCGATGCGCTGAGTGATCTCAAACCATGGTGGGAGTTTGTCCATGCTTCGGCGCTGAGATATTCAATATTGATGAGCAGTGGTAATTGGTCACGGTTGCGATGTTGTAGTTGTTGCTGATAGATTTCTGGTAGGCCACAAGAAAAAGTTTCCAGGATAACATCCGGAAATTCATCTAGACTCATTAAATGGGCTGCCGATGACCATGGCAGGATTTGTAGGTTATTCTGTTGCGCGCGCTCTAAAGCCTTGGTGCCTGCTAATTGGTATATGATTTCGGGTTGATCACAAAAGACTCTATATAAATCCCTTGAAGGCATCGTAAAATGATTCTCTAAGGGTGCTTGGCTGAGGCGTTGAGCTAAACGCCAGGTAAATCCAGCGTCTCCAAAATTATCGATTACACGGCAAAAGATATCAATTCGCATGACAAAGACCCATATTGAACTGTTGCAGGATGAAGTGCAGCAATTGACGCAATTGCCGGGCGTATATCGTTTTTTTGATAGCAATGATCATATTTTGTATGTTGGTAAGGCAAAGAATTTAAAGAAAAGAGTCTCTAGTTATTTTTCACGTACGCAATTATCGCCCCGAATTGAGCGCATGGTCAGCAAGATTATGCGCTTTGAAACAACGGTTACTCGGACAGAGACAGAAGCATTAATTCTAGAAAATAACTTAATTAAAGCTTTAGCTCCACCATTTAATATTTTATTTCGGGATGATAAGTCATATCCTTATTTAATGTTTACTGGTCATGCTTTTGCCCGAATGACCTCATACCGTGGCAAGGTTGATAAGAAGAATACGTATTTTGGGCCATTTCCGAATACTTGGGCGGTGCGTAATAGTGTGCAAATTTTGCAAAAAGTATTTCAGTTGCGGACCTGTGAAGATACTGTGTTCAAAAACCGGAGTAGACCTTGCTTACTGTATCAAATTCATCGTTGTACAGCGCCTTGCGTAGGACTTATCGCTACAAGTGATTATCAGGCTGATGTAGGCAAGGCAATGGCATTTTTAGAGGGTGATCACGCCTCGGTAATGCATGACTTAGAGCTTCGTATGCAAGCGCATAGTGACTCTTTAGAATTTGAATTAGCCGCAAGTTATCGCGACCGGTTAGCGGATTTATCGAGTGTTTTACAGCAACAATCGATGGATACAGTAGCTGATGGGCAGCAACATATTGACATTTTGGCAGTTGTTGAAAAATCTGGACAGGTATGTGTTAATTTAGCGATGGTTCGCGGTGGCCGGCATTTAGGAGATCGGGCTTATTTCCCAACAGTGGTTAAGGTTGAAGGTGCACAACTTGAGTTGGGTGAGTATTTAACAACTTTTATGGTGCAAAGGTACCTTGACGATGGGGATCTTGCTGATGGTGCGGATTTAAATCAATTAATACCCGCGGTTTTGGTTGTTAATCATGATTTAGGAGAGGACGGCGATTTATTAAGACAGTCGCTGACTGAGCGTTTAGGAAGAAAAGTCCAGTTTATTGTCCAGGCGCAGGGGCAAAAGCGACATTGGTTGGCTATGGCTCAAAGTAATGCGGAATTGGCCTTACTGAAGCGGATCAGTGAGCGCAGTGGGCAGCAACAAAGAACGCAGTCTTTAGTTGATTTATTAACGCTTGAAATAGATGATATTGAGCAAACCCGAATTGAATGCTTTGATATTAGCCATACTTCTGGAGAGGCAACTCAGGCATCTTGTGTGGTTTATCAAAAGCATGCCATGCAAAATAAAGAATATCGGCGATTTAATATTGAGGGGGTAACACCTGGGGATGATTATGGGGCAATGCGGCAAGTATTGACACGACGGTACAGTCAGTTTTTAGAATTCCCAGCAGATAAAATTCCGCAAGTGATTTTGGTCGATGGTGGTAAGGGGCAGGTTGAGGTTGCTCGACAAGTTTTTGTTGAGCTAGGTTTAGATATCCGGTTAATTGTGGGTGTGGCCAAAGGTGATGGGCGAAAAGTTGGGTTAGAGACATTATTATTTGCTGATGGTCGAGATAGTTTGCAATTAGGCATTGATAGTCCAGCGCTTTTGTTAATTGCTCAAATTCGCGATGAAGCGCATCGTTTTGCGATAACTGGCATGCGAGCTAAGCGGCAAAAAACTAGAAATGTTTCTCGTTTAGAGGAAATTGAAGGGATTGGAGCTAAGCGTCGACAGCGTTTATTGGCGAGGTTTGGGGGAATTAAAGGAGTGATTGGAGCGACTCTAGAAGAGCTTACTCAAGTCGAAGGAATCTCTCAAGCTTTAGCCGCTCAGATCTATAAACAATTACACTAATGCTTAGATTACATAATTAGCAATTAATATGTTGTCAAAGAAGTATTTTTTTAACTCACTTGAACTGTTGTCATGCCCTTTAATTTTCCGATTTTTTTAACTTGGCTGAGAATAGCCGTTATTCCTTTGTTAGTAGGTATTTATTACATTCCTGATGGCATATTTTCTTTAGTTGAAAAAAATCTTATAGCAACAGCTTTATTTGTTGGCGCAGCCTTTACGGATTGGTTAGATGGATATTTAGCCGCCGATGGGCTCAGTCATCTAATTTTGGAGCTTTTTTAGACCCGGTTGCGGATAAGTTAATTGTTGCTGCCGCCTTATTGGTTTTGCTGAATTTCGATCGTGTTTCTGTGTGGGTTGCCTTGATCATTATCGGTCGTGAGATCACTATCTCGGCGCTCAGGGAGTGGATGGCTCAGATTGGTGCTTCGGCAAGTGTTGCGGTGCATTTTTTAGGGAAGATTAAAACGACCGTGCAGTTAATTGCCATTAGTTTCTTGTTATTTGATAGCACTTTATTTGGGTTGGTTAATTGCGCCTTGGTTGGGAAGTATTTGATTATTATTGCAGCAGTAATTACACTTTGGTCGATGTTTTATTATTTAAAGAAAGCCTGGCCGGTCATTGTTTCAAAAGCTTCTTAAGTCGCTATAGGCATTGTAATTAATGTTCCATCCATGCGAAGTGGACGCGATACGAAAAATTTGTTAGAATAGTTTTGTTTTGATGTAGTCAAGTATGAATTACCAGGCATTTGCGGGAGTAGCTCAGCTGGTAGAGCGCAACCTTGCCAAGGTTGAGGTCGCGAGTTCGAGCCTCGTCTCCCGCTCCAAATCGTTGAAGGGAAGCCCAATTGCTTCCCTTTTTGTTTCAACGATAGCTTTAATTGATATGAGATGCTGTATAGGGCGCGATGGCCGAGTGGTTAGGCAGAAGCCTGCAAAGCTTTGAACGGGGGTTCGATTCCCTCTCGCGCCTCCAAGAATACTCTCAGTAAAACGAACATCCACCCACGAACACCCACCCACCAACACCGGATAATGCTCTTGATCTAGAAATT
>RFMZ01000256.1 GCA_009927445.1 Betaproteobacteria bacterium
TCGGTATAGTAATCCTTCTGCAGTAAGATACTCACTCGATAACGATCGCTGCGGTAGGCTTCAAATAAGTGATTTAATAACACAACAACGGGTTTAATTCCGATCATTTCTAACCATGCAAATGGTCCCATGGGATAGCTCGTTCCTAATTGCATCGCCGTGTCAATACTTGCCTTATCACTTACTCCTTGCTGCACCGCATCTGCAGCTTCATTAATTAACATGGCAATTGTTCTTCCCACAATCAAGCCAGGTGTGTCGGCAATCTCCATCAAATGAATACCATAATTTTTCATCACTAAAGCAGCCATATCTCGATCTTTTTGGGATACAGTCGGTGCAAAACTGATCGCTAAAGAACTCCCACTCGAAAAATTTAATGGCAAATCTATTACCCCCAATGATCGATTACCCGTCTGGGCTGCAACCTGCGTTGCACTGCGACCATCAGTGATCATTAAATCGAGTTCACCAATCCGTAAGCCTTGCCAATGTGTTTGAGGATCCCCTACATAGGGGACTTCGGCACGCTTCAATAGTTTGCCTAAACAGTCAACAAGTAAACTCGTACCCACTAAAGTAATCTTTACCTCATGCGCTATTTCATGGGAGTGCATTTCTTTTTTAAGCCCAGAATCAGAAGCCTGGATCATCGATCCCGCAGAGTACGCATAAAAGCCCATCTGCGATTTACGCCCTAGCCGACCTCCATCCACCAAAGCTTTTTGAATAATCGAAGGAACATAACGCCGATCGCCATAATTTGCATCAAACATTGAACTCGTCACTGAATAATTGACATCATGGCCAATTAGATCCATCAGCTCACAGGGCCCCATCCGAAAACCAATATCACGCAAAGCCTGATCTATTTGCTCCGGTATACAGGCCCTCTCTTGCAACAAGGCTAATGCCTCAGCATAAAATGGTCGAGCTACTCGATTCACAATAAAGCCCGGCGTCGATTTGGCCTGCACGGCGGTTTTACCCCAAGACCTTGCTAATTGTGTAATCATGTCGGCGACAAACTGATCTGTCTGGGCTCCTAGCACGACTTCAACGAGTTGCATCAAAGGTACTGGATTAAAAAAGTGCATGCCAATTAGACGCTTTGGATTACTTAAGCCATTAGCAATGGCAGTAATCGATATCGAGGAAGTATTCGAAGCCAAAATTGTAGAAGGACCAACTAATGCTTCAAGGTCCTTAAATAATTTTTGCTTAGCCTCAAGATCTTCACTAATGGCCTCAATAACCAAATCAACCTTTGCTAAGACCTGCAGATGATCAATAGGCTTTAAATGTTGGACCATCAATTCTTGAGCAGCTTGCTCAAGTCGACCTTTGACGACTTGTTTTTTTAATGAATCCCCAATCTGCTCAATGGCTAACTGCGCAATTCCCGGACGTGCGTCATAAAGAAATACTAAGTGACCAGCGCTTGCGGCGACTTGAGCAATCCCCATCCCCATCGTGCCAGTTCCAACGATCCCAATAATCCACTTGTTATTACTTTTCACCTCAGAACTCTGATTCATCCTCTTTGCCAATCTTAAATAGAAGTAATCTTACTTAAAAATAAAGCCCTAAAAAATTAAAAAAACCGATAATAAACAATAGTTTGCCACACCCAATACCCTAAAAACTCTTAAACCAATAACCTTCAAAAAAACCAACCATTTACTCAAACTAAATCAACAAAGTACGCAGAAAGTCTTACAATCATCAGATGATCATTCAAATTATTCATCTTCTTTTAAGTATTGTCACAACCATCGTTGCAGGCGCCTGCCTCTTACGCGCATACGTTTTTTGGCTACGCATCGGCTTTCATCCGCAATCGAGTAATGCCTTAATGAGCTATCTATACCCTGTCTCGGATTGGATCATTAAGCCTATTCGAAATTTACTGGGCACCAAAGGGAAAATCGATGTTGCTAGCATCAGTGCCGCATTTTTAATCATCCTTGGCAAAGTACTCATCATCTGGATTCTCAGTGGCTCCCGACAACTTTTTAGTGCAGTTATTATCTTAGCAATTTTTGAATTAATCGATCTCATTCTTTCCGGAGTGATGATGATGGTTATTATTCACATCATATTTTCTTGGGTCAACAACTTTAGTCCAACTCAACAGTTCTTAGGCCTTTTGGTAGAACCAATACTTAGGCCTATCAGAGACAAGATTCCTAAACTAGGCATGCTCGATCTATCGCCTTTAGCTCTTGTAGTTATTATCCAGATATTACAAATTATTGTGGCAAACATCAAACAATCTATTTAACCGTAAAACTCTCTAGTAATTCGTATTCAAACAATTCCGGCATCAGAATAGTCTAAAATTTGTTCTTTTGTATAACCCAATTCTTGCAATATATCTTCTGTGTGCTGACCGATTCGAGGTGGAGGACTGCGTAACTTGGGCCCTCCATCTTTAAACTGAAAAGCTGCCATCGGTACCCGAATATCTCGATCTAAACCACATTCTTCTTGGGTAAATCCTTGAAAAAAACCCCGCTCCGCAACCTGAGGACTTACCATCATCTCGGGAATAGACATTACTCGAGCAGCTGGTACACCCATCTGATTAATAATTGGCTCCCAATATTCTGCCGAATTTTGCAGAAGTGCTTTTCCGATTGCGCTACGCAATAATTCAGTATGCTGTCGTCTTTTTGCTGCATCATTAAAACGTTCATCATTCAAGATATCGGATAAACCAATTGCCTGCATCAAATGAACAAATTGATGCTGTTCATTAATGGCGATTGCTAATAGTCCATCTTTCGTCTGAAATGTGGTCGAGGCCGGAGATTTACTAGGTGCCTCATTTCCCCTCAAGCCAGGTGGATTACCCGTATTTGCATAGGCCGTTAAGACACTGGACATCAAAGCCATACAACTATCTTGCATGGAAAGATCAATATATTGGCCCTGACCAGTTTTAGATCTTGCAAATAATGCCGCACTAATTGCAAAAGCCCCAGCCATACCCATTGCATAATCGACTACGGGTGGGCCAGATTTGAGTGGGCCACTATCTGGTGTGCCAGTGATACTCATGAATCCAGTCGCTGCTTGAATCACACTGTCATAAGCAGGATAGGCAGATTTTGGGCCAGTTTGACCATAACCAGTCATCGAGCAATAAATAATATCCGGTTTGACGGATACGATGTTTTCATAAGCTAAACCGCGTTTAGCCATTGAACCGGTGCGTAAATTTTCAACGACGACATCAGCAGTACAAACTAATTTTAAAAATATTTCTTGACCTAAACTTTCATCTAAATTAATTGTCAAAGACTTCTTGTTTGATCCTTGGGTTAAAAAAGATGGGGACATCCCTATATTACCCAAAGCCGCGTCACCCTCGGAACGCCACCGAGTTGATTCACCCTTTAAAACTGGCTCAATCTTGATTACATCAGCTCCCAATAAACCTAATTGATAAGAAGCATATGGCCCTGCTAAAACTCTGGTGATGTCTAAAACACGAATGCCGTCAAAAACTTGCAAAATAACTCCAATTCCATATTTAAATTTTATTCAAATGATTTCAATCCACTATCTTTGATCAATTTTTCCAAAAACTTGGATTCATTTCTAGTAAAACTCACAAAGGCTGTTGGCGAAGCAGATATAGCCACTTCCGTGCCATCAGTTTCAAGAATTTGCTTTACCTCGTTAGTATTCATTGCTGCTTGGACTGATATAAATAACTTATCAATAATTTCTGGAGCAGTTCCTAATGGGAGGAATAACCCATTCCATTGTAAAAACTGATAATTCGGTAAACCCGCCTTGATCATACCCGGCAAGTCTGGCGCTAATGCATAGTTCTCTCTAGAGGTCACACCAATTCCAATGACCTGCCCGGCACGTAACAATGCTGAGACGCTTGGAGTGGTGGCAAAGGTTACCTGTGTCTCGCCAGCAGCAACCGATACAGCAGAAGCGGAGCCACTTCGAAAAGGGACGTGAAGCATCCTTGTACCAGCTACTTCATTAAATAAAACTCCCCCAAAATGTGGGCCAGAACCTATCCCAGAACTCGCATAATTTAATTTATCTGGATTGGCTTTAGCTAACTTAATTAATTCGGCAACGGTTCGAACATGTAGATCCTTACTAACTACAATCATTAGTGGCGCAACTGTCAATTGAGTAAGCGCTATAAAGTCACCCAATTTATAGGAGAGCTTCTTATTGACGGTAGGTGCAATGATGACACTACTTGCACTCGATAACAAAATAGTATGTCCATCTGGCTTGGCCTGCGCTACAAATAATGCCCCAGTACTGCCACCAGCGCCAGGCTTATTTTCAACAAGGACTGATTGTCCAATGATTTTTGTAAGTGAAGGTGCTAAGGCTCTCGCAACTAAATCTGTCCCACCACCCGGCCCATAGCCAACTACAATGCGTATGGGCTTATCTGGAAAATTCGTGCTCGCTGATTGAGCCATGCTATTGAACCCATGAAAAAGCATCGTGCAAGTTAAAAGACACCGTAAAATTTGTACAATCATTTTTCTATAGTCCCCACTAAAGTCATTGTTAGTCAATGAAGTATTCAGCCAAGATGCTACAACCGAATAATTACCTTACCAATATGTTGATTCGACTGCATATACTCTCTGGCCTGCGGTAGTTTATCAAAATCAAAGACGCGATCAACCCACGGCGTAAGTCTGCCGGCATGCAATATCGGCAAGATATCCTGCCTAAATTGCTCTAAAGGCTTGGCTCTCTCTGCTGGTGATAGTAATTTATTGGATACACCAAAGATCGATAAGCGCTTGGTATGTAAAGCCTTCAAATCAATTTTCGCCTCTAACTGTCCATCAACATAGCCAACCATGGCATAACGACCATGTAGTGCTAAACACTCTATGGCTTGAGCAAACACTGAGCCTCCAACCGTGTTAATAACCAAATCGACCCCATAGCCCTCAGTGACAGCCATGACCTCGTCATAATAATTAGCTTGCCTAGAACAAATCCCATGGTCAAGTCCTAAGGAATTCAAAACAGTTAGCTTTTGCTCAGACCCAGAAGTACCTATCACTTTTGCGCCAAGGGCCTTGGCCATTTGTAAAGCAGCAACGCCCGCACCGGAGGAGACGCCATTCACTAAAACCCACTCATTGGGTTTTAAACGTCCCTGCAAAACTAGCATATCAAAGACCACCATACAAGATAGTGGAATCCCAGCAGCTTGTTCCCAAGACAGTAAAGCTGGTTTGGGCATTAATTCAACATCATCTAGTAAGGCATACTCAGAAAAAGCTCCTCGCATTCGACCAAAAACGGCTTCCCCAATCGGAATATGCGTCATCTCTTGGCCAAGTGCCACAACCTCCCCCGCAGCCTCCATGCCTAACATGACCGATTTACCAACCTGAATCAAACCATGCCCAGCAATAAACTCGCCACGATTTAAGCCCGCCGCCTTTACTTTTACAAGAACTTGTTTCGGTCCAGGCTTTGGTTGATCAACCTCTTTTAAAACTAACTCAAGACCATTCGTCGTTGAGTGCATCGAATATGAACGCATATGTAATCTTTCGTCTATGGATATGTGTTGAGGATCTCTCCATCAAAACTCAACAACTCTTTTACGCACTTCAACAAAAAGCCTCTAAGGAATTCAGTTATTCAAATAAACCGAATACTAATTTAACAAAAGTAATTACTTGCAATTAATATTCTTCAAAAAAGTTTGCTGAACTGAGACAACTGAAGTGAGAGAATTTAACTGAGTTAGCTGAACTGAGTCAATTTAACATAATTGATATTTAATTTTGCTTTTTCAATTATCATCATCTAAGAAGATGATATTGAATCAAATAACTAATCAATCACTTTTAAAAATACTTTCGCAAAAAATATGAACCCTCTACAAATCTTATTCGCCCTGACCTGCCTAATCAGTTCTACCTCTTTAGTGGCTTATGCACAAGACGCAGCCACTAGCTATCCCAATAAGCCAGTGAAGATCATTAGTCCATTCGCGCCCGGTGGAGCTACAGATATTTGGCTCGTATTCTTGCTCAAAAACTTGGCGAAGCTTGGAAACAAACCATTGTGGTCGATAACAAATCAGGAGGCGGTGGAGTAATTGCCGCCACAGAAGTTGCCCGAGCACCTAACGATGGTTACACCCTTTTGTTAGGAACTGTAGGCCCCATTGAAATTCTTCCAAGCTTGATGAAAAAAGTACCTTACGATCCGGAGAGAGATTTTGCAGGGGTAGATATCTTAGTCAACGTCGAAAATGTTCTCGTAGTAAATAATCAATTACCAGTAAAAAATATCCCAGAATTAATTGCCTATGCTAAAGCAAATCCTGGCAAACTCAATGCTGGATCCTCCGGTATTACAACGACTGGACATCTTGCTTTAGAGGTATTTAACCAACAAACTGGTAGTCAAATTAATCATATCCCCTATCGCGGTGGCGCCCCTGCAGCGACCGCCCTCATCGCCGGAGAAATTGACCTCATCTTTTCAACAGTCCCGTCAATCATCCAACATATTAAATCTGGCCGCGTGCGCGCAATTGCCGTTACTGGCGAAAAGTCTTTAGATGCTCTAGCAGGAATTAAACCAATTCGCGAACAGGGTGTACCGGGCTATAAAATTGGCTCTTGGTATGGTATCTTAGCGCCCATAGGCACCCCCAATCACATTATTCTAAAAATTAATGCCGAACTGGGCAGAATTATTGAAATGCCAGATGTCAAAAGCAAATTATTAGAACAAGGGTGGACTACAGTTCATACTAGCCCAGCACAAATGAATCAACAAATTAAAACCGGTATCCAGGAATGGAAAATTGTTATCCAAAAAGCAAATATTACCCTTGATTAAATCAACATCTCGTCAAATTTTCCTTCGAGACTAACAAAATGCTAAGATAGAAAATTACTAATAAAAGAGACAGTCAAATGAAAAGAGACAATCAAATGCCCTCAGTAAATTTATTAAAAATCAGTTACTATGCGCTATTTTTTTCTTCTTTAGTAGCCTGCTCTACTCTACCATCGTCAAATCAATCGATTCATCTAAAAGAAATGGGCTCTTTTCATGTCGGTGGAAAAGAAGTCTTGATTTCAGGTAAACCGATTCAGGAAGTCCTTTTTACAGTCGGTGGAGTCCCTGCCAAAGTTGACCCCAATGGGCTATATCAGGTTGAACAAATGTATGTTCAGTACTTTATCCCCACACATCAAAAAGGGAAATTACCCCTTCTCATGTGGCACGGCGGTGGCCTTAGTGGGGTTACTTATGAAACGACACCCGATGGGCGAGAAGGTTGGCTCAATTATTTTATTAAACAAGGCTGGGCTGTCTTTAATAGTGACGCTGTAGAAAGAGGTCGCTCAGGCTGGGCTATGTATCCTGAAATTACTAAAACAAGCCCAATTTTTTTAACAAAGGAAAATCCTTTTGAGCGCTTTCGGATCGGTAATGGCCCCGGTAGTTACAACAAAGATCCTGCCAAAATGAAGCCCCTGCCAGGGAACCAATTCCCTTTGGCAGGTTATGATAATTTTACTAAGCAAGTGGTGCCACGCTGGACCAGTACAGACGAACCTACCATCGCTGCATATATTGAACTAGTGGACAAGGTGTGCCCATGTATTGTCCTCGTTCATTCTCAATCTGGACCTTTTGGCTATCGGGTAGCACAAGCACGGCCAGATAAAGTGAAAGCGCTTATCCTAGTAGAACCAGCAGGTGTTGGAGATGCTAAACAAGTTGCTGCGCTAAGAAATATTCCCAATGTCAGTATCTATGGTGACTTTATTGAATCAGACTCAAGATGGCCTAATATTCGGGCTAATAACATGAAGTTTCAGGATGCAATGCGACAAGCCGGAGGCAAACCTGAACTAATTAATCTGCCAGAGCGAGGCATTAAAGGCAATAGCCATATGCTGATGATGGATAAAAACAATCAGGAAATTGCTGCCGTTATTCAACAGTGGTTAAGTGATAAAGGTTTTGTTCATTAGGAAATGGACAATCTGAATAGCTAGAGACTAAAAATGGATGATCTGTAAAGCCCTATCCGACCAATCCAGTGATTGATATCCGTCAAAATAAAGAGATTAAATTATGAATAACGAAATTTTAAAAGGTGTAAAAACGCCAACGCCTATGGCCCATTATTGCCAAGGTGTACTCCATCACAATACGATCTATGCGGCAGGACAAATAGCGTCAGATTATCAAACTGGTGTCCCATCAGAGGCTAAACAGGCCGCAGCTTTCCCCTACTATGGATCAAATATTCAAAAGCAAGCCAGATATGTCTTACAAAATCTTCAGTCGGTTTTTGCAAGTGCTGGTAGCGACTTTAAAGATGTCGTTAAGTCACAAGTGTTTCTAACAGATTTAAATGATTTCTATTACTTTGATCAAATATGGAAAGAATTTTTTCCTGTTCCACCTCCTAGAACTACAGTAGAAATAGGCGCCCTTTTAGTCCCTGGCTGTAAAGTAGAAATTGATCTTTGGGGTGTCAAGTCACAGGTGCCTCGGCAAGTCATCATTGGGGCAAAAACGCCCACTCCTATGGCCCATTATTCCCAAGGTATCCTGATTGAAAATATTCTCTATGCTGCCGGACAAATCGCGTCAGACTACCAAACTGGCGTCGCTCCTGAGGCGATACAAGATCCTGCTTTTCCCTACTATGGGTCGAATATTCAAAAGCAAACTAGATATATTCTCAATAATATACAAAGCGTTTTTGACTCTGCCGGCTGTGATTTCAAAGATGTTGTAAAAGCTCAAATCTTTTTAACAGATCTCAACGATTTCTATTATTTCGATCAAGCATGGAAAGACTATTTTCATCACTCTGTGCCAAGAACGATTGTTGAGGTACAAAAATTATTAGTGCCAGGATGTCGTATCGAAATCGATTTATGGGGCGTTTTACCCAATACACCTAAAAAAGAAATTCATGTACAAAACAATGAGCAACCATCTTTTTGCCATGGCCTGATTGTTAATGACACCCTTTACGCCTCTGGACAAATCGCGTCAGATCACAAAACGCCTCTCATTCAAATAGCTCATCAAGATCCAGCCTTTCCCTTCTATGGCTCAGAAATTCAAAAACAAACGCGCTTTGTGATGAATAATTTTCAAAAACTGTATCAACAAGGTGGCTTTGATTTGGCCGACACAGTCAAAGCCCAAGTATTTCTATCAGATTTAAATGACTTTTATTATTTTGATCAAATTTGGAAAGAATATTTTCCTTCTCCGCCACCCAGAACAACCCTAGAGGTCGGTAAGTTTTTGGTTCCAGGCTGTAAAGTTCAGGTCGATTTAACAGCTGCAAAAAATTAAGGATTCCCGTGAAAGTAGTTATTGCTGACGATTATCAAAATTGTGCTCGAAGATTAAAGTGCTTCTCATACCTCAAGGATCATGACGTAACTCTCTATGTTGAACCTGCGAAATCAGAAAAAGAACTGATTGAACGTTTTATCCAAGCTGATGTGATCGTCATCGTCCGCGAAAGAATTCGAATTACCCAGACGATCCTAGAAGCACTACCCAAGCTTAAACTCATCTCCCTAGTGGGCCGTCATAGCAAAATGATTGATTTTGAGGCGTGCACTAAACTGGGTATACCTGTAGCCCATGGTGTGGGTTCATCCCCTTTAGCGCCTGCGGAATTAACCCTCGCTTTAATTTTTGCAGCAAGAAGAAATGTCGTTCTTGAAGCAAGTCGCATGCAAGCAGGACAATTCCCAATTACTTTATCACACCGTATTCATGGTTCAACATTGGGTATCTTTGGTCTTGGAGTCATCGGAGAAATTGTTGCTAAATCTGCCCAAGCAATGGGTATGCAAATTGTAGTCTGGGGTAGAAAAGCCTCTCTAGATAAGGCTAAGTCCCTCGGCTATGGAGCGGCTGATTCAAAAGAATCTTTTTTTTCAAGTGCTGATGTCATTAGTCTACACCTACGATATTCAAAAGAAACACAAGGAATTGTTCACGAATCGGACTTGGCTCTGATGAAGCCAACTGCGTTAATCGTCAATACGGCCCGTGCTGAGCTGATTGCATCTGGCGCCCTTGAGAATGCCTTAAATCTAGGTAGGCCCGGATTTGCCGCTGTTGATGTCTATGAAAATGAGCCCATTTTAGATGGTAAACACCCCCTACTAAAAATGCCTAACGTTATTTGTATGCCCCATTTGGGATGGGCTGATCATGATACTTTTGAAATGTATTTTGGAGAAGCTTTTGAACAGGTCCACCTCTTTGCCAATAATTTACCACTGAGACTGGCAAATCCAGACGTACTGAATAAATAGTCGAATTAACGAGCTACAGAATGATTCAATTGTTTCGCTCAATTTTTTAATAGAAATTTTTACTTCATTTAGAAAGAAGGCTTGTGATGACGAGTAACTCTGTAAAAATCCCCCTAATAAACTGCCACCTGCAAGCAGAGCATCTATTACTCAAATTGTTCGGTATGGTAATGCTAACGCTTGGATTGCTCGGTATTACTTTACAAGTGAATGCCCAAAACTATCCAAGCCGCTCAGTAAGAATAGTTGTTGCCCAAGCACCAGGATCCTCTGTCGATGTTTTTGCTAGAGTCCTGTCGTCAAAACTGACCGAGTCCTGGAAGACTTCTGTCATCGTAGAAAATAAACAAGGTGCAAATGGTAATATCGGCATGGACTTGATTGCAAAATCGAGTCCTGATGGCTATACCTTCGGTATCGCAGTACCCAGTGTGATGGTAATTAACCCATTTGTTTATAAAAATCTACCCTTTAAAGCCATGGAAGATTTGGCTCCAATTTCTCAAACCACCTCAATCACCTTTGCTCTTGTTACAAATCCTAAATTACCTGTTCGAAATGTTCAAGAACTCATTCAGTATGCTAAAAAATCTGCTGTTGAACTCAACTATAGTTCGGCTGGAATTGGTAATCTTCAACACCTTGCGGCTGAATTACTTTCCCTAAAAACAGCTATCAAACTAAACCATATTCCAAACAAGGGTGATACCCCAGCGATGACAGATGTGATGGCTGGTAATACAGATTTCATGTTTGTACCACTACCATCAGCAATTAATCATATTAAATCTGGCAAGCTCAAGCTCATTGCTGTAGCATCCAAAAAACGCGTTATACAATTTCCAGATGTCCCCACCTTAAGCGAGGATGGTTTACCTGATCTAATCATCGAGGGCTGGTTAGGACTAGTAGCACCAACAGGTACCCCAACTCAAATCATCGAAGAAATTCAAAAAATGACCGCTCAAATCATTCTAGAACCGACAGTTAAAAAAGGGATCGAAGCACAAGGTTTTGAAGTGGTCGCTTCAAGCCCAAAAGAATTTAAAGAGTTTTTATTACAAGAGTCAGCCAAATGGAGTGGCGTTATTCAAAAATCTAATATTAAATTAGGTGATTAAAATTCGCCTCTTAAATGCCGATCTCTCGAATGCCGATCTTTCACCTGTCATCAATTAACGAAGGAATGTTCATCATGAATC
>RFMZ01000276.1 GCA_009927445.1 Betaproteobacteria bacterium
TTTTAATCAACTTTAATTTGATGCTCTTTCACTAAACGATCAAATTTATTTTTTTCATCCATAATAAATTTAGCCAATTCCTCTGAACTGGTCGTAGTGACCTCACCACCCTGATCAGCAAAACGTTTTTTCATTTCTGGCGTATTTAAATAACGAATTGTTTCTGCCCTAAGTTTTTCAAGGATATCTTTTGGTAATCCTTTAGGCCCAAAAAATGCCTGCCATTGCCCGGCAACAAAACCTGGAAAACCCGCTTCTGCGACAGTTGGAATATCTGGTAGGAAACTTAGGCGATCTTTACTCATCACTGCGATTAATCGCAATTTTCCGCCTTTCACAAAGGGATAGGTTGACAGCATAGCAATTGATATGGCCTGCGATTGACCACCGGCAACATCTGTTAATGCTGGCGCACCTCCTTTATATGGAATAAAGGTAAAAGCCACTTTTGCTCTAGCGCCAAGCTCGATGCCAGCAAGATGGGATGCGCTACCACTCCCTAGCATAGCGTAATTAAATTTTGCTGGATTATTTTTGGCATAGCTAAGAAGTTCAGCGACTGTAGTAATTGGTAGGGAAGCATGAACTGCTAAGCCGAATGGTGAGCTAACAAGCATAGTAATCGGAGTGAAATCGGTGAGAGGATCAAATGGTGTATTTACTAGTGAACCAAAAGATGGATTTGTAATTAAAAGTATATGGCCATCAGGCGCTGATTTAGCAACAAATTCAGCGCCAATATTGCCATTTGCTCCAATTTTATTTTCGACAATAAATGCTTGTCCAAACTGTTCTTGCAGTTTAGCCGCTAACTGTCTAGCAAATGTATCTGTTGCCCCTCCTGCCGCCCATGGTACGATGATTCGAACTGGTTTATTCGGCCATATTTGGGAAAAAGAAGGAGTGCAGATTGCACCTGCTAGAAGACCTAAAAAAATATGAATTACGTTTTTTTTGAAGTGTAGTGTTAGTTTAATAAGCATTTTTTATGTTTCGATGAAGTATGGTGTTCGATTTTCGTGGTGAGCTATTCAACTTTCATCCACGTGATGGCTATATTCCTGTTGCAGGTTTTGGGTGATTGATTTGATTCGAAGGTAGACTTCTGGCATCCAACGATTGAGATCATTGATCCGATCAATGCGCATTTTTAAAAAGCCGTATTGATGATAAAGAATAATACCCCTTTGAAAGATTTGCGCACCATTTGGCGCGAGTTCAGAAAACGGATTCAAAGAGATCTCCTTTTATAAATTTTTTATTTGTCTAACTAAATTGCTTTATAAAATAATACCTGATTGTATTTTTACTGGTTACAAATTTGATTAGTAAGAAGGATACGAAACCTTTACATCAGCGCAATTTTTTACACAAGAGACTCGTCTTGATTTAATATATTAAAAAATATAGGAGACTTTGGTGTTCATTCAAACTACCAGGCAGTTGCTTCGTCTAATCCCTGCTCAATTAAAGAATGATGGTTATTTGCAGATGGCTTGGGCCATGATATTTAATATGTGTTTATTGAGTGTTGCGCTGATTTCTCAAGTGAGTGCACAATCTTTACCGAATCACATTCGAATCATTATTCCTTTTGCTCCAGGTGGCCCTACTGACGTGATGGGTCGTTTGGCAGCTGAAAGTCTTGCGCAACATACCAAATCAACTGTTATCAACGAAAATAGGCCAGGAGCAAATGGCTTAGTTGGAGTGAACTTCATGAAGCAAGGTTCAGTGGATGGCTCTAATTTATTGTTTGTTAGTTCTGGAATGATCACATTTAGTCCGCTTTTAGATAAGGCCCTCAGTTATGATCCACAAAAAGACTTAGTTCCAATTATTTGTTTAGCGCAGACGGATATTGGAATTATTGTAGCTAATCAAGTACCAGTAAATAATCTTAAAGAACTTGTTGCGCTGGGTAAGAACTCTTCTTCTACGCTGAGTTTTGGGTCGGCTGGGCATGGCAATATTTTGCATGCTTATATTGAGTTATTAAAGGATGCCACAAAGATGCATTTATTACACGTTCCTTATAAGGGTGCTTCACCATCATTTACGGATGTTTTAGGTGGGCAAATATCTGGAATGTTTATTAGTGTTGCATTAGCAGAGCAGGCCGTGAAGTCTGGGAAGGTTAAATTACTCGCTTTGGTCGGTAAAAGAAATTCTAGTTTTCCTGATGTGCCAACGATTACAGAGCAAGGATTTCCTGGAGTTGATACCTTACCCTGGTTTGCTATTATGGGCCCAAGGGGAATGACGCCAGAAACAGTTCAATTGCTTGCTAATAGTATTGCTCCTGTAGGGGATGAGGAGTTGAAGCGGAAGATTACAGCAGCAGGATCTAGCCCATTACTTTTGACTGGTGCGCCATTCGCGCAACTGATTAAAAATGAAAGTGCGATGTGGAGTAAGTTAATTACTGACAAAAAAATTGCATTGCCATAATAATACTTCTAAAGATTTTAGAAGATTTGTTATTACATTAATATAAGGAAAAAAGATGTCAGGAACAGTTCGTCGAGTAGTTACTGGACATGATGCACAGGGTAAAGCCATTGTTATTTCTGATGGGCCTGCACCGTATGTTCACACCATTGCTATGCGGCCTAATTATTATTCGACAGATATTTTTAGAACAAGTCAAGCGCCGGCTCAGATCGTTGCATTACAGGAGGAAACAACCCTTGGTCCTAGAAGACAATTGCCGACCAAGAATGGGAGTGTTTTAAGGATTAATCATTTTCCGCCAGACTCGACGAGTAGTCTAAACGTTACAGAGTCTAAAGCCTTGTTTGCGGCATTAGGTAATGAGTCTGGAAGTACCTTTGGCAAGACAGGTCGTCACCCTTTAATGCACCGAACACAGACGATTGACTATGCCATTATTTTATCTGGTGAGATAACCATGTTGTTAGACGATACGGAAGTCTTGCTCAAAACTGGGGATATATTAGTTCAATGTGGCACAAATCACGCTTGGACAAATCGGTCTAACGCGCCTTGCACGGTTGCTTTTATTCTTCTCGATGGCCAATATGATGAGGATCTTCAACATATGTTTGGTGAGCATTGATTACATTCTCCTACTTAATTTTCAGGATTAGTTCACCCTGTATGGGGCCCTTAGGAGTGATTGACAGCGGAAGATATTGGTTCTTTTGCCAAGCATCCATGTGGTTCTGATAGCGACCACTTTGTATCCAGCCAGATTGACCACCAAAGCCAATAAAGACAGACTCGTTTAGATTAGACAAGTCATAGATCGCTCGCATACCGGGGGCTAATGTTGAAGCATAGGGTTCTTTAGGGTCATTAAAGTTCATACGACCAACATTGACGGTGTGCATATCTCCTGGAGAGGGTGCATTAATTTCGAACCAAAATTTGATGATAGGTATTCTACTTAAGGGCTTATGAGCTCCGATAGCTGGATGAGCTTGACCCCATTGCCATTTATTGATTTGATTACCATAGCGCTTCGATAGGTAGGACAAGGCAGTATCTAGTGCAAGACTTCGTAGTTGATTGCAGTTTTCAACTTGGGTTGTCTTCGGATGATCACACCAATAATTGAGTTCATTCGAGGTGATATGGATTAGACCATCAAGTAGACTGCGTTTGCTATAGATTTCGGTAAACGAATCCTCTAGCCAGGGGGTAAATATGGCTCTAGTGTATTGGTCTACCCAAGCATTGTAGATTAATGCTGCGGCACTATCCATGCGCATATCACCATTAAATTGTGCGAGTAATTCTTTGGCTTCTTTCGCTAGTGGATGTTTTGATTGTGTAGCATTTAGGATCGGTAAAAGGGCGATACTGGCTTTAGACACTGTATCGGACTGAATTTTTTGCATGGAAGTCATATCATGCTGCTTTGATACTTTTAACAGTTCCTCAATTCGCTGATATCGAAAGGGTAATGTCCAGTCGCCAGTAAGAGCAAATTCAGAATCTTTATCTTCTATTTTTTGATTTGCGGTAATCAAGATTGTCTTATCAGAGCCGAGTTGATTAGGGAGAGCATTTGGCTTGAGATATTCTTTCCAATCATTTTTAGATTCCCAGCCAAAGACTGGCGCAACTCCCATCATGCCCTGATTTTTTTGTCTTCTAGGGGCAACGCCGGCTAGTTGTAGGGCAATTTTGCCATCACTATCGGCCATTACAACATTTTGCATTGGGGCGTGAAACTTTTCGAGGGCACTTTTTAGGTCCTCGAGAGTTTTGGCTTTATTTAAATCGATTAACGCCCGGATCGATTGATTTTTTGCATCAAGGGCAGTCCAACGCAGCGCTAGAACGAAGCGTTTGGTATCGATGAGTTGATTTGCGGGTGCGAAGGCATCGGAGATGACAGGGCCGTGCCGGGTTGAGCGCGTCAGAATTGTTTCAGGATTTTTATCTTTAACAAAAATAGTTTCTCGACGAATTTGGAATAACTCGGTACCATTTGGGGTTTTATAGTGCGTAGGATTTTTCGGATCGATCGCTTCAATATAGAGGTCTTGGACATCTGGAGCGGTATTGGTAAATCCCCAAGCAATGTTTGGGGTATGTCCTAGAACAACTCCGGGAAGGCCGGGTATTGTGGCGCCAATGACATTGATTTCACTGGCTTTGAGGTGAGCAAAGTACCAGGTTGATGGGCTACTTAAGCTTAAATGAGGGTCATTAGCCAACAGGGGTTTTTGGGAGACAGTATTTTCCCCACTTAAGGCCCAATTATTCGATCCTTTACCTTCTGTCTGAGTGGGTAGCCAAGCCAGCAGATTTTTTTCAGGGGTCGATAGAGTTTGGGTTACCTTAATATCTTGATTAAATAGCCCAATACTTTGGTACATTTTGGCAAAGTCTTGATTTGTTAATGGGGGGTCGCCGGGATAGGGTGGGAGTATTTCCCAAATCTGTTCTGTACTCAGATTTTTTGATAGCTGTAAGCGGATAAATTCTTTATGCCAATTATCACCCAGGTCAAGCGCCATCATCATAGACCAGCTGACACTATCGATTGCCGTCCAGATCCCCGGCTTTGTCCCGATTAAAAAAAACTCGACTGGGAGTGCCCAGCCCAAATCAGAAAATCCTGAGTTCACACCATTCGCATACGCCTCTAAACTTAACTTGGTAGAACTGGGTAGTAATTCGAATTGCGCCCTGGCCGCGGTACGGATACCCAGAGTGCGGATAAAGCGATCGATACTCAGAGTTGCTTCCCCAAGTATTTCAGAGAGTGAGCCTGAAGCTAGGCGGCGATTAAACTCCATTTGCCAGGTACGTTCTCTGGCATGCAGATAGCCTAGGGCAAAGAATGCATCGTTACCATTTTTTGCCTCAATATGAGGTATATCACTTTGATCAAAAGTAATACTGACTTCATCGCGTAGGAGTGGCGCAATTTTTTTCCCAAAGGGATTTGACTTTGCTTGGAAAAGATAAACGCCAACTGTGATTGCAATGGGGATAGAAGCAAGGCCGATAATCCACAAGCCAGACTTGAGGATTTTACGAATGATTTCTAAAGCAAAACTAGTATTTAACAGAAAACTTTTCACAATAGGGTTTATAGCGCAGTTTTGTTTTGCAAACTGGTATTTTTAGTTCAATGCTTGAGGTTAACATAAAAAATATCCCTAGATAACTGCACGTTTTCTAGGGATATAAAGTGAGTGGAAAGTATTTATTTATATAAAACGGATGGTAACCATAAACCAATTTCAGGAAATATATATAAAAGGATGAGAGCGATCACTTGGATGCCCATGAAGGGCATCATACCCATAAATATCTGGTTGAGTGTAACGTGTGGCGGGGCAACTCCTTTGAGGTAAAAAGCTGACATAGCCACCGGTGGTGATAAGAACGCTGTTTGTAGGTTGAGTGCCACGAGTAATCCAAAAAACAGTGGATTGATACCAAAATCATCGAGTAAGGGCACAAAGATCGGCATAAAGATAACGATAATTTCTGTCCACTCGAGGGGCCAGCCTAGCAGGAAAATAATGACTTGTGCAAGGATCATAAACTGGACTGGGCTCAGACCAAGAGACAGGACCCATTTTTCAACTAAATCTTGCCCACCAAGAAGAGCGAAGGCGGCTGAAAAAATCGATGAGCCAACAAATAACCAGCAGACCATAGCACTTGTTTTAGCAGTCAGAAAGACTGAATCTTTCACAACGGTCATATTTAGTTGTTTGTAAGCAGCTGCTAGAATAAAGCCACCGATACCTCCAATGGCAGCAGCCTCAGTAGGCGTTGCTAGGCCAAAAACAATCGATCCCAGAACAAAAAGAATCAAAACGGCTAGAGGAAAGAAGGAGCCGAGAAGCATTTTAAAGATTTCGAGTCGAACCCAAGTCAGAAGAGCTAAGTAGATAGCCACAAATGATCCGAGGATACCGGTCATAATCCAAAACCAGGTAGGTGCTGGAGTGGCCTGTGCGGGTTCAATCGGAGTGTTCGTAGTTGGCTTTTCAGCACCAGGTACGGCAAGGACGGCGGGAACTTGTTTCTTTTCATCCTCGGCACCAGGCGGTAAAGAGAGTCCTGATCCACTAGACTCTTTTTCACTATTGGGCGGTTCGTCAAGCCCGGTTGAAGCCACCTCGAGAGTTGCCTGGCCATCGCCAGCATCGCCCATAGGAACGATTTCAGAGCTAGAAATTTCCTCGATTGGTTTAGTAACTAGTTGATAAATCGATCCGGTAAAAAGCATGAAAACAAAGACTGGTAAGAGAGCGATTAGTAAGTTTTGTAAAAGCTCTCTTGTACTTACTTGAAGATTGCGCGAGCCTTTCAGAGCAATGAGAATTGCAGGAATTACATTTTTACTAATTTTTTCACCTAGCTCTTTATAGCTCATCGGCAGAGGTACAACCCGCTCACTTTCACTCAGAGGTGGCATGAGATGAGGTTTTAGTTTGGCCAAAATAACTACGTAAAGAATATAGAGGCCAGCCAGCATAATGCCAGGGAAAAATGCGCCTGCATAGAGTTGCACTACGGATACACCAGCCGTTGCGCCGTAGACAATTAAGAGTACAGATGGTGGAATGAGAATGCCAAGGCAACCTCCGGCAGTAATACAGCCAGCAGATACGCGGGTGTCATAGCCGGCTTTGAGCATTGCTGGCAAAGCGAGAAGTCCCATTAAAGTTACAACTGCACCAACAATGCCGGTAGCCGTGGCAAAAATGGCGCAGGTAAAGATCGTAGCGACTGCCAGTGAGCCTGGCACACGCACGAGGGCAAGGTGCAGTGATCGAAAAAGTTTTTCGATGAGATTGGCCCGTTCAACAAGGTAGCCCATAAAGACAAATAGTGGAATCGAGATTAGAACATCGTTACTCATCACGGCATAAGCTCTTTGCACCATGAGCGCAAGGGTATTGTCTAAAGCGAGGGCAGGGTTTTGAAAATTGTAGGAGATGAACGTAAAAATCATCCCCATACCCATGAGGGTAAAGGCTGTAGGAAAGCCCAGCATAATTGCAACCACTACGAGGGAGAGCATGAGTAGGCCCATATGACCACTTTCGATCCGTCCCCATGGCATGAAAATAATGGTGGCTAAGACCACTAAGGCCATAATTCCGAAGCCAAATAAAAGTTCTTTACGCACGGATAGACTCCTTATCTTTACCGACCATTGCTTTGAGTGCATCGATATCGACTTCTTCGACATCTTGTTCACGGGTCGGCCACTGACCTTCTTGAATACATACTACACAGCGAAAAATTTCGACAAGGCCTTGTAAAAAAAGAAATACGCCAGCTAACGGAATGATCGTTTTGAATGGATATAAAGGAGGGCCATCAGCAGTAATTGAGGAGTGCTCAAGGATTCGCCAGGAGTCAGCAGCATAGCCATAGCCAGCATAGGCCAGAGCAAATACGCCAGGGATGAAGAAAACAATATAGAGTACGAGGTCAAAAATGGCTTGCGTTCTCGGTTGTAAAAATCCGTAAAGGATATCTCCACGAACATGACCATTCTTCGAAAGAGTATAGGCCCCAGCCATCATAAACATCGTACCGTACATCATAATTTGGGCATCAAAAGCCCAAGGATGGGATTGTTGAGTACATATCTGGAGAACACTTCAAAGCCAATCAGGGCTGTTAATCCGCAGATTAACCAAGCAAAGCATTGCCCCACAAAGGTAGAGATTTTATCAACAGTTAGGAATATTTTTTGCATGAGTTGATCCTAGTAAGCAAAGGCATACGACAAAGATAGGGAAACGTTACCAAGGAAGCGATGGTGAAGTACTTTTTAACCAACCTAAAGATGAAATTGTACACAATTTACTAAATTAATAAAAAAATAGGATGGCTTTAAAACCATCCTATTAAACACCTATTCAATCAAAAAGTACTTCTTTAATAAAATACTTTTCGATCACTACACAACTACATTCAAAAAAAGTTAAGCTTTTTTAGCAGCTGCTCCAAAGTAGTGGTCATAAGCCATACGACGCGTGGTATTCGTATCTAAATCCCACTTGACAGCGCGCTGAGCAAAAACCCGTTGTGAGTCAACAATTTTCTTAAACAATGGATTTTCAGCAGACTTCTTAGCAACTACTTCATCAAAGACCTTTAATTGGTTTCTGAGAATGGAGTCAGGCGTTTTATAGAACTTAACATTTTGCTTAGTTTGCATTTCGGAATAATCTTTGGAATAGCGATCGACTGCTTTCCAAGACATATCAGCTGAAGATGCCTCTACTGCGTAGTCAAGAATACTTCGCAGTTTTGGAGCCATACCGTTATAGACTGAACCATTGAATAAAATTTCAAACTGTTCAGCATTTTGGTGGAAGCTTTGGAGCATACAAACTTTAGCTACATCTGGAAAGCCTAGGAGACGATCTGAAGATGCGTTATTGAACTCTGCTGCATCGAGTAGGCCCCGATCCATTGCAGGAATAATTTCGCCACCGGGTAGAGCGTTCACAGAAACTCCCATAGCAGTAAACATATCAATAGATATACCAACAGTCCGATATTTGAGGCCTTTCATATCTTCTGTTTTGGTAATTGGTTTTTTGAACCAGCCAAGGGGCTGGGAAGGCATTGGGCCGTAGACATAGGATTTGACATTAGCGCCAACTATTTTGTACAGTTCTTCAAGCAGCTCTTTACCGCCACCATATTTGTGCCATGACAAAAGCATATTGGCATCCATACCAAAAGATGGACCAGATCCCCATAACGCTAAGGCAGGATTTTTACCATAGTGATAGACCACAACACCATGTCCACCATCTAATGTTCCTTTGGAGACTGCGTCAAGGAGTCCAAAAGCTGGCACAACAGCACCGGCTGGGAGTACTTCGATCTTGAGTTCACCACCAGTCATGTCATTGACTTTTTTAGAAAAATCCAGAGCGTACTCATGGAAAATATCCTTAGCTGGCCAAGTTGATTGGAAACGTAGTGTTTGCGTACTTTGTGATTGGGAAATCATTGGGAAGCTTAGGGCTGCAGCGCCCGCTCCTCCGACTGCTGCTTTTTGCAAAAACTTACGACGGGGGGCTTGCTTTTTAGTTTCAGACATTATCATCTCCAAATAAATTACGGATTTAAAACGGCTCAGATTTAATACTATGCTTGATTTTATGTGTTTTTTAAGAAAAATCACATATGGGGAAAACCCTTTGTTTCGAAAGCTTGAGGTTTTCCCCAGAGGCAAAGATTTTTTCTAAAAAATAGTGGGTTCTCGATGTAAAGAAATACCAAATATGATTGGGCATCTGAGCTTGCATATGAAAGTTCGCTAAACGGTCTACTAGGAGCAAAGTAAACCATGATAAAATATGAAGTTCAGGTCGTGCCCGAGTGGTGAAATCGGTAGACACAGCAGACTTAAAATCTGCCGCCCATAAAACGGGCATGCCGGTTCGATTCCGGCCTCGGGCACCAGAAATCGACTCCAAACCCTCCATCCTCCTCGTTTATCAGGCTCTGATGGGTATTCGGTCTTCTTCGCTGGATTACGGTCCTCAATTACCCTTACCATTTTAGGTAAGGGCTTTAGGTCAAATATCTTGTTTGAGGAGGCTAATCAAATAAAGTCTTTGAACCAATTCATTCAATATACTGAATAGATAGTTCCTTACAAAAAGTACCTTAGCCTCCTGTGGATTCGATATGATCCAGGACTTGCATTGGATCTATAGAAGAGGGTGGAGTGGTTTTTGCGGGCTTAGTTCCTGGCATTAACTCGAAGTCTGGGGTAAAGACAGTTAAGGTACTTCTTAACTGGTCAAAAGGCTTGCGATCACCATCAAATTTTGCTAACCCGCTTGCTAAGAGGCTATCAAAGGTGGCCTTACCTGCCATCACTTTTTCTAAGTCTACGCGTTTGATAGTTACTGTTAAATCTGGTTTCTTAGCCAATTGACCTTTGATGTTTGTTAAAGCTGAATTACTCATTTCAACAACAAATTTCTCATTATTATCTGGAGTAATGAGGTTAATCACAAACCGCATGCCATCAGCTTTTTTACTATCCATACTAATTGCTAACGAATTCAACCAAAGTTCTGTTGTCATAGCTTTAATCATATCTGGGCCGCTTGACTTTGGTGAGGCTCCACCAGGTATACCATTGCGAAGTTCATAGGCCGCGCCTAAAAAACTATTCCGTACACTAGGGCTTTCTTTTTGGTAGCCAATTTGCTCAAATATATCGGCTAATAGATCTTTTGCAGTTGTATTATTCGGTTCGCCATAGACTAGTTTATTCACTATTTCCATTGCCTCTCGATATTTTCCTTGCTCGAACAATTGCTTACCTTTTGCAAGAATCTTCCCAGAACCACCCATCATCTCAATATACAGGGGGGCGGAGTCTTTTGGAGACAACGGAATTAAAGTTGCAGGATTGGCATCCCAATAACCTAAGTAGCGATTAATCACAGCCCGACTATTATGTTCCTCAGAGCCGTGATAGCTATGTGCAGACCACTGTGACTGTAAGCTTTTTGGCAACTTATACAGATTATGAATTTCGTTAATAGTCACACCTTTATTGGCATTATGGAGTACTTCATTATTTAGGTAGGCGTAGGTATCTCGCTGCGTCCGCATCACTTCTTGGATACGCGCATTACCAAAGCGTGGCCAGCTATGGGAAGCAAACATAACCTCAGCTTGGCTACCATAACGGTATAAAGCGGTATTAATATGCTTTGACCATGCCAGCGCGTCCCGAATGAGAGCTCCTCGTAAGGTATAAATGTTATGGATCGTGCCAGTGATATTTTCAGCTGCCCAAAATGCTTTTAAATCTGGAAAGTAGGTATTCATTTCTGCTGGGGCTTCGGTACCTGGCGTATTTTGGAACTCCATTTTTACACCATCAACAACGAGAGTTTCGAAATCCTTGTAAATGTATTTATTCGGTTCAATGAGTCCCAAGTTACCTGCTGCCGTATTCTTACCAATCGACTGATCGACATGGCCAAAGGGGCTTCTAGGCAACAAAACGCCATATTGAAAAAACATACGTCTAGTCATGGCGTTACCAGCATAAACATTTTCAGAAATTGCATGCTCCATAAAGCCAACTGGCGCAATGATTTTTACCTTACCACTTTTAACATCTTTTTCATCAACAACGCCGCGAACACCGCCAAAATGATCGCCATGTGAATGCGAATAAACGACCGCAACTACCGGTCTTTTTCCCAGCTTTTGATTAATTAATTCTAGGGCTGCGCGTGCAGTTTCCTTTGCAGTCAGTGGATCAAAAACAATCCAGCCGGTATTACTTTTTACAAAACTGATATTAGCAAGATCAAAACCGCGCACTTGGTAGATCTTTCCAGGGACAACCTCATAAAGGCCGTAGGCCATATTTAAGATTGCTTGGCGTTGCAGCGATGGATGAATACTATCAAAAGTCTTGCCTTGTAAAAGATAATCATAACTTCCCATATCCCAAGCAACATGCCCAGCATCGGCTTTAATTTGTTTATAGGAAGGCGCTGCAATAAAGCCTTTTTTAGCCTCTTCAAAATCACGTTGATCGTCAAATGGCAGCGTTTTTCGTAAGCCATTTTGTAGGTCAACTGTAAATGAAGATGGGTATTTTCCTTTTGGATCGAAGTGCTTACCCTCCATTGCTCCTGCATCAGTAACAACTCCACCCCCACCAGCACATATTCCGTGGGTTGGTGAGAGCATACACAGGGCGACGACTAAGTAGCCAAATACATTTTTTCGAAGATTAGATTTCATAAAAAGCCTATAAAATAGATCAATTAAAGGATAGCGGGTAAAAGGGAATCGGGTTAAAGGATATCGGGTGGCGTATTCATCTTTAAAAACTGGGGGATTTGTTTTGTAGCATCGTTAGTCTGGGATTTAGATCCTAAAGCTGTTTGCATTGGATTTTTTAGATCTAGCCCAAGAAATTCGGAGATTTCAAGAGCTTTTTTCATAAAAACTGCATAATCATTTTGAAAAAAATACAAATTACCGTCTTCAATAGCATTTAGTTCCATGATCGAAATTTTAAAAACCCCAGATATTTTTGTCAATGCTTCACCTTTGGCAATTCTTGCTTTTCTAATGGCATTACCAATTTGTTTTGCCTCACGTAGTTTCTGAGTTTTTGGCATTATTTTCAATTACTTGTTAAGAAATTAGTATAGGTGTGTAAAACGTTTTTTTGCAATTAGCCCTAGGGCTAATATTCCCTCATTCGGTGCTGAGTTCCATCAAAAATTCCTTTTGAATGTATGATTTAAAAGAACACGAAAAAAATATTTGATAAAACATCTAATCATCATTGGGGTATTTTCTTGGGCTAGTCATTTGGTGGCTCAGATTAAGCCAAGTACTGAGATTGTTGCAAAAGGTTTGCAACATCCTTGGGCGGTTGCTTTTTTGAACGAAGGACGCTTTTTAGTTACAGAAAGGTCTGGTCGCCTTAGGATCATTGAGTCGAATGGTCGTCTTCAAGATCCGATTCGGGGTTTGCCAGAGATTGAGTCTGGTGGACAGGGTGGCTTATTAGACTTAATCCTAGATAAAGACTTTAAGAGCAATCGCCAAATATTTTTTTGCTATTCTGAGCCCGGAGTAGAGGGGAACTCAACGGCTCTGGCTTCAGCCCGGTTAGCAACTCGTGAAGATCGCTTAGAAGATGTTCAAATTTTATTCTCTCAGCGACCCAAAGTAAGTAGTAAGTATCACTTTGGTTGTAGGATTGTCCAAGATTTCAATAAAAATTTATTTTTAACTCTAGGGGATCGGTTCTTTCAAAAGGCTGATGCGCAGACTTTAGATAATCATCACGGAAAAATTATCCGAATTCGAGTGGATGGCAAGATTCCCGCTGATAATCCACTGATCAATCGCCCAGGAGCATTACCAGAAATTTGGAGTTATGGGCACCGCAACATTCAAGGCGCTACGCTTGGGCTAGATGGCTTACTTTGGACGCATGAGCATGGCCCGCAGGGAGGCGATGAAATTAATCAACCCTTAGCTGGTAAAAACTACGGTTGGCCGGTAATTACGTATGGTGAAAACTATGGTGGTGGTTTGATTGGCGAGGGAATAGTTTCTAAGCCAGGGCTTGAACAACCTGTGCATTACTGGACACCGTCGATTGCCCCCTCTGGTATGGCATTTATTAACAGTGATCGTTATGGTAAGTCTTGGCAGGGGAATTTGTTAGTTGGCTCTCTCAAATTTCGCTATTTAGTCCGGTTAAACATCAAAAATAAACAAGTTATTTTTGAAGAAAAATTATTACCCAATTTAAATCAACGGATTCGGGACGTCCGAGAGGGCCCAGACGGTTTTATTTATATGTTGACCGATGAACGCCAGGGACAGTTATTACGGTTAATGCCCTAAACGTATGTATGATGACAAGAGATTATAAGTAAACAACGCGAAATCGATTTGGATTAAAAATCCTTTATAGATTGCAAAAATTGACTAATTTTATGACCCATATTCCTCTTATATCCCCGCCCAATTTAATCCCAAAGCTAAGACTGATTAGCTTATCCTTGAAGAGGCATTTGACATGCATTTGGAGAGTTTCGATCTTCCTAACGATTCTTTTTTTTGCGTATTTTTGTTTACCAGCTCAATCCTATCCAGTCAGGCCGATCAACTTAGTCGTACCCTTTGCTCCAGGTGGAGGAACTGACAGTATTGCGCGGGATTTGGCTAAGATTCTTACTGAGCAGATGGGGCAAGCATTCATTGTTGATAACCGTGGAGGAGGGGGTGGATCGATTGGAGCCCAGACAATTGCAAAGGCAGAGCCAGACGGTTATCAATTGCTCTTTGTGACTTCAACCTTTGTGACACACGCAGCAACCGAGGTAACTCCTAGCTATGATGTCGAAAAAGATTTTGCTCCGATTGCGATGCTTGGGCGAGGGCCTTTAATGTTGGTGGTCAATAATAAGTTAGGAATTACTCAGTTAAAAGAATTAATTGATCTGGCAAAGACCTCGCCTGATGGCTTGAATTACTGTTCAGCTGGTCTGGGTAGTATTAATCATTTAGCGGGCGAGTTATTTAAACAAAAATCTAATATTCCAATGACGCATATACCCTATAAGGGAAGTGGTCCGGCGACTCTTGATTTATTGGCAGGTCGTGTGCAAGTATTCTTTGCGACGATGCCCACGATGTTGCAGTATGTGGAATCGGGACGCGTGACCTTGATTGCGATGACTGGTGAGAAGCGCTCCCCATTATTCCCAAAAATACCATCAATTGCAGAGGCTGGTATTGCGGGCTACAACATTAGCACTTGGTGGGGGATCGTCGCGCCTGCTAACACTTCCCCAGAAATTATTAAAAGGTTAAATCAAGAGATTCAAATAGCGTCTACTAAAGAGCCTTTAAAGGGGCGCTTAGTCAAGGAAGGGGCCCAGCCCTATCAAACTAGTCCGCAAGAGATGCAAAAAATGTTGGGTTCTGAATTAAGAATGTGGCGCGGTGTTGTGAAGTCTGCAGCGATTAAATTCGATTAAGTGACTTGACTCGAGTGATATCGAAGCAAGATCGCTGGCATGAGGTTGTCTTAAGGCGACTCGGTGACAAAGCCTATTTTGGTAAGACCGTTTCGTTTACTGGCTGTTAAGACTTGCGCAACATACTCATAAGCAACCCGTTTATCGGCGCGAAGATTTACATCCGGCATGGGGTTTAAATCTGCTGCAACCTTGGCTTTTTTAGAGAATTCATTTAAAGATACTTCAGAGGTGTTCCAGAAAATTTTCCCATGTTGATCGACACTCACTTGGATCGAATCGGGTTTAGTAGTACTTGCTGCGCTGCTGGCTTTCGGGAGTTCAATTTTGACAGACTGTTGCATAACAGGCAAAGTGACAATAAAAATAATCAGAAGAACAAGCATCACATCGACAAATGGAGTCATATTGATTTCAGCCATGAGGCCGTCATCGTTTTCTTCAGATGGTTTTGAAAAGGCCATAATCGATTATGATTTTTTATGCTGTATCAGCAGTGTATATAAATCATCAGCAAAGCGACGCTGACTTCCTAGTAATTCGCGGTTCGCTTTTGATAAAGCGTTGTAGCCCAAAACTGCCGGTATGGCAACAGCTAAACCAAAGCCCGTCATAACCAGTGCTTCTCCAATAGGCCCAGCAACTTGGTCAAGAGAAGCGGAGCCTGATGTGCCAATGACCATGAGCGCATGATAAATCCCCCACACAGTCCCAAATAATCCAATAAATGGCGCTGTTGCACCTGTTGATGCCAGAAATGCTAGTCCCTTTTGTAGTTTGGCAATACTTTGATCGAGTTCAACCTTAAGCGCACTGGATAGCCAATCTTCTGTTTGAATTTGTTGGGAAAGAGGAATTGTTTGATGAATTTTCCCTGAGCCTTCTCTTTCTTGAATGACTCTATAGGCAACACTTGCGAGTTGGTAAAAGGGGTTTTGGCTTTGTTTTGTAAAGCAACTCAGACCTTCATGCCAGGATGTTTTTTGCCAAAACATACCAACCTCTGAAAGTAGGGGGTTGAGTTGGTAGAGCATGATAATCCGCGTCACGATAATGAACCAAGAACCGATAGACATAATTACCAGAACGAGCACGACTAAATGAGAGACTACGTCACCTTGTTGCCACAAATGCGCTATGCCAAAACTGGAGGAATTTGCTAAAGTTGGATTCATGGGTGATATTGTCTCAAATTAATTATTTAATTCAAATTTAATCGATATTGCAGCATTGATCTTACTTGGGATGCCATTAATAAGATGTGGCCGAAAGCGAATTCGGGAGGTTAATTCGCTTGCTGCTCGGTCAAGCCTTGCATATCCGCTTGACGATATAACTTGCGTTGAGGTGACTGAGCCACCCTCATCAATTTGCATCCGTATCTCAACAATTCCGCGCTCCCCAATTTCTTTTGAAAATCTTGGATAAAAGACATTCGTATCTGGCTTATAGACCATGATCAGTTGATTAAGGGCAATTGCACCGCCTTCAACTCCGAGGACGTTTTGGCTGGTTGTGCTGGGATTTGATGCTGGCGGGGCTGCGCTTTTTTGAGTTATATTTGTTGCGGGTGACAGTTCTGAAATTGGTTCTGGTGCAGGATTTTTTACGGCAGGGACATCTTTAGCGGGTTCTGATTTAGATGTGTTCTGGGTCGGTTTTTTTTCTGGGGCAACGGTGAGTAGAGGTGCTTGACTTGATTTCTTTTCTGGGATTTTTTTCTCAGGCTGAGCAGTCTGTGGTGGTGGAATGAGTTCTGCTTGTAAGACATCCTCTGCTTTTTTTGGAGGGTTAGAAAATTGAAAAAAGCTACTTAAAAAAGCCAGTAAATGAACGCTAATGACAAATGCTAAAGTGATGAGCTCTAATTTTGACAAGCGCATTTAGATAGCTACCATTTCGGATGAAACTTGTCGCGCTCGCTGATGACTCATCAATTGTTTTGCTAGGGTTTCGAGTTGCGCGCTATTTTGCGTTGAGTAATACGTTACTGAGCCAGGCTCAGAAATAGTTGCCTCGGGGATGAGTCGGCACATCTGTTTGATAACTGCTGAGCTGGTATTAATAACATGCAGGTTTAGCCCAAATAGTTTTTGAATTAAAGGTTCTAAGAATGGGTAGTGGGTGCATCCCAGGACTAGGGTGTCGGCATTTGCTTGCACCATGGGGTTAATATATTGAATGAGAAGTTGCTCTAACTGTGGGTGTTGCAAGTCACCTGTCTCAATCAGCGGTACGAGACCAACACCTGCTTGGGTTATAAATTCGCAGTCGCCCAGTAGAGTGGCTAAAAGAGCGTTAAATTTTTCACTTTGTAGGGTACTTGCGGTAGCCAAAACCCCCACTTTTTTAGTTTGACTGAGGGTAGCAGCCGGTTTAATACCAGGCTCTATACCGATAATTGGTATTTGGGGAAATTTCTTGCGGATTTGGTCAATTGCTTGGGCAGTGGCTGTATTACAGGCGACTACAACTGCGCTACAAGATTGACTAATTAGCCACGAGCAAAGTTGTAAACTGCGGCTGGCAACCCAGGCACTAGACTGCTCGCCATAGGGGGCATTTACTGAATCGGCAAGGTAGAGATAGTCATGGCTTGGCGCTTGTAAAAAAGCCTCATCGAGGATGGATAGGCCACCGATCCCAGAATCAAAGACGCCAATTTTAGGCAAAACACCACCTTGTTGGCCATAGTTGTTTGAAAAAGCTAGTGATCGAAAGCTTGATTGTCATTGGAGTAAATATAGTGTGATTGATCTGATCTGACAATTTTGCCATGTTTGGACAGATTCTCATCTAAAAATCAACTAGGTAGAAGCACAGGAGTCCCTCATCACTGATTTAAGTACTTTTCGAATTGTTATTCAAAAATAGCCTCAACATCCTTTTAATGTAGTGTAAAAACACCCCTTACCGATAGTAAAAAAATCGAAATATGCGAGTTTATGCGGATAGTTTTTGGTAAATTATGGGTGTATTCTAAAAAATAATTCAAGTTACAGGAGAAATTTGATGCCCGCAATGTCAGAACTTTTAATCGAAAAACGCGTATTTCAGCCCCCTAAAACTTTTGCAAAAAATGCGGCAATTACCAGTATGGCCCAATATGAAGCCATGTGCCAAGCATTTGAGAATGACTACTCTGGGACATGGGCTCGACTTGCTCGCGAGACGATTTATTGGAAAAAGCCTTTTCAGAAAGTTTTGAATGAGTCCAAGGCCCCTTTTTATGAGTGGTTTGCCGACGGCTTAACAAACGCTTCTTTCAACTGTCTTGATCGGCACATTCAGGCTGGGTTAGGCCAAAAAACTGCAATTATTTTTGAGGCTGATGACGGACAATCAACCAACATTAATTATCAAGATTTGCATGCACGCGTTTGTCAATTCGCCAATGGCTTGCGTCAGCTTGGTGTGAAGAAGGGTGATCGCGTTGTTTTATACATGGCCATGTCCATTGAGGGTGTTGTGGCAATGCAGGCCTGCGCCAGGATTGGGGCGACGCATTCGGTAGTCTTTGGAGGCTTCTCCGCAAAATCTTTGGAGGAGCGTATTGTTGACGTTGGCGCAACGACCGTAATTACTGCGGATGAGCAATGCCGTGGTGGTAAGAAAATGCCACTCAAGACAATTGTTGATGAAGCACTGGCTTTGGGGGCGGATCAAGTAGTTAAGAACGTAATTATTTATCGCCGAACCGGCTGTGATCTGCCATTTAATGAGGGTCGTGACCACTGGATGCATGATTTAGTGGCAGGCCAACCTACGGTTTGTGAACCAGAGTGGGTTGGTGCCGAGCATCCCTTATTTGTTTTATACACTTCTGGGTCAACTGGGAAGCCAAAGGGAGTTCAGCACTCTACGGGAGGGTATTTACTATGGGCGCATTTGACGATGCAGTGGACCTTTGATATTAGGCAGAGTGATTTGTTTTGGTGTACAGCGGATATTGGCTGGATTACTGGGCACAGTTACGTAGCCTATGGGCCCTTATCAGTTGGGGCTACCCAAATGGTCTTCGAAGGCGTGCCAACTTATCCAACGGCTGGAAGGTTTTGGGACATTATTGGTCGTCATGGAGTAACTATTTTTTACACGGCACCAACGGCTATTCGGTCTTTAATTAAGGCGTCTGAGACTTCTCCGAGTGCGCACCCAAAGAATTATGACTTGAGTAGCCTACGCTTACTAGGTTCGGTCGGTGAGCCAATTAATCCTGAAGCATGGATGTGGTATCACAAGCATATTGGCGGGGAGAAGTGTCCTATTGTCGATACTTTTTGGCAAACGGAGACCGGGGGGCATATGATTACCCCATTACCAGGGGCAACGCCGTTGGTTCCTGGTTCGTGTACTTTACCTTTGCCCGGCATTATGGCTGCAATCGTGGACGAGACAGGACAAGACTTGCCCAATGGGCAAGGCGGTATTTTAGTAGTCAAGCGTCCTTGGCCATCGATGATTCGGACGATCTGGAATGATCCCGAGCGTTTTCAGAAAAGTTACTTTCCGAGTGATTTAGGAGGTAAGTTGTATTTGGCTGGTGATGGTTCAATCCGAAATAAAAAAACTGGATACTTTACGATTACTGGGAGGATTGATGACGTCTTGAACGTCTCCGGTCATCGGATGGGAACGATGGAAATTGAATCTTGTTTAGTTGCTAATCCATTGGTAGCTGAGGCTGCCGTAGTTGGGCGACCTGATGATATATCTGGGGAAGCGATTGTGGCATATGTAGTTCTAAAAGGTGCTCGACCGGTTGGGGATGAGGCCAAGAGCAAGGCGATGGAGCTTAGGGCATGGGTAAATAAGCAAATTGGACCGATTGCCAAACCTAAGGAAATAAGGTTTGGGGACAACTTACCTAAAACGCGTTCTGGAAAGATTATGCGTCGGTTATTAAGAGTATTAGCTAAGGGTGAGGATATCACCCAAGACACATCAACACTTGAAAACCCAGCGATTTTGGAGCAATTAAAAGAAGCGTTGTAATTATTTATTGATTTACCAAGACAACGTATAATCTACCTTTCCAGT
>RFMZ01000200.1 GCA_009927445.1 Betaproteobacteria bacterium
AATTCATACCACCCCACCATTGATTCATCAATGATCTGGAATCATTTAGGATAAATGCTCAATACGGTATTTATTCACCATCTTTTCATTGATATCAACCCCAAGTCCAGGCCCTGTTGGACAAATGACACTCCCATTTTCAATCACTATTTTTTGTTCGACAATATCTTCTTGTAAATATTGGCAACTCGGCGTTACCCCCCAGTTGATATTTGGAACGGTATACGCCAGATGAATTAAAGCCGAAGTTCCCAAACTAGATTCGCCAGCCTTAGAGGCTAAATTAACCTCAAGACCTAACGCATGCGCCACTTTGGCGGCAGTAGAGACTCCTCCAATTCCACCAAATTTGATGGTCTTTAGATTAACTCCAGCTATAGCACCGTGCTCGTGCCAACGAATAATATGGGCAATATCGTGTGCAGACTCATCTGCACATAAAGGGGCATGCTGTAACTGAGCTAACTGAACTGAACCATCTAAATCACCACTAGCTAAAGCTTGTTCAAAGAATAGTAAATTACTTTGTGCAATACCTTGCAATATTAGCTTAGCATCTACCAAACATAATCCAGCATTGGCGTCTGCACTGAGAAAAATAGCCGAGCCATACAGTCGCCTTAATTCATTTAAAGTAGCGATCTCTTCTTCAATAGACTTCACTCCAATTTTTAACTTAAAAAAACGAATACCACCCTGATAATAACGAGCCGCATCTAACAAATCCTCCTGAATCGTAGGATTGGCAAGTAAAGTCATGACCGGAATCTGCCTTCTAATCCGACCACCTAAAAGGTCTGAAACAGAAATATTGCAACATTTTCCATATAAGTCATACAAAGCAATATTACAGGCTGCCTTTGCCCCTGTATTACCAGGTATCCCATTTTGGATTTGATCATTCACCATGGCCCAGTCCACTATGTTTTGCCCAAGCAGCATTTGAGAAAACTGCGTATCAACTAATTGCTTCATCCCTAAAAGGGTCTCACCAGTCATCTTCGGGGCGGCTGATGCCTCTCCCCAACCAGTCACGCCACTGGCAGTTTCTAATCTGACTAATAAGGAATCCGAAGAACGAATTTCTTGGTTATCACCCATCAAGACGGGCTTGATTAACGGCAGCGAAACTGGAATAGTTTCTACCCGTTTAATTGTGTGATCCATATTAGATGTCAAGATATTTTTCCATTCGAAATATTTCCTACTCAGGTGAGATCCCTGCCTTCTTCACCACGCTACTCCAAACCTCACTTTCTAAGGCAATTTGGCGTGCAAACTCGGCAGGCGTATTACCAACAATAGAACTACCCAACTGATTAATACGCGCTGTAATCTCGGGAGTCCGCAAAACTTGATTAATTTGCACATTCAGTTTTTGTACAATTTCTATGGGAGTTCCTGCAGGAGCCATAAAACCATACCAGGAACCAGCATGAAAATTAGCTAAGCCAGCTTCAGTAAAAGTTGGTACATCTGGTAATTCAGATAATCTTGCCTGCGCAGCAACTGCAATTGGGCGAATCTTTTTAGCTTGAATATTCGCAATCGAAGTTAAGCCACTATCAAATGTCATCGTAATATCACCAGCTAGGAGTGCAGCCATGCCAGGGGCACCACCTTTATACGGCACGTGGATGAATTTTGTACCAGTAAGTATTTGAAATAATTCACCAGCAAGGTGGTTAGAACTACCCTTGCCAAAAGAAGCAAAGGATAATTTATCTGGATTAGCTTTGGCATAAGCAATCAACTCAGTTAAATTAGTCGCTGGCACTTGAGGATGAATACATAAAATAAAAGGGCGTTGACTGCATTCACAATCGGCACAAAACTTTGATTGGAATAAGGTAATTTTGCATATAAAAGTGGGTTCGTAACAAAAGTCCCAGTGGTCCCTAGTAAAAGGGTATAGCCATCTGGAATGGCTTTAGCAGCCATTTCAGTGGCAATAATATTGGCTGCCCCAGGCCGATTATCCACTATAAAATTTTGATTCATTTTTTTAGAAAGTTCTTGCATTACAATGCGCGCAATAACATCACCACCCCCACCAGGTGATGATGGATTAAGAACGCGCACAGGTCTTTCTGGATAGTTTTGATAATTTTGTGCATAGGCAGGTAAAACGCTATTAAGTAATAAAAATGCGCTAATACTCCAAAATAAAATCCTTAACCAATTTGGAACTTGCCCTAAATAATGACGAATAGCTTGTACTATTTTTCTTTGAGTTAGATTAGGCAATCGCACGCACCACAAAATGTAGTCCATACAAACTTGTTCAATGAATAAATGCATTGATATCTCCCTTTTTATAATGATTTTTACCCTATTATGCATTTTTTCAATCCGCACTCTATTTAGAACAGATTGATAGAGAAATGTGATACTCTTTAATAATAAAGTTTAAGAGACTACAAATATGAAAAAAATATTCAGTATTTTGTTATTTTCTTTGAGTTTTCATCTAGTGCAAGCGCAAAGTTTTGCCAACTATCCCGAAAAAAATATTACGATTATTGTTGGATTTCCACCAGGCACAGCAACCGACACAATTGCCCGCATCTTAGCAGAACGTTTTAGTAATAAATTGGGAAAATCTTTTATTATTGAAAACAAACCCGGCCAAGGTGGTAGTTTAGGTGCAGGCATTGCTGCTCAAGCTATTCCAGATGGGCATACTCTATTATTAAGTGCAACGGCTCCTTTTGCTACAAATCCGCATTTGTACGCCAAATTGAATTACGATTCTCGTAAAAGTTTTGCACCGATTGGATTGGTATCTTGGTTACCCTATGTCATGGTTACTAACCCCAAATCAGGACTGAATTCGATGCAAGATTTAATTGAAAAATCAAAAGTGGAGCCGAATAAATATACCTTCGCATCGATCGGCAATGGTAGCACCAGTCATCTAATGATGAGTATGCTTACAAGCCAAGCAGAGATTAAAATGACCCATATCCCCTATAAAGGCAGCTCTCAATCTCAAACAGACTTAATTGGTGGACAAGTCGATGTTACTTTTGATACTGTCCTAACCCTCATGCCCCATATCAAATCTGGCAAACTGAAAGCCCTAGCAACCGGCGGACTAACAAGGACCTCTTTTGCTCCGGATGTGCCAACGGTCGATGAGTTAGGCTTAAAGGGTTTTAATGGAGGTGCCTGGTTAGGTCTTTTCTCTCCAGCAGGTACCCCAAGGCCAATCGTAGATCGCTTACACAAAGAACTAAATACAGCTCTAGAAGATCCAGAAATTGTAAAAAGAATGCTCGGTATTGGCTCAGAAGTTTTAATGAGTAAGAACCCTAGTGAATTTGAAGAATTTATAAAAGTCGAATACCAAAAATGGGGTCAGCGTGTTAAAGAATCTGGTGCGAAAATTGAATGATGGCGGTTAAATTAGCCCAAAAATCTACTGAAAATTTTCAATATCATGAGCATGATAATGGCCTCAAATATGAACGCCATGATTACTTTAGCCCTGAAAAAGATCCCGAATTCTCACCCCAATCGTATTTAATTAAGCAACTTGCCAATGTGGTTAATCCCTTGCATTTTCATATGCAAAATCAGTTTCAAGTTTTTATCGAAGGTTCTGGGCAATTTGGAAAATACTCAATTAACCCGTATGTAGTTCACTATGCAGGGGCCTATACAGGTTATGGACCAATTATTGCCGGAGACCATGGTTTACATTACTTAACCCTGCGTTGCAGTCATGACTTTGGTGCAAAGTTCCTACCTGATCAAATGACGCATTTTAAAAAGGGTCCCAAACACCATTTCACGTCTGCTTCGATTCCACTAGATTCGGTAAAAGAGTTACAAAAAATCGCGTATCCCGTGCTTGCGGATATTCATGTAGAAACAAAAACGAACTTGGCTATACGGGTATTGAAAATGCCCCCAAAGAGTAGTTATCAATTAGAAGTCCCCGAATTATCGGCTGGTATTTTTTTGGTAATGATGCAAGGTAGCATTCTGGAAGGTACTGAGACATTAACCAAGAATGAGTCTATATTTGTTAGTCATGCAACCAATCACTATCTGATTAAGACAAAGCTCCAATCAGCACAAATACTGGTATTACAGATGCCATTCAAAAATCAGGCTTATCTGTTCAT
>RFMZ01000154.1 GCA_009927445.1 Betaproteobacteria bacterium
TCCCCGATGAATTTGAATCGGCGGATAACCCTCCTGTCCCAGATAATCAATGCGAGCCCCAATCGCTAACAAACCATCCACCAAATCTTTAATCGGACGCTCATGCATGCGAGCCACACCATGCAAATGGTACTCACCACCCAAAATCGCTAGAGCAGCAGTCAGCGGCCGAATCGCCGTGCCAGCATTACCCATCATTAAATCAGCCTGCGATTGCAGAAAAGTGCCGCCACCACCTGCAACGATAAGAACCTCATTCTGAACATCGAAGCTCTTTGAGAGATGCGTATGTAATTGCACTCCTAAACGTTCGAGTGCCATACGCATTACCCGGGTATCATCAGCATCTAATAAGCCATGTAACCGAGTCGAACCTTGCGCAAGAGCACTTAACAATAAAACTCGATTCGAAATACTTTTAGACCCGGGCAAAATAACTTCTCCACGGGCAACTTTGGTAGGTAATAATTGTATTAACTTGCCCGACATTGCTAAGCCTGCCAGCGATTACGAGAAATGCTAGCAAGCGTAAATAATTGCTCAAGTGTGACGCGATCTTCAGCCACAATTGACTCTTTCAAATGACTAACAATCTGTAAATATGTGTCTAATTCTTGCAAAATAGCGGTTCGATTTGCTAGGGTGATGTCGCACCACATTTCTGGACTAGAGGCAGCAATCCGCGTAAAGTCTCTAAAGCCTGCTCCTGCATGCGTAAATTTTTTATCGGCGTCATCTGCATTAGCAACTTGTAACATCAATGCATAAGAAAGCAAATGCGGCAAATGAGAAACTGTCGCAAAAATATGATCGTGCTCTAGCGCTGACATCTTAAAAATCAATGATCCTAAACGATGCCAAAACTCTTCTATCAAGTTGACGACGTCAAGCCGATTCTCTGGGATTGGACAAATCATTACTTGTCGATCTACAAATAAATCTTTGCGCGCAGCTAATGCCCCGTGCTGTGCACCACCAGCAATTGGATGGCAAGCTACGAATTGATTAACCTGCTCACCAAGTGCGGCTTTAGCTGAGGCAATCACATCAGACTTGGTACTGCCAACATCAATCACAA
>RFMZ01000185.1 GCA_009927445.1 Betaproteobacteria bacterium
GGCGGTTCATCAAACTCAACGCCACCAACAGTTTCATTACTACAAATATGTACGTATGCAGAATCTGCTGATAATTGCCAAGAATTTCTCTGCGGAACAGTTGTATATTGCTGGGCAGAACTAGTTGCCGCTAACCGAGCATTACCATATTTACCGGCTTCCTTAATCGACTTGGCAGACCAGACACCAGTCACAACAAAATCAGCCTGCGGATCTTTTTTAGCTAACCCCATTAAATTCATCGGTATAGCAGCGTTCATTCCCATTGCCCCACCCGGCAATAAAAGAATTTGATAGTTGCTAGGAACTTGCATTAAATCCGTCAGATCTGCAATGGCTTTTTGATAACAGGCCATAAATGCTTTACTGCGGTGACTGACTTCCATGACACCCGTTCCAAGACCTTGCCAATTCAAAATATCTTGACTAGCTTCTTCTAAGACCTCTCTTGGAAGCATTGCAGGACCAGGTGCAAAGTTATAAACACGATTGTCAAATGCCATATTGCGGACCTGGTCAAATTTAAATATTGGTAAGATTAAGTCTCGGTGGAATCGTCACCAACACTCGAGTCTAGATCATCCGAAGATAAAACATCCTCACCATCTGCAGCGTCTTCACTCTCAGCAATTCGCTGCAATCCTGACAAGTAAGTTCCCTCGTCAACATTAATTAAGGTGACGCCCTGGGTAGAACGTCCCATTTCTCGGATTTCTGAGACGCGTGTTCGAACTAAAATACCGCCACTGGTAATCAACATAATCTGGTCTTCATTCGAGACAAGAGCGGCAGCTACTAATTTGCCATTACGATCTGATGTTTGAATCGCAATCATCCCCTTCGTACCTCGACCATGACGCGTATATTCGGCAATTGGTGTGCGCTTTCCATAGCCATTTTGCGTCGCAGTCAATACGCTACTTGGCGAGACCTGACTTGCGTCGCTTGCAATCGCAACACCCTCTAATTCACTCGGGGCAACTAACATGGCGATCACCTCGTGACCCTCGCCAAGATTCATACCCTTCACTCCACGCGCGTCCGCCCCATCGGACGAACATCGTTCTCATCAAACCGCACGGCTTTTCCAGCGTCTGAAAACAACATCACGTCATGGTGGCCATCGGTAATTGCGGCACCAATTAAAATATCACCTTCGTCTAAATCGACCGCAATAATCCCCGATTTACGCGGATTAGAAAAGTCACTCAACCGCGATTTTTTTACGACTCCAAAACGGGTTGCCATAAAGACATACTGGCTGTCTAAATAACCCTTAATTGGCAATATAGTGGTGATTTTCTCGCCCTCAATTAAGGGGAACATATTGACAATTGGCTTGCCACGTGAAGTCCTACTACCCTGCGGGACCTCCCAAACCTTTAACCAATACAATCTGCCACGATCTGAAAAACACAAAATCGTATCGTGCGTGTTGGCAACAAATAAAGTCTCTATCCAGTCTTCATCTTTGGTAGTAGTGGCCTGCTTGCCTCGACCACCCCGTTTTTGGGCGCGGTACTCGGTTAGGGGCTGACTCTTCATATAACCCGTATTGGATAGGGTTACAACCAAGTCCTGAGGAGTAATTAAATCCTCAGTAAATAACTCCGTCGCATTCATCTCAATCTGCGAGCGACGCCCTGTGTCAGAACCCTCTTGTCCAAACTCGGCTTTAGCGAGTAATAACTCAGAACGAATAACCTCCGTTACCCGATCAGGTCGAGATAATAAATCTAATAAATCAGAAATCTCATCCATGACTTCCCGGTACTCCAGCACAATCTTATCTTGCTCAAGACCCGTTAACCGCTGCAGACGCATTTGTAAAATTTCCTGAGCTTGATCCTCAGACAAGCGGTATAAACCATCCGCTTGTAATCCAAGTTCTGCTGGTAAACGTTCCGGCCGATAGGCTTGCCGCCCACCCTGAGTACTAATCGATGCCCGCGATAACATCTCACGCACAACGCTCGAGTCCCAGACCTGATTGAGTAATTCTTTTTTAGCCTCTGGAGGATTTGGCGCTGCCTTAATTAATGCAATAAATTCATCAATATTGGCTAAAGCAACAGCTAAACCTTCTAAAACATGCCCGCGATCTCTAGCTTTACGCAACTCAAAAAGCGTTCGACGTGTAACAACTTCTCGCCGATGTCGCAAGAAACATTCGAGCATTTGCTTTAAGTTCAGTAAGCGTGGCTGGTTATCTACCAAGGCCACCATATTCATACCGAAATTATCTTGTAATTGGGTGTTTTTATAGAGATTGTTTAAAATGACCTCGGGGACTTCGTTCCGTTTGAGCTCAATCACCACGCGCATACCAGATTTATCGGATTCGTCACGAATATCTGAAATACCCTCAATCTTCTTCTCAGTAACTAACTCAGCAATTCGCTCTAGTAAATTCTTTTTATTTACCTGATAAGGAAGCTCGTCCACGATAATCGATTGACGTTGCCCCTTTTCCATGTCCTCAAAGTGGGTTTTAGCGCGCATAATGACTCGCCCACGGCCAGTTCGATAACCTTCACGCACCCCTTGAATTCCATAAATAGTGGCAGCTGTCGGAAAATCAGGTGCAGGAATCAACTCAATTAGCTCGTCAATCGTGCAATCCGGATTTTCTAAGAGAAATATACAGCCAGCAATTACCTCATCGATATTGTGAGGCGGGATATTCGTTGCCATACCAACCGCAATCCCAGAAGACCCATTAATGAGTAAATTAGGGATTTTGGCAGGTAATATCAGCGGCTCTTTTTCACTACCGTCATAATTCGGGCCAAAATCGACCGTTTCCTTGTCAATATCGTTGAGTAATTCATGGGCAATCTTCGATAAGCGAATCTCGGTATAACGCATGGCCGCCGCATTATCCCCGTCTACGGACCCGAAATTACCTTGTCCGTCAACCAGCATATATCGCAAAGAAAAGTTCTGCGCCATTCGGACTATCGTGTCATAAACCGCAGTATCGCCGTGGGGATGGTACTTTCCAATTACATCCCCAACAATACGGGCTGACTTCTTGTAAGCCCTATTCCAGTCATTATTGAGCTCGTGCATGGCAAAAAGCACCCGCCGGTGGACCGGTTTTAGACCATCTCTGGCATCTGGCAGGGCTCTGCCAACAATCACACTCATTGCGTAGTCCAAATAGGACCGCCGCATTTCATCTTCTAGTGATACGGGTATTGTTTCTTTAGCGACTTGTTCCATGTCACAATTTTAACATGTGCATTAGTGATAATGTTGGTGGAATGAGACAGTTCCTTACAAATCAAGGGACTAATAACGGAAATCACAAAAAGATGATGCTACAATTATTT
>RFMZ01000114.1 GCA_009927445.1 Betaproteobacteria bacterium
AATCATGGTTGTTGAAAATAAAGACCAAACCGAAATCGATAAATTTAGTGCCCTAGCCAGTCGCTGGTGGGACCCAACTAGTGAATTTAAACCGTTACATGAAATTAACCCCATTCGTTTAAAGTGGATTCAATCACATATCGATCTTCGCAACAAACAAGTCCTTGACGTAGGATGTGGCGGGGGAATTTTGTCCGAGGCGATGGCGCAATCCGGGGCAATCACAAGTGGTATCGATCTCTCAAAAAAGGCCCTTAACGTTGCCGACCTGCATAGTCTTGAATCCCAGGTCCAAATCAATTACCAATGCATCAGTGCAGAAGATTTGGCAAACAAGTCTGCCGAAACTTTCGATGTAATTACCTGTATGGAAATGCTCGAACACGTTCCAGACCCACAATCAATTATTACAGCCTGCGCAAAACTAGCTAAACCAGGGGCAATGCTTTTTTTTAGTACCTTAAATAGGAATCTTAAATCCTATTTAATGGCAGTGATTGGCGCGGAATATGTGCTTAGAATGCTCCCCAAAGGAACGCATGACTATGCAAAATTTATCAAACCATCTGAGTTAGCCCACTTTTTAAGAGATGCCGGCCTAGAAATCATGGACTTAACAGGTTTAAATTACAACCCTATACTTGGTAGTTACTCACTCGGCTCAAATGTTGATGTGAACTATCTCATTGCCGTTAAAAAACCACTCGTATAATGCGCCTATCGACTAACTTTAGAAGCGTTTTTTTTGATCTCGATGGCACCCTTGCCGATACAGCCCCCGATTTAGCTGCCGCAGCAAATCAGATGCGGATTGATAGGCATTTACATCCGATTGACCCCCAAATATTGAGGCCATTAGCATCGGCTGGTGCTCGCGGGCTAATCGAAGCTAGTTTCGGAATTAAACCCGATGATGATTCGTTTGCCGACTTACGAGATGAGTTCCTAAATAACTATCAGGCGGCAATCCATGTTCACACACGACTTTTTGATGATATTGAGAATTTGTTAAATTTACTGGATCAAGCCAACATTCCCTGGGGAATAGTCACTAATAAGCAAAAACGGTTTACCAATCCCCTGATGCAAAGCATGGGACTTGATCAAAGAACTCGAGCTATTGTGAGTGGTGATACAACCCCCTTTGCAAAACCACACCCCGCCCCGATTTTGCTTGCAGCTAAAATCCTTGAAATTGACCCCAAGCATAGCTTGTATGTTGGGGATGATTTGCGAGACATTGTTGCCGGTAAAGCCGCTGGTATGCAAACAGTCGCTGCAGCTTATGGCTATTGTGGTAACCACGAACCGCCCGATTCATGGGGGGCTGATCATTTAGCCTATCACCCTACTGATCTAATTGATATCATTTTCCCCAAAAACCGACTAGAATAAACTTGTTGCGTATTTTTACTATGGGACCGACTTGGTTTCGACGTGGATTGCGAAGCATGCAGGGCATACCGAGGACCCGTTATCTCGTAAATCAATGGGATTGTAATAACTGCTAACGACGAACGTTACGCACTAGCAGCCTAAGGGCTGTCGCCCTCGAACCAGTTTGCCGATAGACTGGGGTAGAAATACCATTCGAGGTCATTTATATCGGATCGTGTCGTTGAGGGTCGCTATCAACGAAGCTAGAACTAAAGCGAATCGTTTAATCAAAGCATGTTGGTCTGCGCTGGTTGAATTAAATCAAATGACACAACTAAGTATGTAGAACTTCATGTAGAGGATTTGCGGACGCGGGTTCGATTCCCGCCGGTTCCACCAGCCCCAGTACCATAAACACCTAGCGTTAACAATAAAACCCTTTACGAATAATAACTTAAAGGGTTTTTTGTTGTCCATAGCTAACCCTAGTCAACCATAGCTTCATTAACATTTGGGGGCACAACTAACGAAAAATCCAGCTAAAAGGCAA
>RFMZ01000197.1 GCA_009927445.1 Betaproteobacteria bacterium
AGGATTAGTTGTTGATTTACGCGCATAATTGCCTCATGCTTTGGTTAAGTCCAAGCCAACAATATACATTCTTAGACATCATTCGTCAATAAAAATGACTTATAAATGATTCTTTAAGTACTTTAATGATTTATTTATAGGTCATTAAAGTACTTAAAGTACCAAATTGAAGGAGCTATAACTCCGTCAAGGGCTCGCCGAAAAACACAATACAGCTAAATGTCCAGGGGCTACTATCGGTCGTTACTGGACTGATTATCCATACATCGTTTTATCAAGCCTTCCCATTCGTCCATCATGCAAGCCCGTTTCTGCTCTTGCTTTCTATAGGCAGCCTAGGCCTGAATTGTATGCGCTAAAGCTAGTTCGATAGTCTCGTTTGAGTATTCTGTAGTTTTGGAAACTCAGTCACGGAATGTCGATCTAAAGCTATACGGCATGAGGTTACGAGCTTACATCAGAATGGAGGGCTAGAGTGCTGCTGCTTATTGGAGGTTTAGTTGGGATTTAGGGTGTTTTGGGTTCTGTACAAAATCGAGTATAGTTTGGTAAATAAATAGATAGACTAAAACATAAGCAAAAGAACTGAGGGGGCCAATTATTATGGGTGAATATTACAATGAGTCGCGCGATGCTTTGATGGGTGTTAAGGAGTTGCCAGTGGGCAAGCTAGCAATGCGTCAAGTTCTATTAGATAACGACCAAACTCGCATCAGTTTATTTGAGTTTGCTCCTGGTGATAATACGGGTTGGCATAAACATGAGTACCACTATGGTGCGCTATATTTAACGGATGCTAAGTTATTTCACACCCGAGTTGACGGTAGTCAATTTCATAGTGAACACCCTGCACAAGAATTCAAAACGCATCCGATTGGAGTAGAGCATAATGTGCGTAATGAAGCAGATTACATCGTCAAATTATTAGAAATCGAGTTTAAATCTTAATTCGATAAGGCCTCTTGCGCCCTTATCGAATTTGATACTTTTCTAAAACTTGTTTACATCTTCGGGGCGCCAGGTTGTTTTAGAGGGTGTGACATGCCAATTGATGGAATTTCTAAAACACGGTCAACTATACGAATTAATGTTGGGCAATGGCTTAGATCCGCTTTAAAAATTCGTGCGCCCACTACATGGGATGCCAAGGCCAGGTCAGCAAGTGATAGGTTATCTCCTAAACAGAACTGACCATACAATTTTTCGCCCAACAGGCGTTCCTCAATGGCTAAGCTACCCAGATTTAACCAGTGTTGAGCCCAGGCGGTTTGGCCTGCTTCGTCTTGGTGATAGGTTTTACCTAAGAAATTTCTAACGCGCGGCACAACGAGAGGGTGTGTGTCTGCAATAGTTATTTGCGAAATCGAGCGCAGATAGGCTTGCTCATAGGGGTCTTTTGGCAGCAAAGGTTTTGTAGGCCAAACCTGATCGATGTATTCCAAGATGGCCAGAGATTGGGTTATTTTTTTCCCTTGATGTTCAAGAAGTGGGATAACGTGTTGGGGATTGAGCTCATGATAGCTTGCAGAAAATTGATCACCTTGACTCAGATCGATAATTTTTTCGGTAAAAGATACTTCTTTGTAATTCAGGGCCGCACGAACCCGAAATGCGGCTAGGGAGCGCCAGTAGCCATATAAAGTAGTTGTCATTTGTTTTTCTCCAAAAGGTGGGTAATTACTTAAAATTGCATCATAACGGTATTTTGTCAACGAACAATCAATTCAGTTTTGAAAATCTTTTTAGCTTGCGTTGTGATTTATTTTATATTGGGCATTAGATTGCTGATGAAAATAATCAATAGGAGTCTTTTTTCTTGCTGCCTTGCTCTGCCTCGACTTGTTTTTTGAGGGCAACTGCCGCTTTTTTGATAGGGCCGAGATGTTTTAATATCGCAAAAAAAATGAAGCAAGATAGAATAATTTCCAGGCTAGCCAATAATGGGTTTAAGCCAGCCTCAAAAAGTCTTGTCAAACCCTCAAAAAAATATAAAAGAATAATCATAGAGACAGCTTGCATTGAATAATTTTTACCTTGGTACAGTCCAGGTAAAAACCATGCTAGGGGCAATATCTTTAAAATCATCCAAGAGCCGTTTGGGCGAAGAGGTTCCAAGAACCACTCCCAAGCGACACACAGTACGCACAATAAAACGGTACTTATAAAAGTTAAGGCTTGATAAGAATTGAGATGATTTGGAAAAATACGCATGTTAATTTGGGTTTTTAAAATTAATTTGTAGGCGCAAATTTAATTTTTTTTGCTAATAGAGCTAGGCGTTTACCTTGGGCGATAGGCTAGTGTTTTTTCATCAGTACTTAGGGCCATCGTGCCATTTGAACCCGCATAATGCGAAACCCCATAGGGCGTTCCTCCAGACTGTGTATGATGCAGGGACGACTCTGAATAGGGCAGTCCCATGAGCACCATCCCATGATGCATGAGGGGCAGCATCATCGATAAAAGGTACTTTCTTGTCCGCCATGAAGGCTACCTGAGCTAGTAAAGACGCAGGCGGGCTTGCCCTCTAGGGCACCACTGAGCCAAGAGGCAACAGTTGCGTCAAGGAAATATTTTAAGGGAGCTGCCATATTCCCAAAGCGGGTTGGTGATCCAAGTGCTAGTCCGTCGCAATTGGCAAGGTCGGCTTGCTCGACGTAGGGTGAACCAGTTGTTGGAACCGAACTTTCGGTAGCTTCACAAACGGTTGAGATTGCTGGAACAGTTCTTAGGATTGCGCTTGCTTGCGGAATTGTTTCGACGCCTTCGGCGATTAGTTCGGCAAGTTGGCGTGTAGCACCATTTCTAGAGTAATAAAGGATCAGTAGGTTAAGAGATTGCATAATACGTATGATATGGGTAAATTCAAAATAATGACGAAGCAATGTTAATAAATAATAACCGGCACCGAGTGCCTAGTTTAAAGGGAAGTTATTTCTTTTGGAAATCGAGCTTTGCAAGCGCCCAAATTAACCAAGTTGCAGCGAGTCTGGCATTTGCGACTGTTTTAGCAATTGTTCCAATGCTATCCATTGCAACGATCTTAATTGGCCAGTTGCCACAGTTTGTGAACTTTCGAGAGGGTATACAAGCCTGGATCAGTGTGACATTGATTCCGGGGGGGCTAAGTCAATCTGTTAGTACCTATTTGGATGAGTTTTCAACGCACTCAAAAGGATTGACCTTATTTGGTGTAGTGGGATTAATATTTAGTGCATTTTTGACCTTGATGACGATCGAAAAGTCGTTTAATCAGGTTTGGCAAGTGCAGCGTCAGCGGCCCTTTTGGGTCCGTTTACTGATCTATGTGATTGTGACAGTGCTTGGGCCGATTTTGTTAGGGTTAAGTATTTATATCACTACTTTATTGATGAGTATGACGCAGGGCATTGATTTAGGAACACAGATCCATGTGGAGTTACTCAATTTTATTTTAGCGTTTGTTTTTACGAGCTTACCTTTTGTTATTTTGTATCGCTTTGGCCCTAGCGCGCAAGTTGCTTGGGTTGACGCTTTCATTGGCGGCGTGCTCGCGGCGATTTTTTTTGAGGCAGCTAAATATGGCTTTACCTTATTTATAGCGCAGGTCACTGTCTATAAAACCTTATATGGTGCATTTGCCATTTTGCCATTATTCTTACTATGGATTTACTTAACTTGGTGGGTGACACTAGCTGGGGCTGTGTTGACCGCTAGAATGCCAGAGATTCGTGCAAGTCTAAGATATAGAGTTTAATGACAAGGGTAGTGTGGGCAATTTTATAGATAGTGATTGAAAGAAAAATCATACGAAGGAGAAATCATGCAAGTCAGTGATATTTTAAGATTAAAGGGAAATACGCTTTTTAAGGTATCTCCGACAACTTTGGTGATGGAGGCGGTCAATATCATGGCTGACCATGACATTGGGTCATTAGTTGTTCTAGACCAGGGTGCGCTTGTTGGGATGTTAACTTTTCGAGAAATCATCCAAAACTTAGCGAAGCATCAAGGGGTCTTAGACCAAGTTCAAGTCGGGGCTATTATGGAAAAGATGCCTTTAGTTTGTGAACCGCAGACGAGGGTTAGATGAGGTTCGTAAAATGATGCTAGAGCGCCATGCACGGTATTTACCAGTTTTAGATGGGCAGATATTAATGGGCGTTATTTCTTTTTATGATGTAGCTAAGTCTGTTGTTGAGGCACAGGGCTTTGAGAACACGATGTTGAAGGCTTACATTCGGGACTGGCCAAGCGAAGCGAAGTAGGATGAACTTCGGCAAATTTTAAGTATGAGACTGCGTAAGATGCCATAATATCGATTATGGCTGGAAGCTCTCTTGGAACTCTCTTTACAACGACCACCTTTGGTGAATCACATGGCCCTGCCATTGGTGCTATTGTGGACGGTTGCCCCCCTGGAATGGCACTTTGTGCCGCAGATTTGCAGCATGACTTAGATCGGCGTCGCCCAGGAACATCACGGCATGTAACCCAGCGTCAAGAAGCTGATCAAGTAGAGATTTTGTCAGGTGTTTATGAAGGCAAGACTACGGGTACGCCGATTGCATTAATCATTCGCAATACCGATCAGAGAAGCCAAGACTATAGCGATATTCTGAATACATTTAGGCCTGGTCATGCAGATTACACGTATCAGCAAAAATATGGCTTACGCGACCCTCGGGGAGGGGGGCGTTCTTCAGCCCGCTTAACTGCCCCGGTTGTGGCGGCTGCTGGCATTGCCAAGAAATGGTTAAAAGAACATTACGGGACTTACTTTGTGGCGTACATGACCCAACTTGGTGAAATCCCGATTCCATTCGAAAGTGTAGAGCATATTTCTAATAATCCTTTTTTTGCACCGAATCAGACGATGATTGCCCAATTAGAATCGTACATGGATGCTTTGCGCCGAGATGGCGACTCTTGTGGCGCACGGATTACTGTGCAAGCTAAGCAGATGCCGATCGGTTTAGGTGATCCATTATTTGATAAATTAGATGCTGATATTGCGCATGCCATGATGGGGATCAATGCGGTCAAAGGGGTCGAGATTGGTAGCGGATTTCAATGCGTCACTGAGCGGGGCAGCTTTCATGGGGATGAGATGTACCCTGACGGTTTTGCGACAAATCATGCTGGGGGAGTTCTTGGAGGTATCAGCACTGGTCAGGATTTAGATATTTCGATTGCAATTAAGCCCACCTCGAGTATTTTGACTGCCAAAAATTCGATTGATATGCATGGTCAGCCTATTCAGATACAAACCAAAGGTCGACATGATCCTTGTGTTGGAATTCGAGCTGCGCCGATTGCTGAGGCGATGCTCGCCTTAGTGGTGATGGATCATGCCTTGCGTCACCGTGCGCAGTGTGGCGAGGTTGTCTGCATAACGCCGGCCATTGCTGCGCAGCGACCTTGAATTGTTATTGTAAGTAGCAACTACAATCGTTGATTTTTTTAATCCCTTGATGTTTTTTATTTCTTGATCCTTTGATGTTTCGAATCCCTTTGATGTTTCGAATCAATAGTCAGTCTCGATTTGCCCTATTTTTCTTTTTCTATTATGGGTATTTAGGGATAGTGAGTCCTTATTTGAGCTTGTACTTCGATGCCATTGGATTTACTGCGATACAGATTTCATTACTCATGTCCATGTTACAAATCACCCGTATTATGGGGCCATTTGCTTGGGGTTGGTTAGCTGATTTTCGGCAAGACCGGATTGGGATCATGCGGGTCACTGCGGTTATTTCACTCATTTTGTTTACAGGGATATTTTATTTACAAAGTTTTTGGCCAATTTTGTTATGGATGTTTTTATTAAATACTTTTAGTAGTAGTTTGACGCCTTTAGGTGAGGCGGCCACTTTACATGCCTTACAAAAAGAGAACGCCTTTGAGAGTCGGTATGGCAAATTAAGACTGTGGGGTTCGATTGGATTTATGTTTGCCGTCTTTGCTGGGGGTTATTGGTTTGAAAGTCAGGGTATTTGGTCGCTGACGTGGGTGGGATGGATTTTATTAGCATGTGTGACCTTGTGCACCTGGATTTTATGGGAACCTCCGATGACCGGGCAGCCTCTAAGTAGTGGGCAGATGCGCCATATTATTAAAAGACCAGAAGTATTATGGTTTTTTTCGTCGACCTTTTGGATGATTTTTGCGCACGCAAGTTTATATGTTTTTTACTCCTTATATCTAGTCAAGTTGGGTTATGGCAAGGAGATGATTGGATTTTTCTGGTTGATTGGAGTTGGCGCTGAAGTAATTTATTTTTATTTTCAAAAGCGGGTATATTTAAAAATGTCAGCCCGAAGAATTATTGAAATTTCCTTTTTAATTGGTATTGTGCGTTTTGTAGTGATTGCTTATGTACCGGCATTTTGGCCTTTATTGATTGTGCAGATATTTCATGCAGCGACTTTTGCAGCACACCACAGTGCAAGTATTCAATTAATGTTGACTTGGTTTCAAGGGCCTACGCAAGCTCGGGGGCAGGCTTTATATACGACTGTTGCCTATGGCTTAGGGGGAAGTATTGGTGGGGTTGTGGCCGGTTGGGTTTGGGATAGCTTTGGTCCTGCCCATGCCTTTGGGTTATCTGCAGTCGCTTGTATTTTTGGCTACTTTTCCATTCGGCAATCATCTCGCATGGCAACGACTCCACTAGCAACGACTCCTGCAGCAACGACTTCTTCAGCAAGTGGGGTTCTAGACAAAAAGTAGCCTTTTACCACGCAATCAAGATTGCCCTAGAGGACAGTTTTACATACCAGAATAATTGGGTCCACCGCCACCTTCTGGGCTTACCCAGACAATGTTTTGGCTTGGATCTTTGATATCACAGGTTTTACAATGAACACAGTTTTGGGCGTTGATTTGTAGATGTTCTATACCCTCTTTGTTCACAAACTCATAAACGCCTGCTGGACAATAGCGCTGTTCAGGGCCCGCATAGATTGGCAGATTGGTGTGCACTGGAATGCTGCTATTTTTGAGGGTGAGATGTGCCGGTTGGTTTTCCTCATGATTTGTTCCTGATATAAATACCGAAGAGAGTCGATCAAAGGTGAGTTCACCATCTGGCTTTGGATAATGAATGACAGAGTGGAGCGCAGCAGGCTCAAGGCAAGCGTGATCAGCTTTTGTATTACGCATTGTCCAAGGTGCTTTACCGCCCAGTATCTTTTGTTCAAATCCAACGAGCATAGTTCCCATGAATAGTCCTTTAGACATGGCAGGCTTAAAGTTTCTAGCACGATGGAGTTCTTGATGAAGCCAGCTATTCGCGAAGGCCTCTGGATAGGCAGTTAATTCATCATGTTGACGTTGCTGAGCAAGCGCACTCACTATAGCTTGGGCAGCCAGCATGCCAGATTTAATCGCAGCATGACTCCCTTTAATGCGAGAGGCATTGAGGTAGCCGGCATCACAACCGATTAAAGCTCCGCCTGGAAAGATGGTTTTGGGCAGACTAGAAAGTCCCCCAGCAGTAATTGCTCGTGCGCCGTAGCCTAGACGCTTACCATTTTTAAAAACTCCCCGAATTGCGGGATGTGTTTTGTATTTTTGGAATTCATCAAAAGGTGAGAGATAGGGGTTTTTATAAGCTAGTCCAACAACTAGGCCAACTGCAACTTGATTATTTGCAAGGTGATAAAGAAATGATCCACCGTAGGTATCTGAACTTAATGGCCAGCCGGCGGTGTGCACCACGAGTCCCTCTTGGTGCTGATTTGCTGGGATTTCCCAGAGTTCTTTGATACCGATTCCATAGCTTTGAGGGGCAGTATCTTGATCTAACTGGTATTTGGCGATGAGTTGTTTACCCAAATGCCCCCTCGCGCCCTCGGCAAAGAGTGTATATTTTGCCCGCAGTTCCATCCCAAGAGAAAAATTTTCGGTTGGTTTGCCATCTTTTCCAAGCCCAAGATGGCCAGTAGCAACACCCACGACAGTTTCTTCATTCCAAAGGATTTCTGCTGCAGCAAAACCGGGAAATATCTCAACCCCAAGACTTTCTGCTTGCTCTGCGAGCCATCTGGTGAAATTCGATAAGCTAATAATGTAGTTACCGTGATTGGTAAAGCAACTCGGTAAGAGCCACTGTGGTGTTTGAAAGGATTTTTTTTCGCTTAGGAATAAAAATCGATCCTCTTTGACCGGGGTATTGAGTGGTGCGCCAAGTTCTTGCCAATTCGGAAAAAGTTCATTGAGTGCAATCGGATCCATCACAGCACCGGACAGAATATGTGCCCCAACTTCAGAGCCTTTTTCTAAAACACAGACGGATATTTCTTGAGAATTTTTTTGAGCGAGTTGTTTGATGTGGATGGCGGCCGATAGGCCGGCAGGTCCGCCACCCACAATCACAACATCATAATCCATGGATTCTCTAGGGCCAAAGTTTTGGAGTAGTTCTTGTTCGAGAGTTTCGTTTGGTTGCATGTTTGGGGGTATTTGCGAAGTTATATTGGAGTTATATGGGGGAACTTGCTAGGTGTTTGGTTTACTTTTTTCGTAGCTATTTTTCATTTAAAAATTGTTTTACGTATTTAATTATGGCACGGCATAAAGATCTAACCCAAGGCTAGATAAACTGTATAGAATTACCTTTGCAGTCAATATTTTAAGATAACTCTTTTCTGGAGGTAGTATGGCGTATCAAATTGATTTAACTGGCAAAGTAGCGCTAGTTACTGGTGCGTCTAGTGGGCTTGGTCGACAATTTGCCTGTACTTTGGCTAGTGCGGGTGCCAAAGTGATTTTAGCGGCGCGTCGACTTGATAAATTGCAGGATTTACAAAATCAAATTCAGGCTAATGGTCAAGAGGCCATTGTTGTTCCGCTGGATGTGACTGATCAAAAGAGTATTGAAACAGCAGTGAGTATGGCATACGAGCAGGCTGGAGAAATTGATATTTTAGTGAATAATTCGGGTGTTTCGAAAACGCAAAAAATACTTGATGTACAACCAGAGGATTTTGATTACACCTTCGGTGCGAACAC